>JAFYCC010000021.1 GCA_017539885.1 Oscillospiraceae bacterium
CAGCCATCTGCACAAGCGCAACGCGGTCAACGACGTGAACCTCACCGTGCACGCGGGCGAGATCGTCTGCATCGCCGGCATCGACGGCAACGGGCAGACTGAGTTCATCTACGGTCTGACCGGACTTGACAAGCCCAACGGCGGCAGCGTCACGCTCTGCGGACAGGACATTACGCATTTCTCCATCCGCCGCCGCGGGCAGTACATGAGCCACATTCCGGAGGATCGCCATAAGCATGGCCTCGTCCTCGATTTCACGCTCGAGCAGAACATGGTGCTTCAGCGCTACAAGGAGCCTCGCTTCCAGCACGCAGGCTTCATTAAAAACGCCGCTGTGCGCGAGTATACAGACGCGCTCATCGAGCAGTTCGACGTGCGAAGCGGACAGGGGCCGGTCACTGTGGCGCGCGCCATGTCCGGCGGCAACCAGCAGAAAGCCATAATTGCCCGTGAGCTCGACCGGGACAAGCCTCTGATTGTTGCCGTGCAGCCGACGCGAGGCCTGGATGTCGGCGCCATTGAGCGCATCCATGCCGAACTCGTGGCGGAGCGCGACCGGGGCAAGGCGATCCTGCTCGTATCGCTGGAACTGGACGAGGTCATGAGTCTCTCCGACCGGATCCTCGTGATGTATGAAGGCGAGATCGTTGGCGAGCTCGATCCGAAGCAGACGAACGTGCAGGAACTCGGCCTCTACATGGCCGGCGCCAAGCGCGACACGAAGGGAGGCGAGGAGCAGTGAAAGACGGCACCAGAAAACTGCTGGCCTCTCTGCTGTCGATCGTGGTCGGCCTTGTCGTCGGCGGCATTATCGTGCTGATCGTCGGTTTCGCGAGCCGCACGATCCCCACGCAGAGCGCCTTTGACGGTCTCAAGCTCATCTTTGCCGGCATCCTCAGCACCGGACGCGACGCCGCCGGAAACCTCACCTGGGGTTTCAATCCCACGAACGTCGGCAACATGCTCTTCAGAGCCACGCCCGTAATCATGACCGGCCTCTCCGTGGCCGTTGCCTTCAAGACCGGTCTGTTCAACATCGGCGCTTCCGGTCAGTACCTGATCGGCACCATGGTCTCTCTGATGCTTGCGCTCTCCATTCCCACGACGAGCGTTCCCGCGTGGCTCGTGTGGATCATCGCTTTCCTTGGAGGCACGCTCGCAGGCGCGGTCTGGGGCGCGATTCCGGGACTCGTGAAGGCGTTTCTGAACATCAACGAAGTCCTCGCATGCATCATGACCAACTGGATCGCGGCCAACTTCGTAACGTGGATGTTCGATATTTCGAACTTCAAGAATGTTGTGGAGAACACCAAGAGCAGCTACATCTACAAGACCACTTTCAACGGCGTGGCCACGCCGAAGCTCGGACTGGACAAGATCTTTACCGGTTCGCAGGTCAACGCCGGCATTCTGATCGCGATCGTCGTTGCGATCGGCATGTATATCCTCATCAACAAGACCACGCTCGGCTACGAGCTCAAGGCCTGCGGATTCAACCGGCATGCCGCGCGCTACGCCGGCATCCGTGACAAGCGCAATATCGTACTGAGCATGGCCATTGCCGGTGCGCTCTGCGGTGCCGGCGCCTCGCTGTACTACCTGTCCGGCAATACGGAGTTCTTCTGGACGACCTACCAGTCTCTCCCTGCCGAAGGCTTCAACGGCATCCCCGTTGCGCTGCTCGCGCTGAACAACCCCATCGGGGTCATCTTTGCCGGCATCTTCATGGCGATGCTGAACATCGTCGGTCTCCAGCTGACGAATCTGACAGCCTACAACGAGTACATCACGGACGTCATCGTGGCCGTGATCGTTTATCTGAGCGCCTTCTCGCTGGTGATCCGTGAGCTGCTCGTTCGCCGGAAGAAGGCCGTTCCCCCGCGCATTCCGGACGCGCCCGTCACCTCCTCCACCGCCGCCGCTTCCGCGGAGACGGCTTCCGACCCGCCGGTGCCATTGACGGAGGAAGCGGAAACGCCGGATGACAACGCGCAGGAAGGAGGCGAGAAGGCATGACGTTCCTGATCCAGCAGACACTCATTTACGCGGTGCCGCTGATGATCGTTGCGCTCGCCGGCATCTTCGCCGAGCGAAGCGGTATCATCAACCTCGCGCTTGAAGGCATCATGATCTTCGGCGCCTTCATCGGTGTGCTTTTCGTTCGCATCGTGCAGCAGGCGGACGTCTTCATGGCGGCCAAGGCCGCGGGCGACTGGGTCACGCTGCAGGGGCTTGAACTGCTCGCGATGCTCGTGGCGGCCATCCTCGGCGCTGTCTTCTCCCTGCTTCTGTCCTTTGCCTCCATCAACCTCAAGGCCGACCAGACAATCGGCGGTACGGCTCTGAACCTGATGGCTCCCGCGCTGGTGCTCTTCTTCGTGCGCATCATCGCCAACCAGAACACACTGCAGATGTCCAGCGGTGACGCGGCGAGCTGGTTCATGATCAAGAAATCCACGCTCGGTTATGACCGCACTGCGGATCTGGGCTTTTTAGGAAACACTTTCCTAGACAAGACCTATCTGGCCACCTACATCTGCATCCTGCTGTTCATCATTCTGTCAATTATCCTTTACAAAACGCGCGTCGGTCTGCGTCTGCGCTCCTGCGGCGAGAATCCGCAGGCGGCGGACTCGCTGGGCATCAATGTGTACAAGATGCGCTACGCGGGCGTGACGATCTCCGGCGCTCTGGCGGGTATGGGCGGCTTCGTCTACTCGATGACCACCGCCAACTGCACTTCCAACGGTGACGTCGCGGGCTTCGGCTTCCTCGCACTGGCCGTCATGATCTTCGGCAACTGGAAACCGCTGAACATCGCGGGCGCGAGTCTGCTGTTCGGCCTGTTCAAATGTGTTGCGGCGGCCTATTCCAGCATCGACATCAACGGCGACGGCGTGTTCTGGCTCGTGGAACTGGGCGTGAGCGCCCATGTCTACCGCATGCTGCCCTACGTCATCACCCTGCTGGTACTGGCTTTCACCTCCAAGAATTCCCGTGCCCCCAAAGCGGAAGGCATACCCTACGACAAATCGACAAGATAGCATACCCCACTGTTACAGAGAGGGCGCAGCCAGCGGCTGCGCCCTCTCTGTGTTATTCAGCAACGCCAAATACGCGCATGCTTCCGTCTTCTCTACTCCCGTTCACCGTCGCTGACGATGGCGTAATACGCTCTGGCCGTTCCGCGGTAAACGAATACGTAAAACAGTCCGAAAGCGAGAAAACAGACGGCGCTGGTCAGGATGAGCAGCGGCGTGTTCGTCACGCCGAAGACGCGAACGATCTTCTGGACGAAGGGGAACGCAAAGGCAAGATGGACGCCCGCGAACAGGAGCGGTGCAAAGAACACCGTGAGTACCTGCGCGTTCACTGTGCTTTTGATCTCGGTTTTGGTCATGCCCACCTTCTGCATGATGCCGAAACGGCTCTGATCCTCGAAGCCTTCGGAAAGCTGCTTGTAGTAGATAATGAGCGCCGCGGCGGCGAGGAAGACGACGCTGAGGATAATGCCCAGGAAGAAGAGGCTGCTGTACGTGCTGAAAAAGTCGCTGCGGCCGTCCGCATAACTGGAATAGCCGATCCATCGCACCTGTGTATCTTCATTGAGCGAAGCGTACAGAGCGGTGTTGCACTCCCCCGCGATCCGGAGCTGCTCCTCCGTGTCGACGCCCGGCAGATTGAAGCTGCAGGACTGCACCGGATCCAGGTAGACTAATGTATCGTTCAGGCTCTTGATGTAAGTGTCGAGCTCAGCGGCAAATCCCGCCCAATCCGGTATGACCACGCAGTAGACCGTAACGAAGAGTTCGTCGCTGGAGAACCGGAACGGAAGTTCTTTGATCGTATCCAGCACCCGCAGCGTCCGGCAGCCTTCGATCGTGAAAGTATCCCAGGCATAGGGCTTGGCGCTCGACCAGATCAGCGCCTCACCGGGAGAGAGCGTCCGGGTCGTGCCCATAAGCCGATTGTAATCTGTCAGTGGGAGAACAAACACCGTGCGCACTTTTTCCAGCGCCGAAGCAGACGCCGACATCACGTCCAGATACCGGCCGTAGCCGCTCACGTCAAGACTCCCGTTTTCGAAGGCGCCGCTGATCTCCAGCAGCGAGTAGGAGAGCAGCCCCGTCTCTCTGCCCCCCGCCGTCTGACGGACCGTTTCGGTCAGGCGTTCCAGGGCCTCAGGCGTGCATGACGCCACATCATCATACTTCACGGAGAAAGTCAGATCATAAGGATACTGATCCCGCATCGCCCCTTCTCCGCCGAAATACAGACAGCTTGTCGAGGCAAGCATCACCAGTACCATCGTCGCGAGGATGCAGATGGACGCCAGTCCGGCGCCGTTTCTCTTCATGCGAAACGCCATGGAGGAAACGGAGACAAAATGTGCGCTGTTATAATAATATCTTTTGTTCTTCTGCAGAAGTTTACATAATGTTACAGAGCCCGCGATAAACAGCAGATAGGTGCCCACGATGACCAACAGTACCGCGATAAAGAACAGCAGCAGCGCAGTCAGCGGTGACTTGATGCTGACCGACAGATAATATGCCGCGCCGAGCATGACGAGACCTGCGACAGCCAGCACCCAGTTCGCCTTCGGCGGTTTCTCGCCTCTGGCTTCGCTCTTCATCAGTTCGATCGGTTTGGCCGCGCCTACACGTGCAAGGGATATGATCAGCAGCAGAGCGAAGATCGCGCCGAAGAACAGGAACGCCGCCAGGATGCCTCTCGGGTAAACGGAGAGTGCGTAGTCTGTTTCCTCCCCGGCCATGTGCAGCAGGAACAGTTCCGCGAGCTTGGAAAAGAGCAGGCCGCCCGCGAGTCCAACGACGATGGCGCACAGTGCCGAAAGCAGCGTCTCCCAGAACAGGATGCGGCTGATGTTGCGCTTGTTCATGCCGAGGACGTTGTAGAGTCCGAACTCCTTGTTGCGCCGCCGGATCAGGAAGCTGTTGGTGTAGAGCAGAAACAGCAGCGCGAACACCGAGACCACGATCGTGCCGAGCATCAGAACGGCGCCCATGGTGCCGCCTCCGCGCATAGTGCGCATCAGCGGCGAGTTGGCAAGACTGTAAAGGATGTAGAAAATCATGACCATCCCTGCGCCGGTAAGCAGATAAGGCAGGTACAGACGGCGGTTCTTCCGCATCCCGTCAAGCGCGAGACGGAGATAGAATCCTGTTTTCATTTTTGCTCACCGCCTGTCGCCAGCACCGTAAGCGTGTCCGAAATCTTCTGATAGAGCTGCTCGTTCGTATCGCTGCCGCGGTAGATCTGGTGGTAGACCTCGCCGTCGCGGATAAACAGAACGCGTGTCGCGTGGCTTGCAGCCTTTACACTGTGCGTCACCATCACGATGGTCTGACCGCGGCGGTTGACGGCCGCAAACAGAGAAAGCAGCTCGTCGGTGGAACGGGAATCCAGCGCTCCGGTCGGCTCGTCCGCCAGCAGCAGTTTCGGCTCCGTGATGAGCGCACGGGCGACGGCGGCCCGCTGCTTCTGTCCCCCGGACACCTCGTAGGGGTACTTTTTCAGAAGTGCTTCGATCCCGAGCTCTCTGGCCAGCGGCATGAGTCTCTTCTCCATCTCCGCGTGCGTCTTCCCTGCGAGCACGAGCGGGAGATAGATGTTGTCCTCCAGCGTAAATGTATCCAGAAGATTGAACTCCTGAAAAACGAAGCCGAGCTGGTCGCGCCGGAACGCGGCCACGTCCCGGTCCGCCAGCGAGGCAGTGTCCACGCCGTCGAGGTAGACGGCTCCCGCTGTCGGCCTGTCGAGGGCCGCAAGCAGATTCAGCAGCGTCGTCTTGCCGCTGCCGCTCTCGCCCATAATTGCGACATACTCCCCGCGTTCGACGGAGAAGTTGACACGCCGAAGTGCTTCCACTTGCTGCGTGCCGAAGCGTGACGTATAGACCTTTTTCAGGTCGCGAACTTCCAGAATGCTCATGCAGTTTCCCTCCCAGCGGATTCTGCATCTATCTTAACGGGCGGGAAAACGCAGCGCCATCGAATCGGCTTACATTTTCCCGCCCGTTTCTTACAGTTTTGTAACTTTCACTCCACATTGAGAGTCTTTCGTGAGAGGTCGAGCCGAACGGTCGTGCCCTTTCCCGGCTCGGATTCTGCCCCGATCCCGTGACCGAGATTGTTGCATACGCGTCTGCAGAGATAAAGACCGAGTCCGCTCGCGCGTTTGTCCTCCCGCCCGTTATAGCCTGTGAAGCCCTGTTCGAAAACACGCGGCAGATCCTCAGGCGCGATACCGATCCCCGTATCCGAGACGCAGAGCGTGGCGGGCTGATCCAGATAGATTGAGATCTTTCCCTCCGGCGTGTACTTCAGTGCGTTGGACAGCAGCTGTTCAAGCACAAAGGAAAGCCACTTCTCATCCGTCAGCACGCGATGGCCGGTCGGCTGAAAGTCCAGCTCGAGTCTTCGCTCGATGAACTCTCCCGAAAACTTTCTCACCGCGCCGCGCACGATCGGATCGAGTTCGCACTCCCGCAGGACGTAATCTGTGGAATCGGCATCGAGCCGCAGATAGGCCATGACCATCTCCACATAGCGCTCTATGCGGCCGAGCTCCGCCGTCAGTCGGCGTGAAAGCGGCGAGTCCTCATTCTGCAGAGTCAGCCGCATGGACGCGATCGGCGTTTTGATCTGATGCGCCCAGAGCGTATAGTAGTCCGTCATATCGGCGAATCTGCGCACTGTGTCCGATTCCTGCGAACGCCGTGCCTCGAGCAAGAGCGAGATGATCTGCCTGTAATCCTCGTCATCCACTGTTTCCGCTTCCGGCAGCAGTTCCTCCGTGAGTGCGGCAGTCAGTGCGGAGAGCGCCTTATGTTTTTTTGCCGCCCGCGCCGCGCGCAGCAGTGCCCAGACGAGCCAAAGCACAGCGCATACGAGTGCGGGATAGAGCACCGCCCCGAGCGGCAGACCGTAAATCCGAAATGTCACTGCGAACACGGCACAGCACGCCAGGTAAAGGCCGCAAGCAGGCAGACCTCTGTACAGCCATCGTTTCCAGAACGTCTTCATTCGATTATGTACCCGATGCCGTGCTTCGTGGCGATGAAACCTTCAAGGCCGGCCGTCTCCAGCTTCCGGCGCAGACGGTTGACGTTCACCGTCAGCGTGTTGTCGTCCACGAACTCATCCGAAGCCCAGAGCTGCTCCATGAGTTTCTCGCGGCTGACCGTTCTGCCCTTGGACTGCAGCAGGGAGAGCAGGATGCGGAATTCATTCTTTGTCAGTTCGATCCGCTCGCCCCGATAAGCCAGCGAGCCGTCTCCGGTATTGAGCAGTGCGCCTTTGTGCTCCAGAACGGGTGTCGCAGCGCCAAAATCGTAAGTGCGGCGCAGCATGGCGTTGATCTTCGCCATCAGCACGGTCTGGTCGAAGGGTTTCGCGATGAAATCGTCCGCGCCCATGTTCATCGCCATGATGATGTTCATGTTGTCCGAGGCGGAGGATATGAAGATGACCGGAACTTTCGAGACGCTGCGGATCTCGCGGCACCAGTGGTAGCCGTCGAAGAACGGCAGTGAAATATCGAGCAGCACGAGCTGCGGATCGCACGCGGCGAACTCTGCCATGATATTTCGGAAATCGGTCGCGCAGACCGTCTCCATCTCCCAGAGTGCCGTCTGCGCCGCGATCGCCTCCGCGATACCGCGGTCGTCCTCTACCAGAAAAATGCGATACAATGCCGTCTTCCCCTTCCGCTTGGATCGATTAAGTCATTGTACCCCACCACGCCGGCAAAAACAAGCCGCACTTCTCTTTGTGCACACATTATGTAAACTAATCTTCCATGTACTCAATGTAGTCCGATTCCGAAGAGAACAGCATGTAGCGGTCTCCGACCCAGCCACGATAACCCGCGTTCGTGTAATAGCCCTTCATATTTTCCGCCTCCTTATCTCTGTTTCTGTTTCGCATCAGCATTACGTACGTTTTCCTAACGCTGTCAGGATATCGCACATACTGTCCGATAAACAGTATATATAAGGAGCGGAAAAACGCCGCGCGGAACTTCAATTCCGTGCGGCGTCTCAAGGTTGTTCCCGTTACCGTCCGTCGCCTCTCTGGCGCGCGATCTTTTCGCGCCAGCAGCGGTGGCACATGGCTACATAGCGGTCGTTTCCGCCGAGCAGCACCTGCGCGCCCTCGGTGACGATCCGTCCGTTCTCATCGATGCGGGCATTGACCGTGGCCTTGGAACCGCAGGCACATACCGTCTTGATCTCCGTGATGGAATCAGCCAGTTCCATAAGCCGCCGCGCGCCGGGGAAAAAGTGCGTCAGGAAGTCCGTGCGCAGGCCAAAGCACAGCACGGGCAGGTTCTTCTCATCGACGAGCTCCCGCAGCTGATCGATCTGTTCCGGCGTGAAAAACTGCGCCTCGTCAGCGATGATCACGTCGTGCTCCCCTGCCGCGGCATAGGATCGAAGGATATCCTCATCGGGTGTGATGACCTGCGCGTGACGGCTCAGGCCGATGCGGCTGCGTATGATATCGGCGCCGTCACGGTCGTCCGTGCTTGGCTTGATGAGCCAGACACGCATCCCCAGTTCCTCATAGTTGAACTGTGTGATCAGCGCCTGCGCGCTCTTGCTTGAGCCCATGGCGCCGTATTTGAAATAGAGCTTAGCCATACTTTTCTCCCATCTTATCTGCCGAGATGGCCGCGGATGCGCTCCATGACCATGGACAGGGCAACGAGATTATGCCCGCCCTCCGGGATGATGATGTCGGCGTTGCGTTTGCTCGGCTCGACGAACTGCTCATGCATAGGCTTGACCGTCGTCAGATACTGGTTGATGACGCTATCCAGGCTGCGGCCGCGCTCCTTTACGTCGCGTTTGATACGGCGCAGGATTCGAACGTCGGCGTCCGTATCCACGAAGAGCCGGATGTCCATTTCGTCACAGAGCTCCCTGTCCCAGAAGATCAGGATGCCCTCTATGACGAGCACGCGGGTGGGCCGGACCGTCACAGTCTCTTTGGACCGGTTGTGCACAGTGTAGTCGTATATTGGACACTCGATGCTCTCTCCAGCCTTGAGCCGGCGCAGATGCTCCAGCATCAGGGTCGTGTCAAAGGCGTTGGGATGGTCGTAGTTGAGCTTTGCCCGCTCATCATACGTGAGCTCATCATGCGCCTTGTAGTAATTGTCATGGAAAATGACGGAAACATCCGGCCCGAATTCGGACTGGATCCTGCGCGTGATCGTGGTCTTGCCGCTGCCGGTGCCGCCGGCGATGCCGATGGTCAGTATGTCCAAAGCCCCTCGCCCTCATTTCTCTCGGAGCACCGCTCCGCTTCTGCCAAAACTATAGCACAGTTCCGGCCGCCTTGCAATTTGACTTTTTCCCGTTTTTCGCTATAGTAATAATTAAGAGGCAAGAATACGATTCTGGAAACGGAGGTAACCACCATGGCCATTCCCACCCCGCACATTACCGCGAAACTTGGAGAGATCGCCAAAACCGTCCTCATGCCCGGCGACCCGCTGCGCAGCAAGTTCATCGCGGAGAATTTCCTCACCGATCCTGTGCTCGTGAACAACGTCCGCGGCGTTCAGGGCTACACCGGAACCTGGAAAGGCGCGCCCGTAACGGTGATGGCCTCCGGCATGGGCATTCCCTCTATCGGCATCTACAGCTGGGAGCTCTACACGGAATACGGCGTGGAAAACATTCTGAGAGTCGGTTCCGCGGGCAGCCTTCAGGATGATCTGCACGTAATGGACATCGTCATCGCACAGGGCGCGTGCACGGACTCCGACTTTGCCCACCAGTTTGGTCTTCCGGGAACCTTCGCTCCTCTCGCGGACTATACGCTGATGCGCACGGCGATCGAATGCGCCGGAAAGCTCGGCGTCACGCCGCGCATCGGCAACGTCCTCAGCTCCGACAACTTCTACAGCGACGGCACGGACAGTTCCGATCCCTGGAGGAAGATGGGCGTGCTCGCCGTGGAGATGGAGTGCGCCGGGCTGTTTATGAACGCCGCAAGACTCGGCAGGCGCGCCGCCGCCGTGCTGACGATCTCCGACCACCTCTATCTGCAGGAAAACCTGTCCGCCGAGGCGCGTCAGACCTCCTTCACGCAGATGATGGAGATCGCGCTCGACACGGCAAAAGCCATGTCATAAATTCACTGCGAGGAATCCGGAGGGACGCAACCGTCTCTCCGGATTCTTGCTTTTCAGTTCGTTTACATAAGAAAAAACCTGCCGTTTCCGCTTCGAACGAGGCGGATTTTCCTTGATTCACCCTAACCGCGGTGCTATAATGGCTCTGCGTGAAAACGTGCTTTTTCAGCAAGATTCGGTAGGATCAAATGAAAAATGAATGGAGGAACACTGCCATGAAAAAGCTGATCGCCCTTGTTCTCGCTCTGGTGATGGTTCTTGCGATGGCCGCCTGCGGCGGAGCCAAGACCCAGGAGCAGCCCAAGGGCAACGAGAGCAATCCCGACAAGATTGCCGACACCATGACCTCTTCCGACGGAAAATACGAGGTCGCCTTCGTCACCGACGTCGGCCAGCTGAAGGACAAGTCCTTCAACCAGGGCACCTATGACGGCGTCAAGCTGTATGCCTACAACAACAGCAACAGCTACAAGTACTATCAGCCGGCTAACGGCGACCAGGCAACCGATGACGACCGCATCGACGCGATGAAGGCCTCCTGCGAGGCCGGCGCCAAGGTCGTTGTCTGCGCGGGCTTCATGCAGGCCGGCGCCCTCGAGACCGTCGCCAAAGAGTATCCGGACGTCAAGTTCGTCTTCATCGACGGCTGGGACCTCGGTCTCCCGAACGTTGCCGGTATCTCCTTCCAGGAGCAGGAATGCGGCTACTTTGCCGGCTACGCTGTTGTCATGGAAGGCTTTGAGAAGCTTGGCTTCTCCGGCGGCGGCGGTGGCGACAACCCGGCGTGCTGCCGTTACGGCTACGGCTTTGTGCAGGGCGCGAACGCGGCTGCCAAGGAACTGGGCAAGACGATCGAGATGAACTACACCTGGCAGTACGGCGCCAGCTTCTCCCCCTCCGCCGAGCTGCAGAGCCTGATTTCCGGCTGGTACGCCAACGGCACTCAGGTCGTGTTCTCCTGCGGCGGCTCCATCTTTGACTCCATCACGGCGGCTGCCTCCGCGAACGACGGCTTCGTCGTCGGCGTTGACACCGACCAGTCTGGCCAGTCCGACACCGTCATCACTTCCGCTCTGAAGGACGTCGGCGCTGCGGCTGCCTGGGCCGTCGGCAAGGCCTATGATGGTTCCTGGGAGGACATCGGCGGCAAGGAAACCAAGCTTGGTGCTGCCAACGACGCCACCGGCCTGCCCACCGCCACCTGGAGCATGAAGAACTACACCGTCGATCAGTACACTCAGCTTCGTACGGACGTCATCTCCGGCAAGGTCGAGATCGATGATTCCGTCATCACCGGCGGCGGCATCGCGGACGTCAACTTCTCCAACGTGGTCGTCAACTACGTGTGATCCGCGTTTCCTGAAAAACACATAGCGCACTAGCGACTTCAAGGAGCTGTAGCAAAATGCAAATTTTGCGCAGCTCCTTTGCTATTGCCTCGGACAAGGAAAAAACGACAGAATCCACAACGATGTTGGGAATCTGCCGCAACTTGTACCAGAGCACGCCCTTCTAAGGCCTGCCCAAATC
>JAFYCC010000003.1 GCA_017539885.1 Oscillospiraceae bacterium
GACGCGACGCCGGAGAACTGGTCAGTGCGCCAGATCGCGGGCGCGATGCTGGACAGCCAGCGCCGCGCTGAAACGCTGTACGCTGTCGAGCCGGGCGACGCGCTCTATACGCAGCACCTGAGCGAGCTTTACGCCCTGGGTGCGCTGACGCCGGCCGACGGGATCGTGCTCATCAGCGGCGGCGTATCCGCGCAGGAGATCGCGGTGCTGCGCTTCGCCTCAGAGGCCGATGCGAAGTCCGCGAAAACGGCGCTTGACGACTACATCGCCAGACGCGAAGCTGACTATACCGGTTATTTCCCGGAGGAGGCGGACATGATCGGCTCCTCCCGCGCTTTCCGGCAGGGGACAACCGTTGCGCTTGCCATCTGTCCGGATGCGTCCGCTGCTTATCAGGCATTTCAACGCTGCTTTACGGGGGACGCTCCCATGACAGAGCGGAGCTTTCCCCGCTATACTCCTGAGTCTTCTCCGGAACCGAGTCCGACGGCCGGTCCCGATCTGCCGTCCGAGGAATGGACCTATGACGAGACCCGCATCCTTCGCGCCTGGCGCAGCGGCAGCGCAGACGGTCTCCAGGAGAAAGACGCCGCCATCTTCGATGCCGTGCAGACGGTCCTGGCTATGTGCGTATCTCCGGATATGACCGACTGTGAGAAGGCGCTGGCCGTGCACGACTGGATGGTATACAACGCCGAATATGACACGAACCTGCTTACGCAGCTGCCGAACTTTGAGGAGGATCCGGACAACGACAATCCGTACGGCTTTCTCGTACACCGCAAGGGCATCTGCAAGGGCTACACCTCCAGCTTCCAGCTTTTCATGGACATTCTGGGCATCGAGTGCATCTCCGTTCAGGGCGAGGCAGACGGTGCTTCCGAGGGATGGGAGGAACACGCCTGGAACATGATCCGGCTCGACGGCGACTGGTATGTGGTGGACTGCACCTGGGATGACCCGCTCAGCTACGGCAGGGTGAGCAACGAGGCGCACCACAGATACTTCAACGTCACCTCCGATTTCATCCGCGAGCATAACCACCGCTGGGACGAAAGCACCGTTCCCGAGGCAAAGGCCACAAAATATGCCTGGAAGCCTTGACAAGCGCTACTCGCCTGTCTATAATGACATACTAAATTAGTAGGCAATTTCCAGGAAGGAGACGATACTATGGCATACAAAAAACTTCTGACGGTGCAGGACATTTCCTGCGTTGGCCAATGCTCGCTGACGGTCGCGCTGCCGATCCTCTCGGCAGCCGGACACGAGACGGCCATTCTGCCCTCCGCGGTGCTCTCCACGCACACGGCGGGCTTCACGGGTTTCACCTGCCGCGACCTGACAGATGACATGCCCGCGATCGCGGCGCACTGGAAGAAGGAGAACATCCGCTTTGACGCGATCTACACCGGTTATCTCGGCAGCACGGAGCAGATCGGCTACGTCAAGGATATGTTTGCTTCGCTCGGCACGGAGTCGCTCGTAACTTTTGTCGATCCCGCCATGGCGGACAACGGCAAACTCTATCCCGCCTTCGACGAGGCTTATGCCGCGGAGATGAAGACCCTCTGCGCCGAGGCGGACGTCATACTGCCCAACATCACGGAAGCCTGCTTCCTGACAGGCATGGAGTACCGGGAGACCTACGATGAAGCCTATATCAACTCTATGCTTGACAGCCTGCATGCTGCCGGAATGAAGGTCGTGATCCTCACGGGCGTCGGCTTCTCGAATGAGACGACCGGTGTGTTCGTCAGCAGCAGCGAGGCGCGCGAGTATTACCAGCACCGCCGCATCCCCAAGGGCAGCCACGGCACCGGCGACGTATACGCCTCAGCGTTCGTGGGCGCCTATCTGCGCGGAAAGACAGCTTACGAAGCTGCGGGCATAGCCGCGGAGTACACCGTCCGCTGCATCGAAAACACCCAGGATGATCCGGAGCACTGGTACGGCGTAAAGTTTGAACCTCTTCTCCCCTTCTACATCGAACAGATCCAGTAACAGGAACATAGCGATAATTCGCTTTGATCGAAGCGCTGTCATATAGCCTTCGACCGCACGGAAATCGCCCCGGCAAGCGCCGGAGCGATTTCCTTTATTCCGTCTTCTCCCGCGCTCATGCGCGCGGATCGTCGGACGGAGGCCGGGACTCGGAAATACCCTCCGCGCTGATCGTGAGCGTGTACCAGCTCATCTGGTAGCCATCGGGCGCTGTCGTCTCCTGGATATAATACGTGCCGAATGGCAGTTCGCCGGACCAGAACACGCCGCTGTCCAGAGAAACCAGGTCCGAAAGCGTCACGGTGCCGCCGTTTTCGAAACGCACCGTATGCTGCAAACTATTCTCTTTGATCCCACGCAAAGGATTATGTAAACCTCTCGCGGTAATAATCAGCGCCGGCGCAACTTGCGCCGGCGCTGCTGAGTATACGGTGTTCCGTTCCTATCCGCCGATCTTGACCTGCTTGTCCCACTCCTCGCTGACAGGCAGCCCCCAGGCTCGGAACAGCACGTTGTAGAACTCCGGACGGGCGAAGTCTTCTTTCATGGTCATGTAGAAAGTCTCACGGCCGCCTTTGGCGCTCTGTGCCGCGACGCCCTTGTAAAACTCCTCCTCACGCTGGTGAGGCACAGTGAGGATGATGTCATCCTCAGGTGTGAGCGCGCGCTCGTACTCACCGGGATCGGGGATCGTGATGCGGTAATTGCCCTCGCGCAGCGGCGGCACAACACAATAGATGCAGGAGTCGACCGAATTGAAGCTGCTGTCGAGCATGCGGTGGGTCTGCGTCTCGATCGCCATAAGGAATACGCGAAGCTGATCGTTCTTGCAATAGATCAGCGTTACGTCAGGCTCGAAGTCCGCACCGCTCAGCGGCGCGACCAGAATGCCCTTATACTCGCCGTAAGGCAGCGTCGGAAAGCTGTCGACATACGCGTCGCCGGCCGCCGTGTTGCCGCCGAACCAGGTCTGTGAAAGCTCACGGAAACCTGCCTTGGCCGTTGCGTTGTCGATCATGCCGTAGGTGATGAGCGGGTTCCAGCACCAGTGGTCTTCCTTCTCCATGTATACGATCTTGCCCTGACGGCGGGCGAATGCGAAGGCCTGACACAGCGCGATGTGCTTGCCCCAGTCCTTTACGGGCTGCACAGTCCCCTCGGGCAGCGCATCGCCCTCGCGCATGAGCTTCACCGCGACGGCAGGATAGCGCAGGCCGACCAGTTCTTCCATGAGTGCCTGTCTCTTCTTGTTGCTCTCCAACATTTCCTTTTTCCTCCGTTATTGATCAAAAGTTAGGTAACTTTATTCAGTATCGTTTCCCTCTCAGTGCAATCGCGCTCTTATGGCTGGCTGCAGCTCACTCTTCGTCCCAGTAAGTGAACCGGACGCTGATATCGCCGAGCCACATTTCCATCCAAAGCGGCGATTCATCAGCATCCGTATCGGCATAGAGCTCTACGGATCCGCTCTCGGCGTATTCACCCTGCATGAAGATGTCCGCGTAATAGTCAGAGTCCCCGGCCATCTCCCAGCGCAGCTGCAGCGGGTCGTCCTCCAGGCCCGCCAAAGTGCCGCTTCCGTCTGCGCTCAGGCGCAGGATCACGTCGATGTTGCAGCCTTCGCGCCGCAGCGGAAGCATCGTCTCCTCCTGCGTTTCGAAGTTATACATGGACTCCCCGAGCCAGGCCGTGTCGGCCAGAACCTCCGCGTCGAAACGCACGGGTCTGAGATTGCCCTCCAGTCCAGGCTCGATATCCGGATACTCCGGATACTGTGTGATCTCATGCCAGACGCAGTCTTCCGTCGTGATATCCTCGCGGAAGAACAGCGCGTTGCTTTCATTTTCCCCGAATGTGCAGCGTACAAAGTTTACCTCCGCTCCTGCGCTGGTATCGATAAAGGCACCTCCGCTGGAGCCGCTCATCACGCAATCCTCGAACAGCCACACGCCCGAAATGTAGGTGAGATCAATCGGCCCGTAGCTGCAGTCGCGGATGACGCTGTCCCGTACGCGCAGATCGCAGGTGTTGTCCGCATAGATTCCGTTTACACCGCAGCCGTAAAGATCCATTGCGTTCAGGTCGACTTCGCTGCAGAGGTCAAAGCGCAGAACGCTGCCGACGCACTCGCCTGTCTCCGTGTGCCCCAGAGTCAGCCGTGAGAGGGAGAGTTCGTCGCAGTACTGAAAGCGTATCACATCCGCATAGCGCGGCTCGATGACCAGTTCGGTCTCAGCCGTATTGCCGCGGCCGAAGATGGACAGTCCGTCCGCGTTCTCGATAACAAGTCCCACGCCGTCGAAGTAAGTCTCGACCTCCACATAGGGAAGGCTCTGCAGCCAGTTCCATTCTTCGCCGGAGTCTTCCCATGCGGCCTGCAGATATTCGGACAGATTGTAATATCCCGGTTCCACAAGGATGGCCGTATCCGGTGCGATCGCGTCGATCAGTTCCTTCGTGCTGCTAACGACCACGAAATTCTCCGCCTTTTCGCGAAGCGCATCCACATCTTCCGGCAGCTCCGGCAGCTCCGGCTCGACAGGATCCGCGGGCGGTGCCGTCACAACGGGATCCGACGGCTGCGGGTCCTCCGGTGTCGACGCTGCGGGCGGCGCGTCGGACGGTTTCTGAACTGAAGGCGTGACAAGCGCCGGCTGGGACGGATCTCCGCCCTTTCCCATGCAGCCGCACATCAGCACCGTGAACAGCAGGCAGACGGCGATCACGGCCAGAGCAGGACTTCTGCGAACGATCATATGCTCTCCTCCAATCCGATTGCTGGTTTGATATCAGAATAGCACAGCAGGCAAAAGATTTCCAGTCCCTGCTTCCTCCCGCTCACCCGGCTTCGAACGGGAAGCCGTTCTCCAGTGCGAAGCGCTCGGCATAGCTTCCCTTCTCGCCGGAAAGCGTCAGCCTGCCGCAGCCTTCGAAGGCGTTCGGCCATATATACTCCACGCTGCGCGGGACATGAAGGCTGCGCATTCCGGCACAGTTTTTAAAGGTCAGCTGTCCGATGCGCTTCACGCCTTCGGGAATCTCCATCTCCGCGAGCGCCGCGCAGTCGGAGAATGCTCCGTCGCCGAGGTTCTCCAGTGCATCCGGCAGACGCAGCGCCGCCAGCGATCGGCACATTGAGAAAGCATAGGCGCCGATCTCCCGAACGCTTTCCGGGATCGTCACTCCGCACAGTGCGCCGCAGCGCTGAAAGGCGTAATCCCCGATCCGCTCAACGCCCGGCTCGATCACCACATCCGAAACGGGCGCAACGTGCTGAAGATTGCCCGTGACGCCGCGCTCACTGCGGCTGAGGCAAAAACTGCGCACAGGCTTGTCCCCGATATGTGCGGGTACGGTGACCAGGCTGTCCATACCCCTATACTCGAGGATGCGCAGCGCCCCGTCCTCTTCCGTGCAGCGAAAAAGCGCAAGCTGCTCTTCCTCCGAATATTCGAGAAGTCCAAGTTCCTTATCCACGCGTTCATCCTGCGCGCGCTGCAGCGTCTGCTCATCGAAGTGCGTACGCTGCCAGGCCAGCAGCTGTGCCGTGACCTCCCGGCAGCCGAGGCGCAGGCTTTCCGAGAGGTAGCGTTCTATCACGGACAGTTGCGGCGTCTCAAGCAGCCGCAGCAGACCGTCCATTGCCGCGCCGCTGTCCCTGCGCATGATATCAGAGGCATATTCGTCCCGACGCCGCAGGATCGCGGCGGTGAAGCTTCTGTCTACCCGCGTATCGAAGTCCGTGTTTCCGGTCAGCCACAGATCGAAGAGTTCCACGTTCGGAAAGCGTGAGATCAGCCATGTCTCGTCAGGCGCGTCCATGCACGCGGGCGGCACGCGAAGATGCCTCAGCCCGCTGCAGTCTCCGAACGCCGCCGAGCCGAGACGCCGGAGGCTGTCCGGCAGATACAGTTCCGTCAGGGACCGGCATTTCTGAAAGGCCGAGCTGCCGATCGACTCCAGTCCGTCCGGAAAATCGACACGCTCCAGTGCCTCACAGCCCATGAAAGCATGGGAGTCGATGTTTCTGAGACCTTTGCCGAGAGTCAGCGTTTGCAGGGATGCGCATCCCATAAAAGCATAGGGTTCCACCGCCGTGCATCCGTCAGGTATCGCGACAGCAGTCAGAGAGCGGCACAGATGAAAGGCCTCCGCGCCGATCTCCGTCAGGCCTTCCGGTAGCGGAGCGCTGCGCAGCGACGCGCAGCGTTCGAATGCGCGGCTGCCGATCGTTTTCAGACTCGCTGGAAACCGTAGCGCGGTAACGGCGGCGTTGTCGCAGAAGGCGCTCTCTCCTATCGTGTCCACGCCTTCCGGCACGACTACCTCCCCGCCAGCGCCGCAGTAATCGAACAGTATGCCCGACGCGGTAACAAAGCCGTTCCCGTCTGCAAGCGCGCGGCAGCCGCGCAGCGCGCTCTCGCCCCAGTCCGTCAATGCCGGAGAAACGACGAGCTCCCGAAGAGCAGCACAGTCCTTGAAAGTCCTGCGGCCGACTGAGCGCAGCATCTCCGGCAGTACGGCGCGTGCCAGATGTTCACAGCCGCAGAACGCGCCTGCGCCGAGTTCGGTCAGGCCGGAGGGTAGACGAATCTCCCGCAGGGAAACACAGCCTTGAAAAGCCCAGCTGCCGATCTCCCTGAGACTGTCCGGGAAGGTCACGGCGCGCAGCCCCGCGCAGTCGCGCAGCGCGCCGCCTGCAACCGCGCATGTCCCCGGCCGGATCACCAGCTCCGTTCCCGGCGGCATCTCACCGATGTATTTATAAAGCACCTTGCCGAGATACAGGCAGCCCTTCGTCTGCTTCTCCAGCCATGGTGTGCCGCTGAACGCGCCCGCGCCGATCGAGCTGAGATCTTCCGGAAAAACGATCTCCTCCAGAGCGCTGCAGTCCCAGAAGGCCTCGGCTTCTATGCGCCGCAGACTTTTCGGCAGGACTACGCGCCGGATATCCGCACGGAAGCGAAACGCGTCGCCGCCGAGCATCTCCACGCCTTCCGGCACGGTCAAGTCTGCGTCAGCGCCGGCATATCCGGTCAGCACGCCGTTTTCGATCTTGAACCCATCTATGTTTCCCATTCGTTTTCGTCCGTCCCGCGTTGAGTTTCTTTCCTGATTTTAACAGGTTCGCGGAAAAACTACAACCGCTGCGCGAAAAGCGGTTGAGCTTTTCGGCGCAACGCGCTATAATTGTCTAAGTACGGCAGCACTATGCAGAGGGAGGGATCAGGATGCCGGAGGATACGCGGGTTCACCCCATCTATTTCGACAGCGAAGTCAACGGCGATTTCACCGACATGGGTCTCCCCTACCGGATCGTCGAGGAGAGTTCCGGTCTCGATCTCATGCTCTCGCTGCACATTTCAGGCGTGTTTCAGTATCGCGTGGTCAACGATGATCTCTTCCGGATGTACGGCGAGACCGAGGGCTTTCTGCAGCGCAGTCTTATCAACTCCCTGCCGGGCGTTCTCGCCGACAGCGAGGGCGGTTTCGGTCTGCCGAAGGAACTCCCCGCGCACGCCAAGGAGATCGGCGACGCGCTGGTATCTCGCCTGTCCTGGACCTGGACCGACCGGTACGGCGTCGTGCTGGAGCATTTTGCCGTAACGGACTGCCGTCTGACGGAATCGAGCTGCGCCGAGGCGGAACGCGCGCTGGCCGCAGCTCACGCGGACGATGCGCTGCGCGAAAAACTCGGACTGAGGCGCAGACAGAGGCCTGCGCAGCAAAGGCCGGCCGATCAGCAGCAGGCGCAGCAGCCGAACAGTTCCCAGAGACCGCAGAACCCTCAGAGGCCTCAGACTTCACAGCAGACACCCAACCCCGCAGAAGAGATCCAGCAGGTGGTCTCCAAGCTCGTGTCCTCCTGGCAGGCGGCGCTGGAAAAGAGCAAGAGCAGCGCGATCCCGACTACGCCTCCCGGCGCGAGGACCGGTCCGAAGTCCGCATGGCGCTGCACCTACTGCGGCCGTTACAACGTCGGGCGCTTCTGTTCCGAGTGCGGATCAAGACGCGTCTGGTTCTGTCCTCAGTGCGGCAAGCGAAACATCAGCAATTTCTGCATGAACTGCGGCTTCAAGGAGCCGTAGTCTGATCGATACCGCTTTCCGCGGAAACATTCACTTAACGAAAAAGCAGCCTGTGTGCACAGGCTGCTTTTTCGTTATCTTAATCCAGCGCGTCGAGCGTAAGCACCTCGAAGCCTTCCGTTTTTCCCTTGAGCCTCACAGTGCCGCCCAGAGACGTGGTCTTCGCGCGCGAGCCGAGCGCATCCGCTACGGCGCGGCTGATGTAGACGGTGCCGCCGGGAGCGTTGGACTCCAGTCGGGCGGAAGTGTTCACCGTATCGCCGATGGCCGTATAGTCCATACGCCGTTCGGAACCCATGTTGCCGACGACCGCGGGTCCGAAGTGGACGCCGACGCCGACATGTAGCTCCTCGCCGATCTCCTCTTTGAGCTGTTTGGACAGTTCCTCCGCGCCGTCGATGATGTCCATGGCTGTTTTCGCGGCGTGGTAGACCGGATCCTCCATCGGCAGCGGCGCGCCCCAGAAGGCCATCGTCGCATCGCCGACGAACTTGTCGAGCGTGCCATGGTTCTGTTCCACACAGCGGCTCGTCATATCCAGATAGCGGTTGAGGATGAAGACGACCTGCTCAGGCTGCAGACGCTCGGACATGGTCGTAAATCCGCGAACGTCCACGAAAAGCACGGCGATCTCGCACAGATTGCCGCCCAGATGCAGGCTGTCCGTGCCTTCCTTAAGGATCTCCTGCACGATCTCCGGCGCGACATAGCGCTCAAAGGTACGCGTGACGCGCGCACGGTCCATGGCTGCGAGGATGTAGTGCCGGACGACCGACACGATAAACAGCAGTAGCACCGCGACCGGGATCCAGATCGGATGCGTGACCCAGCCGAGGCTGTACAGCAGCATCGAGCCGCCGAGGCCGAGCACGATCAGGGCGAGGCCGATCAGCGCACCCTTGCCGATCTTGCAGCGCAGGAAGAGATACATTGCTATGCCCGACAGGAGGAACAGCAGCACCAGCTGCGGCAGATCCTGCATCTCGCGCTTATAGTTTCCGTCAAGGAAGCTCTGCACGACGTTTGCCTGCAGTTCCACGCCGTACATCTGCTCGGCGCGCCTGATGGGCGTGAAGTACGCGTCCTGCAGGCCCACGGCGTAAGGTCCGATGAAGACGACCTTGCCCGCAAAATACGAACGGTCCACGTCGCCCCGCAGCAGATCCGCGATCGAAACGCCGTCATAGAAATCGCCGAGGTCTCCGGAGAAGGGAATATAGAAATGACCGCGGCGGTCCGTATAGGGCTGGCGGATCGTCTCACCCTGCTTCTCCAAGTACAAACGTGCCGTCTCATACGCCATGGAGTACACCCGGCCGCCCGTACCGTCCTCTGCGGCGGAGTCCGGAACATCCACGTAAAGCACGCCGTGGCGCATGATCCCATCGCCGTCATACATGGCGTTGATGTGGCCCTGGACGGTCACGGCACGCAGTGCGGCATACGGCTCCTCAAACTGCTTGACCGAATACGAGTTGACGTCGAGGCCGCCCTCATCCGTAACCGCGTACATGGTACCGAAATCGGCCACGGCAGCCGTCACCACGCAGCCGAGCTTCTCCGCCGCCGCCGCCAGACGCGCGTCGGCCTCCGGATCACTTTCGCCTGCGTAAAGCGTATCGATGGAGACCACCGCGGGCTGTGTGGCCGGATCCTCAGCCAGCTTCTCCAGCGCAGAGGCAACGATGTTGCGGTCCCATGTGTTGTAGGGTCCGATCTCGGTGAGCGCTTTCTCGTCGATGCCGATAATCAGGATCTCCGGCGAGGTCGCGCCGGGCCGCTGGAACAGCGCGTCCTGCGTCCATTTGTCCAAGCGCCGCAGCGCGTTGAATCCCGCCAGTGCCGTAACAAGTATGGCGGCAATCAGCGCATAGATCAGCAATCGTCCGTTTTTGTGTTTCATAGGCCTTCCTTACCGGGCATGACACCCTGTTACATTTATCCCCGCGCCGCCGCGGCGGCGCGGGGATAGTCTGTTTTGCGGACAGGAATCATCCGACTTCGACCAGATGCCCGTCCTCGTCATATTTGTACGTCTTCTGACAGATGTCACAGTAGTATAGCGTTTCATTTGGATTCGCATCGTTTTGCTGTTCAATCAGGTGATGCTCGCCGGTAGCGGGGATGACCCAACTGTTCTCCGCGATCTCGTTCTCTCCACTTTCATCGGAGAAATACTTGTCACAGCGGGCGCACTGCCAGTACTCTGAATTGCCGTCTTGATCACAGGTTGCGGCATTTGCTTCAAAGTGCAGGTCGGAAATGAACAAGTGGCCGGCCGGGATGACGACGTCCTCCGCCGAGAGTTCGTCGCCCTCGCCGTTTTCCTGAATGTAGTACCCGCCGCAACGTGGGCAATACCAACATTCTCTCGTATATCCCGGCTCCGTGCAGGTGGCATCCTTCACCTCGATGTGGGTCATTTCTGCGTGTCCGAGGGGCTCGATATAGACCTCTTCCTCTTCATCGAGTTGTTGCTGGCCACCCTCGTCCGCAAAACAGCTCTGGCATTCGCTGCATCGCCAGTATGCGATGTTGCCCCGCTCCGTGCAGGTAGGCGCTTGTGCGTCCACGTGCACCAAAACATGTCGCATTGGGAGAATCGTCTCCTCATACGTGATCTCATGCTGGCATGCCTCGTCGTTAAAGTAGCGTCCACAGGCTTCACAGCCCCAATACTCGATATTGCCTTCGCTTTCGCAGTCGGGTTCACTTGCTAACTCATGGAAAATCGAAATATGCGTATCCGTCACCGGAATCATCGTCAACGGAATCGTACCGGCTTCATCCTGATAGTAGCGTTCGCAAATCTCGCAGTAATAGCCCGCCGCATGCCCCTCTTCGGCGCAGTTCGGCTCCTTTGCCTCTACCGCAGTCAGCTGCGGATGCTGTCCCGTTGCGGGAATCGTCACCTGCTCCAGAGTTGTCTCCACTAAATTGTAGTCACTATCGTATACGAAGATCTTCTTGCATTGCGAGCAGATATAATACCAACGATTTCCATCCGTGCCGCAGGTCGGAGCTTTTTCCTCCACATAAGACAGGTCATGCTGTGGCTCCATGTACAACTCTTTCTGTGTGCACTCCATATAGTCGCTGTTGAATAGCTTGCCGCACCGACTGCATGTATAGTGAC
>JAFYCC010000022.1 GCA_017539885.1 Oscillospiraceae bacterium
CGAGGTGATCTTTGCTGACAAATACAGAGTAGTTAGCTGTCGCCGGCAGCTCGCAGAACTGCTCCGGCTCTGTCTCACGTCCCTCTGCCGAGAGCTCGCCTGTGATGTGGACTTCATAATCTCCGTCCTTGCCGCTGGATTCCACATTAAGGCCAAGGTTTGTTCCCATCTTTGTCAGATTCTTGACTGCAATCTCATTATCGACTGCGACTGTAAGATCTGAGCATCCGCCGTCAAGTTCCTTCTTTGCCATGATGACCGGTATCGGGCACTGTTTTCCTCTAGCATCTAAATACATGTTGTTTCCTCCTTTATATTGAGCAAGTCTACTCAGGGCAGATCCCCGATAAGGACTTTACTAATAATACTGTTGACACTGTTTCTTCGCCCTGCCGCTTTCCGGACCGCAGCGAAGCGTTTCCATCATCGTTCCGGGTTGCACGAAAGCTATAAAACGGTTCTCATTACGCTTTCAGTCCAGCGCGAAAGCAGCCTCTACTCAGCCACTTCCCTCACCGCGCGCACGGCATATTCCACATCCTCCGCAGTCGTCCCGTACCCGAACGAGAAGCGGACAGTCCCCTGCGGGAATGTCCCGATGGTTTTGTGGGCGTTCGGCGCACAGTGCATGCCTGTCCTCGTGCGAAGACCATACTCCGAATCGAGGTAGTAGGCAGCCTGGGAATTGTCGTCGTACTCAAAGTCCAGAGAGACAACGCCGACGCGCTTGTCCATATCTTTTGTTCCGCATATTCTGACGTGGGCATCCTGAAGACCTTCTATGAACTGTCCGGTCAGTTCCATCTCCTGCCGGCGCCGCTTCTCCACGGTCTCTTTTAATGTATACTTGAGTGCGGCATTCAGGCCATAGATTCCCGGCAGATTCATAGTGCCGGATTCAAACTTATCCGGCATACATGCCGGCATCTCCTCACTGTCGGAGAAGCTTCCGGTCCCGCCCATAACGAGCGGCCGCACATCTGCCGCAAAGCTCGGTTCAAATAGCGTTGCGCCGATTCCCTGCGGGCCCAGCAGACCCTTGTGCCCGGGCACGCAGAGGGCTGCGAGGCCAAGTTCCTCAAAATCAATCGGATAATGGCCGGCTGTCTGGGACGCGTCCACGACCAACGGAATGTGATGTTTACGGCAAACTTCCGCAGCCTCCTTGAGCGGGAAAATTGTTCCGCAGACATTTGACGCGTGGCATATGACCATGAGCGATGTATTTTCCTGAATCAGGGGCTCGATATCCCTTGGGTCCGTAATTCCGTCACGATCGGCGGGTATTCTTGAAAATGTCACCCCGCTCTTTTCCATGTCCACAAGCGGCCGCATCACCGCGTTGTGCTCGAGCGAACTTACGACCACGTGCCCGCCCGGCCGCACATAGCCGCGAAGGATCTGGTTGAGAGCGAAGGTGACCCCCGGTGTAAAGACAACATACTCAGAGCCGTAATTAAAATTAAAAAGCTTCATCAGCATCTCCCGCGTCTTAAGCACGACCGATGCGGCGGAGATGGCGGAGGCGTAGGTGCCGCGGCTTATATTTGCACCCACCTCTGTCATGTATTCGTACACTGCGTCGGCGACCCCGGGTGCTTTCGGGAATGATGTCGCGCCGTGATCCAGATAAATATTCTTCATAGCAGGTGTACTAGCTTTCCGTCTCTGGGCACAACCTCGCCGATGACAGAGACTTTTGTTCTGAGGTCAGCTGCGAGCAGCGCCTCGTAGAATCCGTTCACCTCTTCTTTGGGTATTGCAAATAGCAGCCCGCCCGACGTCTGCGGATCATACAAAAGGTCAAATTCGAACTCAGCTCTCGTTCCCCGGTCGATGAGATGGCCGGTGTGATCCTGATTGGCATACGTGCCGCCCGGTACAAGTCCCATGCGGGCATAGTCAGCGGCATCTTTTACAAATGCTATATCGTCCACGTGAATATTAAAGGACACATTGCTGGCCTCCGCCATCTCGCAGCAGTGGCCGAGCAGTCCGAAGCCGGTTACGTCCGTGCAGGCATGGATCGTAAAGTTCTGTGCGACCTCTTTGGCGTACTTGTTGAGCCGGGACATGATGCCCGCGACCTCCTCGACATTGTCAGGAGTCGCGATGCCGCCGCGAATTGCTGTATTGACTAGCCCGACGCCGATCTGCTTGGTAAGAATCAGTACGTCGCCCGGCTTCGCCCCGAAATTTTTCCAGATCTTGTCCGGATGAACAAATCCTGAGACGCACAGACCGTACTTTGGCTCCTCATCCTGCACGGAATGACCGCCGACCAGAACTGCGCCTGCCTCGCGTACCTTGTCCGCGCCGCCTTTCAGAATCTCGCCCAGAATTGAAATATCCAGAGTCTTCGGGAACGCGACGATATTTAACGCAACCGCAGGCTGGCCGCCCATGGCGTAGATATCGGAGAGGGCATTTGCAGCCGCGATCTGGCCGAACATATACGGGTCATCGACGATTGGCGGGAAAAAATCCAGCGTCTGTATCATTGCCACGTCATCATTGATCTTGTATACCGCCGCGTCATCACCGGTCTCAAGGCCGACAAGCACGTGCTCGTTTTCAAACTTCGGCAGCTTGCCCAGGATCTTCGCGAGAGTTCCGGGGCCGATTTTTGCAGCGCAGCCTGACGCCTTGGCGTACTTTGTCATATGTATTGTATCATTCATATCTTTGCTCCGTTGTGCAGCAATATCTGCTGCTGCGCTCCGTTCTGATTGCCGGGAAACCTCATGTCTCACCCGCGACATTCTGTGCGGGATTCACCCGGATATTCCCTGCCGGGCGCCTCCCCGATCGCCTCACCCGACCATCGCTTCCATCTCTATGATCGCCTTCTCGAACACCGCCAGCGCCTCGTCGACCGGCTTTCCCGTCGTGAGGTCGACGCCTGCCTTCTTAAGAAGGCTGACCGGATCCTCTGTGCAGCCGCTCCTTAGGAACGAGAGATACCGGTCGACCATTGGCTGACCTTCCTCGAGGATCCTGTGGGCGATCGCGACCGAAGCCGCAAAGCTCGTCGCGTACTGGTATACATAGAAATTATAGTAGAAATGCGGAATTCTCGCCCACTCATACGCGATCAGCGGGTCAGAGACCATATCCTCGCCGAAATACTGCTTATTAAGTTCAAGGTAAGTCCCGCTGAGAGCGTCGGCTGTGAGGGGGATTCCCTGCTCCGCCATTGCATTGGTCTTCCTCTCAAATTCCTCGAACATGGTCTGGCGGAACATGGTGCCCTTGAAGCTCTCAAGATAGTGATTGATGAGGTAAGCCCGCTCCGCCTCGGACGCCGCCTTGTCGAGCAGATACTCGAGGAGCAGGATCTCATTGGTCGTAGAGGCGACTTCCGCGACAAAAATCTTGTACTTGGAATTGAAGAAAGTCTGCGCATGGTCGGAGTACCAGGTGTGCATCGAGTGCCCCATCTCATGGATCAGGGTGAAGACGTCGGTAAGGCGGCCGCTCCAGTTGAGCAGCATGTAGGGGTGCACGCCGTACACGTCGGCGGAGTAGGCGCCGCCACGCTTGCCTTCATTTTCAACGACATCGGTCCATCTGTCTGCAAATGCCTGCCGGACCACGCTCACATACTCCTCCCCCAGAGGTCTGAGCGCTTCCAGCACGTCCGCCTGAGCCTCCTCGTAGGTGACGCTGACGGAATAGTCGCTGACCATCGGCGCGTAGACGTCGTACATATGGAGCTCGTCGACGCCGAGCATCTTCTTGCGCAGGCGCACATAGCGGTGCATCTTGTCAAGGTTCCTGTGGACGCTCTCGATCAGGTTGTCACAGACGGCGGGCGATACATTGACGGCGCTGACGGCAGCGTCAAATGTCGACGGATACTTTCGTGCCCTGGCAAAAAAGATCTGCTGCTTCACCTGGCCGTCGTAGAGGGCCGCGGAGGTGTTGATGAATTCTTTATATCTCGCATAGAAGGCTTCAAACGCCTCCCTTCGCAGCTTCCTGTCCCCCGACATCTGCGTAGTGATGAACCGGCCGTTCGAGAGCAGAGTTTTCTCCCCGTCCGAGCCGACGACTTCCGGGAATTTCAGGTCCGC
>JAFYCC010000023.1 GCA_017539885.1 Oscillospiraceae bacterium
AGACCGAGATCGTCGACCACATGAACGTCTTCGGCGTTGCCGACCGTTTCGCCGCCACGCTCAATGAAAAGTGGCTGCAGCGCGCGCACGCGCTCGGCGAGCACGTCGCGGACGCGATGCTCACCGGTGACCACAGCTGGCGCGGCGACACCGACCGCGTCTGCCCGACCTGCCATCTCGACATGCTCATGCTCAAGCCCGGCACGAACGAGGTCACCTGCCCGATCTGCGGCATCAGCGGCACGATCTCCGTCAAGGACGGCGTCGCTGTGGTCGACTGGCCGGACAGCGAAGAGAACCGCGCCCAGAACCGCCAGCTCATCGACGGTAAGAAGACCCATCTGAAAGAGATCTTCTACTGCCGTCAGACTTATTACGAACCCTATGAAGCCGAGGCCAAGGAGAAGGCCAAGAAATACGAGGCCTACAAGGCCTGCGTCCTGACGCCTCCCAGCCGTCAGAAGAAGTGAGTTCCCGTCTCTCGGTCTGTCCGAGACCGGTTCTCCTCTGCCCATACGCAAATCATAACAGACCACAATAGAAGGAAGGAAACAATATGAAACTTGAGGTCCTGAATCCGCGGGCCGTTCTTCCGTTCGAGTCCATTACAGGCCTATTCGCGCCGCGTCCGGAGACGCTTGACGGCAAGCGTGTTGCGGTCATGGTCGAGAGATTCCCCGAGTTCTTCGATGAGATTGAGCGTCTTCTCAAGGAGAAGTATCCCACCGTGAGCTTCACACGGCTCCCCTCTCCTTCAAGCCCGGTCATCTTCGTCGATCCCAATGAGATCAAAGCAAACTATGACGTTTTCTTCGAGGGGGTCAAGACCACCGGTTCCTCCCGGCACGACATCTGCGCAACGCTTGAAAAGCTCGGCATGCCCGGCATACACTTCACGGTCGGCGAGCAGCTCCAGAAGCGCCGCCGTGTCGCTTCCGCCAACGGCGTGCCCACCATCCGCGTCGTGTGTGTGGATACCATGGCCGTCTTCTCCAGCGAGGGCAAGGCCGAGAAGTACGCCGCCATCGCCCGAAAATGCTTCCCGGATACGCTCAAGGCGCTGTTCGATCCTCTCACGGAAGAGGAGATGCACCCGGAGCCGGAAGTGTACGATTACAGCAACCTTGTATTCGAGGGTGAGACCTACACCGAGGCGAACGAGAAGTTCCTCAGCTACTTCAATGAAAACAAGCTGGGCGACGGTCTTTCGCTCGTCCCGCCCACGCCCGAGGCCGTGAAATGGATGCTCACCGGCACGAGCCGCGATCCGCAGGAGGTCGTCGGCGTCATGGTGCCGCGCAACGGCAGGTGCACCGTGGAAAAGATCGCCGTCAACGCCGTCATGGCCGGCGCCAAGCCGGAGTTTCTGCCCGTCATCATCGCAGCCATTGAGGCGCTCACCGACAAGGCTTTCAATCTCTATCATATCCAGAACGGCGCCCTTTGCTCGAGACCCGTGATCTGGGTCAACGGCCCGATCGTGAAGGAGATCGGCATGAACTGCCGCAGCGGCTATCTCGGTCCGGGCAACCGCGCCAACGCCAGCATCGGCCGCTCGATCAACCTGTGCATGATCAATCTCGGCTGGCGGCTGCTCGAGGAGGTCGGCGACATGCTCGGCCAGCCCGAGCGCTACGTCAACATCATCTTCGCCGAGAATGAGGAGGACAGCCCCTGGGAGTCCTTTGCCGTGCAGCAGGGCTTCGCCCCCGAGGACAGCACCGTCACGGTCGACGAGTGCCAGTTCACCGAGCGCAGCACCCTCAACGGCGGCGGTATGTTCTTCCGTCCGCTGGAGGTGGATCTCAAGGCTCTCGGCGCTATGGTCCGCGGCTATCTGCCCGGCCTTACGCCGGTGCACCATAACATCGGCATGACCTTCAACTGGGTCCCGGAGGCGCTCGTCAACAGCCAGTACTGCACGATCGTCCTGCACCCGGCGCTCGCGCAGGAGTTCGCCGCGGCGGGCTACACGAAGGAAAAGCTCGCGAAGTGCCTCGCCGATCAGCGCCGCACGCCCTTCGATCCCTTCAGCGAGGAGCAGAAAAAGATCATCATCGAATCGGCGAAAAAGGGCTCGATCCCCGGCCTGAGCCTCGACGACTGCGTGCCCGGCGGCACCATTCCAACCATTAACCCGGCACACATCGTCATCCTCGTCGCCGGCGGCGCCTGCGGGCAGGTCATCGGCATCTACGGCGGCGGCGGCGCCGCGCCCAGCAACGACAACCGCGACGGCGAGCACATCCGCGACTTTGAAATGAAGAAAATCACCGGCGCGACCCTTACCAAGGCCGGCAGATGATCCTGACAAAAGTCTCCGGCGCCGTGTCGGTCGCCGGAAACTCCGAATCTGTCTTACAACAACAAGGAAAGAAGGAAACGAAATGAAACTAGAAGTCCTCAACCCCCGTGCCAGGCTTCAGAGCGAGCCCATCACCGGCCTGTTCGCTCCCCGTCCGGACACGCTCGACGGCAAGCGCATTGCCGTTATGTGCGAACGCTTCCCCTTCTTCTTCGATGCGCTGGAAGAGTTCCTGAAGGAGAAATACCCAACTGCGACCTTCACGCGTCTTCCCTCCCCGTCCAGTCCTGTCATCTACGTCGATCCCAACGAGATCAGGGCAAATTACGATATTTTCTTCGAGGGCGTCAAGTCCACCGGTTCCGCCCGCCACGACATCTGCGCCGCGCTCGAGAAGCTCGGCATGCCCGGCGTGCACTTCACGGTCGGAGAACTGCTGCCGCAGCGTCTGCGCGTCGCGCTGACCAACGGCGTTCCCACCATCCGTATCGTGAGCCTGAACAGCCGGGCCTGCTTCGCCAGCGAGGGCAAGAAGGAAAAGTGGGCAGCCATTGCCAAGGATGCGCTCGATGACACGCTCCACGCGCTGTTCGATCCGCTCACCGAGGCGGAGAAGAATCCCGTCGTTCCCGAGTACGACTACAGCAATCTCGTGTTCGAGGGCGAGACCTTCGCTGAGGCGAACGAGAAGTTCCTGACCTATTTCAACGACAACAACATGGGCGACGGTCTCTCCCTCGTCCCGCCCACGCCCGAAGCCGTGAAGTGGATGCTCACCGGCACGACCATGGATCCGCAGGAGTGCGTCGGCATCATGGTGCCTCGCGACGGCATCTGCACCGTGGAGAAGATCGCGATCAACGCCGTCATGGCCGGCGCGAAGCCCGAGTATCTGCCCGTCATCATTGCCGCCATCAGGGCGCTGACCGACAACAAGGGCTTTGACTTCTACCATATCCAGACCGGCACGCTCAACTCCAAGATCGTCATGTGGGTCAACGGCCCCATCGCCAAGGAGATCGGCATGAACTGCCGCAACAACTTCCTCGGCCCCGAAAACCGCGCCAACAGCTCCATCGGCCGCGCTGTCGGCCTGTGCATGATCAACCTCGGCTGGTGCTTTATGAAGGACGAGGTCGGCATGATCGGTCAGCCCGGACGTTATGTCAACCTCATCTTCGCCGAGAACGAAGAGGACAGCCCCTGGGAGTCTTTCTCCGTGCAGCAGGGCTACAAGCCCGAGGACAGCACCATTACGGTCGACGAGTGCATCTTCACCGAGCGCAGAGGTGCCGGCGGCGGCATGATCTGCCGTCCGCTCGAAGCGGATCTTCAGAGTCTCGCCTCGATGGTGCGCGGCTATCTGCCTCTTCTCGCCCCGGTGCACTGGCATGACGGCATGACCTTCGAATGGCGTCCGGAATCGCTCATCAACAGCCAGTACTGCACGATCGTGCTGTTCCCGGCTCTTGCGCACGAGCTTGCCGAGGCAGGCTACACGAAGGAAAAGCTCGCGGCATTCCTCGCCGACCAGCACCGCACTCCCTTCGATCCCTTCAGCGACGACCAGAAGGAAAAGATCATCGAGACGGCCAAGAAGGGCATCATTCCCGGCCTTACCGTCGAGGACTGCGTGCCCGGCGGCACCGTACCCACCTGGAATCCGAAGCACATCGTCATCCTCGTCGCCGGCGGCGACTGCGGTCAGACCCTCGGCATCTACGGCGGCGGCGGCTCGCAGGCCCGCGAGGACAACCGCGATGAGCCGATCCACGATTTCCAGATGAAGCGGATCACCGGCGCCGCCCTCACGAAGGCCGGCAGATAAAGATTCCGGCGCGCGAAAAAGCCGCCCTTCCGGACGGCTTCCGCAAAACAGCTCTATAGTTTTCGGAAATGGCATGATCTGCGGATCATGCCATTTCCTGTTCCAGATCCGAAATCAGGACCAGGGGTCCTCCGCTTTCGGCAGGCGTATATCGCCGAGGCACTGGATCTCATTCAGGAACCACTGCCCCGTGGAGGTTTTTTTCCTTAATCTGATCGGCCTCGGGGAATCTGCTCCGCCGCTCTGGACATACATCGTCGCCCAGTTTTCCTCCGCAAAGGAATAGGGATTGGAGCTGACAGTGATCCGGTAAGGCGTCTCCGGCACATAGCCGTTGTCCGGCGTCGCGCCGGCAAAGAAGGAAAAGCTCTTGTAGCTCTTGCCGCGGAGTCTGTCGCGAAGGAACCGCTTCTCCATATCCGAAAGGCTTTCCGGGCCTTTCAGAAAATCCAGCATCTCGTGGACTGCGTTCTCATCCTGTTCAAAGCGGCAAAGTGCGGCAATGACCAGCGCCGCTGTTTTGTACGGGGAATCCAAGGTAGCTTCCGGCAGCGCCTGAAGTCCGGCAAGATCCGCCGGCAGCTCCGCAAGCGTAAAGGTCTCCTCTCGATTCTGCTGCTGTTTATTGTTTTCCATTTTCGGATCTTCTCTCCTCTTTTTGTCCTGAACAGCGCCCGTGATACCCGAAAAATTCTTTCAGGCCCGGCTTCTCCATCAGTTCCTCCCGCGTGAATCCATAGTGCGATGCGGCCGACAGCGTAAGTACATGATCCAGAAACTCGTCATAAGGCATCGAGAACCACTCGCCCGGGATCCTCGTGCAGATGGTCCCGCCGTCACTGTGACTGCCGCCCCAGAACCAGGCCTCGTCCAGTTCTGCTTCGTAGACTCTGCCGCCCAGTCTGTTGAAGCAGTACCACGAAGCCCATTCCCGCATGCCTTCCGGCGTTTTCTCTCCCTCCCAGTGCGGCGCCGAATGCTCCTTTTCGGAATATCCCTCTTCACCTTTCCGGGCGCTCCGGCGATAGATCCAGAACTTCTCCTTGACCGTATACGTGTGTCTATGTCCCATTATCGATCACCCCCGTTCCGCATCCGGCACAGCCTGCAAAACCCCGCAGGGGAGAATCCGGATCTCACGCCTGCGGGGCCGCCTGTCTTACTTTGCAAACACCGTCAGATCTACCTGTGAAACGCCGGCTTCGTCATCGTCACTGGTAACATACATGGAGAGCGTTCCGGCATAAGCCATCTCTGGCACCTCAATATGCCACTCCATGTAGTCGCCGGCGTCATAGTCCGGTGCGCCCAGCAGATCCTTGACATCTTTCCGGGCCATTCCGAGAGAAACGCCGAGAATGGATACGCCCTGGTCAGCCGGGTCGTCTGCGTACGTTGTCAGCGTGACCTCCTCTGCTTCTGCCTCGTAAACGCTGATGGAAGAATCTCCGCCGTTATAGTAAGCAGGGATAAGCAGGTAATCCTCGTTTTCATCAAGATACAGGTTCAGCGAGAAAAAGTCTCCGGCGCCAAGCTTGATTTCGCTGCGGGACTCGTCCGCCGGTACGCCGGCAGCTTCCAGCTCCTTCAGGTTATACGGCACCGGGACGGAAGTGCCGTTGACCACGACGGCGACATCCGCTTTGCTGATAGTCAGCGTTCCATCCTCAGCCGGGCTGATGCCGCCCGGGGCGTCTGCCTGCTGGGGCTCAGCGGCAGCAGGGGTGTTTTCCGCAGCCGGAGCCGCGGCGCCGTTGCTTCCGGCAGATCCGGATGCGCTATTCTGCTGCTGGACACTGTTTCCCTCTGTTTTTTCGCCGCAGGCTGCAAAAGCAAACACAATAACTGCAGCGAGAATCAGAGCAAAGATCCTTTTCATTTTAAACCTTCTTCCTTCGTCATCATATGTAGGGAAGACTATGCTCTTCTACCCCCCATCTGTTATTTTATGGATTTTCGATGTGATTTCCCCCGCCGATCGGGTAGTCGGCACGAAAAATCGATGCCTCGGCTGGAAAAAGGATACCGGATCGCCGCATAAAACGGCAACCCGGTATCCTTTTCGTATTCGTTGTGTTTACAGATCTTCGAATTCGCTTCTCTCGATGATGTCGTTCTGAAGCGCCGTGCTCAGCTCAGTGAACAGCGCGCTGTAGGTGGCCACGCGCACGACGAGATCCTTGTACTTCTCCGGCTCCTTCTGCGCCTCGCGAAGCGTGGCGCTGTCGACGATGTTGAACTGCGCGTGGTAGCCGCCGCGCTTGCAGTAGGTGCGCAGCAGCGCCGCGAAGCGGGCAAGCCGCGCTTCGTCGCGCAGGGCGCTCGGGTTGATGCGCATGTTGAACACGGAACCGCCGGGCAGGTTGACGTGGTGGAGGTGCGACACGGAGTTGAAAGTGCCCGTAACGCCCGTCTTGTTGCGCCCCTGGTGCGGAGAAACGCCGCCCTCGGCCAGAGGCTCACCGGCGAGACGGCCATCCGGCGTCGCGCCCTGCAGTCTGCCGAACATGAGGTGGTTCGTGCCGGCGGCGGAGGCCAGCGCGAGATTATCGCCCTTGTAGCCCTTGTGCTTGGCGAGCTCATCGTAGAACGCGTCAATGACCACGTTGGCCATATCGTCCACGTAGTCGATGCCGTTGCCGAACTTCGGCTGCTTGATTAGGTACTGGCGCAGCTCCTCGTAGCCCTCGAAGTTCGCGTCCAGCGCGTCGATCAGCTCGGCCATCGTGCAGAACTTGTCGTCAAAGACGGCCTTCTTGAGCGCGGCCAGCGAGTCGGCGCAGTCGATCGTGCCGCACAGGCCGTAGCCTTCGTTGGAGAAAGGATAGGTCAGGCCGTCGCAGACGTCCACGCCCTTTTCCAGACAGCCGTCGAAGAGGATGGAATGGAAGGGCTGCGGTACATATTTGGCGTATACCTCACGCAGGAGCGTGTTGTTTGCCACGCCCGGCACGACGGCGGCTTCGATCTGCTTTTTGAACGCGTCCAGCACTTCCTCAAAGGAGGCGAACTTGCGCGGATCGCCGGTCTCGATGCCCCACTTCTCTCCGGTGATGCGGGAGACGCCGTTGTTCAGGGCGAACTCCAGCAGGATCGCGCAGTTGATGTTGCAGGCGGTGGTGTCGAAGTAGCGCTTGGGGATGGCGGGCGTGAAGCAGCCGGAGATCGTGTAGTCGCGCGCGGCCTCAACGGGTCTGCCCTCCTTCTCGAACTGCTTGAGCACCGTGTAATCGGAGGCGAACTTGAGCTTGCCGCGCAGGACCTTGTTGGCCGCGCAGGCGCGGATGATGAAATCGTCCGGCGTCTCGTCGCCGATGCGGATGATGACCTCGTCGACGGTCAGGCCGACCTGCGTCTCCGCCTCCAGAATGAGCCAGCTCAGCTCGTTCGTTGCGGGCTTGCCGTCGGGCGTCGCGCCGCCGAGGGTGATGCCGGCCATGGTGGCGAAGCCGCCGAGCGTCTCCACGTGCGCGGTGGGGATGATCATGGCCATGTCGTTCATCTTCACGAGCGCGAGCGCGACCAGCTCTTCCGCCTGCGCCGTGGTAATGACGCCGTTGTCGATATCCTTCCGGAAGTAGGGATAGAGGTACTGGTCCGGTCTGCCGAAGGTGATGCCGAGCGCGGGCGCCTCGATGCGCAGGCACAGGTTGACGAACCACATCGCCTGCAGCGCCTGCTGGAAGCTCTCGGCGGGATAGGCGGGCACGCGGCGGCAGTTGACGGCGATCTGCCTCAGCTCCGCGCGGCGCTGCTCGTCCTTCTCCTCCTCTGCCATCTTGTCGGCGAGCTCGGCATAACGGTTTGCGAAGCGGATCGCGCCGTCGAGCGCGAGCTTCGAGGCCGTTATATAGGTGATCTTCTCCTGATTGGCGGGGTCGGTGCGTGCGATCTCCTCGTCGATCTGCTGCTTCATCGCCTCAAAGCCGACGCCGAGCGCCTTCTCGTAGTCGACCGCCGTATGCGCCAGGTGCGTGGCCTGACCTGCGATGGCCATGAAGATGGCGCGGTCCTGATTCATCAGTGCAACTCGATCGACGCGCCGCACCCACTCGTCCTGCGGCGTCCTGCCGTCCCAGTACGGGAGGTATTTCTGCATGGTCTTCCGCTCTTCTTCCCCGACGGGGGCGCAGCGGTCCCACTGGCGCTCGGAGAGCAGGTCGATCTCGTCCAGATACCATTTCCACTGCAGCTCCGGGATCAGGAGTGCGCCGCGGTGCTTGCTGGTGGTATTGCCGACGATGAGTTCGCCGTCGTCGATGCGGATGCGCATGTTCTCCAGAACGTGCACCATGCCCTTCGCGCGGCGGATGACCTGAGGTTCGCCCTCCGTCTGCATGAAGGACTCAGTAAGATACTTCGCGCGGTCGGCGCAGACCTCCGGAGGTCCGAGCACGAGCTCTCTGAGCCGCGCGACGCGATCGGTGCACTTGTTGAACTTCATCATGTCCATTTTTTAAACCCCTTCCGCATTATAATCGATTCGGTCAGCCGCCTACCTGAACGGTCAGGCCGCGGCCCTCGAGTATGGCCTTGATCTCTTCAACGCGATCGTTCGACAGCCGCTCCGTACCCTCGAGCGGATACGCGACGCCGCGCTGTCCGAACTTGATTTTTCCGAAATCGTGATAAGGGATCATGTCGACCCGGATGAGTGAGCGCAGCCCGGCAAGAAGTTCCGCCTCAGCTTTTATCGTCTCATCGGAATCGTTGCAGCCCGGAATGATGGGCATGCGTACGATGATCGGTTTGCCCTCTGCGTCCAGTTCTCGAAGATTGCGAAGGATCAGTTCGTTCGACACGCCCGTGCAGCGCTTATGTTCGTCGGGGTCGATGCCCTTGATGTCGAACAGCAGGAGATCCGCTTCGGACAGCAGCGCTCTCGCCTCTTCGCTGATCGTGTAGCCGCAGGTATCGAGCGCTACGTGGATGCCCTGCTCGTGCAGACGGCGCATCAGTTCTCCTGTAAAGCGCCAGTGCATGGTCGGTTCCCCGCCGCCGATGGTCACGCCGCCTCCGGTCGCGTCGAAATAATCCTTGTCTCTCAGGATGATCTCCATGATCTCGTCGATCGTATACTCACGTCCGAATGTGTCGATGGCGTCCATATAGCAGGCCTTGATGCATTTGCCGCACATCGTGCATCTGGCCCGGTCGATGGAGACGATCTTGCCGTCCTCAAAGTGCAGCGCGCCCTCATCGCAGACGTCATAGCACTTGCCGCAGGCGGTGCAGAGCTCCGCCTCGAGCTTGATCTCCGGCTGAAAGCTCTGCCCCTCGGAATTGCAGCACCAGAGGCAGCGGAGCGGGCATCCTTTCAGAAACACGGTCGTCCGCGAACCCGGCCCGTCCACATAGGATCCGTAAGCGATATTAAAGATGATGCATTTGTTCTCTTTGGACATTTTTTCCTCCGATCCGGCAGCCGCGGTCGCTCATAAAGCGATCTGCGGCACAGGCTGATACATATTAATACTATCATAAAATGTCTCTATCTGCAATCGGATATTTGTGCTTTTTCACCCGGAAAGCATGAAAAACGAGTAATGCAGACTATAAAGAAACCCTTATGTGCAGGCGGCTTCAAGTCCTGAATTTCAGTTTTATTTCAGTTTGTATTCAGTCCTAATTAAGAATCGTCTCCTACAATGACGATGCAGGGATCAGGAAACGCAGATCCCCCCTATGCAGAACGCTATTGAACAGGAGGTATCCTTATGAAAGCAATCAAACGTCTTCCCAGCGTCCGGCTTTTTGCAGTGAGCCTCGCCCTGCTGCTTCTGACAGCAGCTGCGATCGGCACGCGTGCCGACGCGCTCACCATTCAGGACAGCGGCAGCGACGCTGTGACGTCCGCCACGCCGGTCCCGGACAGTTCTCTGCCCCCGCAGGCAGAAGGGCAGACCCCGCCGCAATTCGCGGAAGGCACACGACCGCAGTTCCCGGACGGCACGCAGCCGCAGCTCCCCGACGGTCAGACGATGCCGGTGCGCCCTGACGGGGAGCAGCGCCAGTTTCGCTCTTTCCCATCTGAAGACGGATCCGGCGCCGCTCTGCAGTTTCCCGGAAAGAAGAGCATTGACGGCGAGTCCGGAGGGCGTACCCTCATGATCGGGCAAGGCGCCGACGGTGCCGGTCTGGAGCAGAACGGTGTGCTCGCGAGGCAGACATCGCCCATTCTCTGGGCGCTGGTCGGCTTCAGCACCGCGCTCGTGCTCACCGGCGCCGGATTCGGGATCGCAGCGATCGTGCGGCACAGAAAGGCCAGGAAAGAAGCCGTGGTCGAAATCGAACCGTAAAAATCCAGATGTTTGAAAAGGCCCGCTCCGGCGGGTCTTTTCCTTTTTCGTTTCAAACCCGCGGCGGGGGCCGATTAAAGTTGACAATCCCGATGCATATTGGGTAAAATATGCATTTAGGATATGTATTCTTGGAGGATCGGCCGCATGAGAAATGAACGACGAAACCGCATACTCTGTCTGCTAATAGCGGCAATTACGCTGCTCGCTTTCTGCGCGGGCTGCGGCGGCGGACAAGGCGCGACGCCCGGTCCCGTGACGCAGTCTCCGACAGAAGCCGCCTCCGATGGGGGACGGCATCTGCTCAGGGTGGCCGTCATCTACGACGGCAGCTGTTCGGACGGCAGCTGGACGGACACCTTCGCCGCTCTGAAGCAGTCGCTCACGCTCTGTGTCGAGGCTTTCGCGGAGGATGTCTCTCAGCTTGACGGGGAACTGAACAAACTGCCTGCCTACGACATCTATTACCTGGACCGCTCCCTTGCCGGTTCCGACCGGGGACAGGCCATCAGGACGCGGGTCCAGCAGTTTGTGTCCGAGGGCGCGACGGCGGTACTCGCCAACGAACTGCATGCGCTCTTCGATCCTGACTTTATCGGCGCCAGCCGTTTTGAAAAGCTTGACGGCTATCCCTGGGGAATGGTCGCGCTCAGCGCCGGAGACGCGCTGAGGCCCCTGCAGGAACTGATCGCGGATTATGCTTTTCTGTATCAGAACTATCCGGAATTCAGCAGCGATCTGGAAGGCCGCGACTACGGTTACGCCGCCGAGTGCACAAGCGCTCAGCCCATCATCGGCTGGGGAGCCTACGCCCTGTACAGTCTAAACAGCTATGGCAGCGGCAGCGTCTTTTTCCTCAACCCCCTGCTGCCCAACGCATTCTCTGTAAACGGTTTCTCCATGGAAAAGCGCTCCGATACCCAGGCGGCCTTTGCGAGCACGAGCGCGAGCTGCAATCAGCTTCTGCTCGGCGCGATCTCGGAGTACGTCTTCCAGCAGCGCTACGGCTATTCCCTCTCACGCGTATTCGGCAGCTTCGGCGGCAGCAATATGGCCTGGGAGCTGCATTTCGAAGAGATCACCGGCATTGAGAACGGCTCCGCGCGCATCTTCGGAGAGCTCTGCCGCGAGAGCGGACAGATCCCCTCCTACACGCTCATACGCAACACTTACCGATGGTTCCTGCGTCAGGAGAGCGTCACTTATCTGCCCGGAAGCTCCGCTGGCGGCTATGAGATGGATCTCAGCGAGAGCGCCTATTCCTCCGGCAGGCACATTGCGGCGGACGGAGGCTGGCTTGGTCTCGCCTATATGGAAAACGGCGGAAGCTATTTCAGCGACTATCCGGAATACGATCTTCGCGCCGTCCCGGCTGCGGCGGACTTTACCGGTGACGGTCTGATCGATCTTGTTGTCGGCGGTATCGACGGCAGACTGTATTTCTTCCGCGGCGAGGGCTGCAGCGACCGTCTGCACGTCACCTCGGCCGGGACTCTCGTCCTGCGCAAGGGCGAGGCGCTCAAGGTGCGTGGCTTCAGCGCGCCGTGCGTCTGCGACTGGGACGGCAACGGTGTCTGGGATCTCGTCTCCGGAGCGGACGATGGAAGAGTCTACCTGCTCATGGGCAGTCCCGGGCCGCAGTTCGAGCCTCCCGCGCCGCTGCAGGATCTCGGCGGCGAGACACAGACTATGCCAGCTGTCGGCGATCTGGACGGCGATGGCACGGACGACCTCGTGATCGGGACGGGAGACGGGCGGCTGCTCGCCTGCTTCGGTTCTCTGAGCGGAGCACTCGAGGATCTGGACGGCCGCGTTGAGAATCTGTCCCCGCTCGGGAGCTGGCTGAGTCCCTGCATCTACGACTACAACGGCGACGGCCTGCAGGACCTCGTCATCGGCACATACGACGGTTATATCGCCCTTCGTCTGAACGATGGGCGCGGCGGCTTTTCCGACGCGGGATGCATCACCTGCTCCGAGCCCAACTACAAGGGAAACAACAATCTCAAGTTCGGCAACTGGTGCTCGCCGCGCTTTGCCGATCTCGACGGCGACGGATTCGATGAACTGCTTTGCGGCAGTCAGGAATACGGGATGGCCGTGCCGATCGATTCGGAATACTTCCCCTTTGAATCGCAGCTGCGCGAACAGCTCGATTACATGCGGGAAAACGAGTTCTACTGCGGCGCGCATTTCTATACCAACGCCCACGCCACGCCAGCGCGCGAGGCCTTCGAGCTGCGCGCCCAGCTCGCCTCCCGCGCATACTACGGTCTGCCGAATGAGGGGATCGGCGCAAACCAGCACACCTGGTACACTTCCTCCGCGGAGACCGCTCAGAGTTTCCACAGTCTTTGGGACAGCGGTATCCTATGGGAGAGCGGTTTCATGGCGGCAAACGCGGCGAGCGTCACCCCGCAGACGAATCCTCAGAACGTGATCTCCCTTCCCTTCTTCCTTGAACAGGACGGCCAGCGCACGATCCTGATGCAGAACAACTCCACGCTTCTCTACATGGACGAAAAAGGACCTGCTCTCTCCGCGAAATACGGCATGCCCGTGTGCGTGTATTACCACTGCGACTTTGCCTACCGCGACGCGGACGCTGAGCGCGAGCGCATCGCTGCGGTAGAGGACTTCCGGCAGACTTTCGGGTACAACTTCGTACGCGAGGATCAGATGATGAAGGCGAGCGCCGCCGCCTATAACCTGACGGTGGACGCCCGCATGACGGACGGGGTCCTCACGCTCACACCCGGCTGTGAAAGCGGGGACGGAGCGCTCTATGATCCCGCCTACCAGGCCGCCTGCGGCGTGCGGCTGCGCTTCGCTGACAAAGCGAAACTTCCCTCCGCCTTCTGCGACGCCGCGGTGCTCCGGCGTACGGATGACGCGCTCTATCTCTCCCTCGCCGGAGAAACGCATCTGCGCTTCGACGGCGGCGGCAGCGAAAGCCGCATCGAACGCGTCAACGTTCCCGCCGAAGTGACGCTCACCGCGCAGAGCGCGGAACTCGTCTTCGCCGACGGCGGCCTGATGCAGGCTGTCGTCTCCGGCAGCGCCTCGACGGCGTCGGAGGGCTGGGCGGCTCAGGAAACCGGCGGCAGAACGATTTTCACGAAATTCGGCGGCGCTGACACGCTCCGCATCGACTTTGGAGGCTGAATAATGCTCATGAATTCCGCCGTGCGGCTGCTGGACCGCGCAGCCGGGCGCTGGCCGTCACGGCCTGCTCTGGAGGACGAGACCGGCGAATACAGCTACGCGGATTACCGTACGCTCGCGCGCCGCGTCGCCAGCGGCGTTCTCTCGCTGGGTATCGGCTCGCTGCCGGTCGTCGTCTGTCTGCAGAAAAGCGCCCGTGTGCTGATTTCCTTCATGGGAGCGATGTACGCCGGATGTCCCTACGCGCCCGTGGACGCAGCTGCGCCGCCCGCGCGGCTTGAAAAGATTGTCGGGAGCCTCCGTCCTGGTCTTCTCATCTCGGAGGAATCGCGTGTCGCCGAACTGGAGACCGCTTTCCCCGGAATACCCGTGCGCACTTTCGAACAGCTTGCAGAGACGCAGCCGGACGACGCCGCGGTCGAAGCGGCAGTAGGCGCCGTCACGGATTCGGACCCCATTTATATCATTTACACTTCCGGCTCCACCGGCACGCCCAAGGGCGTGACCATTCCCCATCGCGGCGTCCTGAGCTATGCCCGCTGGCTTCGTGAGACTTTCGGTTTTTCCCCTGAAACGGTGATGGCCAACCAGGCCCCCTTCTATTTCGACAACTCGGTTCTGGACATTTACGGCAGTCTCTACAGCGGCGCCAAGCTCATCATCACGCCCGAGGTGCTGTTCAAATTCCCGCTCAAGCTTCCGGAATTCCTGCGCGACAGACACGTCAGTTCCATTCTCTGGGTGCCGACCGTCATGATCCACGTCGCCAATTCCGGCGCGCTGGACTCGGTCTCGCTGCCGGAGCTGAAAACGGTCTGCTTCGCCGGCGAGGTCATGCCCAACAAGCAGCTCAACGTCTGGCGGCGCGCGCTGCCGGACACCGTGTTCGCAAACCTCTACGGGCCTACGGAGACGGACGTGTGCTGCTGCTACATCGTCGAGGGTGAATACGCCGACAGCGATGCGCTTCCCATCGGCCGCGCCTGCGGCAACATGCGCGCTCTCGTGCTTACGCCGGATGGCCGAGAGGCCGGTGACGGCGAGATGGGCGAGCTGTGCGTCATCGGCAGCGGCATCACGCTCGGGTACTGGAACGAGCCGGAGCTCACCGCGCGCTCCCTTGTTCCGAACCCGCTGCGCGGCAGCCACGGCGAGCCGATGTACCGCACCGGCGATCTGGCAATCCGCCGCGCGGACGGCCTGCTGATGTTCTGCGGCAGAAAGGACTTCCAGATCAAGCTCAAGGGCAACCGTATCGAGCTCGGAGAGATCGAGGCAGCGGCGATCTGCGTTCCCGGCGTGGAGAACGCCGCGGCGATCTTCTCCCCCGAAGAGGAAAAGATCTATCTGTTCGCGGAATGTCCGGACGCGGAAAAGCGGCTGAGCCTGCGCCGCTTCAATCTGGAGCTGCGCAGATATGTTCCGGCCTATATGCTGCCTGGCGAGCTGCGCTATCTGGACGCGCTGCCCCACACGGCCAACGACAAGATCGACCGGGTGGGCCTGAAGCGTTCGATCAATGAGGAAAGGGAGACAGATTCATGACGACGGAAGAGATCGTTTCCGCTCTGGACGCTTTTGTCCGGGAGCATTTCGAGGTCGAGCCGGACGATGCGGATTACTCCACGGAGATCAATCTGTTCGATTACGGCTACGTGGACTCCATGGGCGCGACGGAGATCATCCTCTTCGCGGAGGAACGCTTCGGCGTGCACGTCACGCAGAAGGACGTCACGCTCTACCCCATGAACAGCGTTTCGGAGATCGCGCAGGTCATTTCCAGAAAGATCGGAGCCTGAACAGCCAATGTGGTTTCTGCAGACGGACATCCTGCTGAAAATACTGTCGGTGTGCGCCCTTGCCTGCCTCGCGTCGTATCTCGCCGCGAAGCACGGGAAGCAGGCGCTCGCCGTGCGTTTTCTGGCCCTGTTCGACCTTGCGGTGATCTGTCTCGTGGACTGGCGGCTCGGGGTGTTCTACACGGCCTATACGCTCGTCACCTGGGGCATCGCGGGCTTTATCCGGCGCGTGAAACGGTTTCGAAGAACGCTGTTCGTAATCTGCTGTCTGCTCTGCACCGCTCCGTTCTTCTATTCGCGGGCGACCGGCTTCCTCTCCGGCCTGCCGCTCGGTTTCGCGCTCGTAGGTTTCGCATACAACATGCTCAAAGCCGTGGACGCGGTATACTACTGCTACTACACGGAAGAAAAGATCCCCTTCGTCATCTACGCCAACTATATGCTCTTTCTTCCCGTGTTTACCGCCGGTCCCATCTTCCGCTACCGCGATTTTCAGCAGACATTCCTGCATCCGGATCCGATCACGCTCGAGCGGATCACGGAGAGCGTCAAGCGTTTCATCCGCGGCATGTTCAAAAAGCTTGTCGTCCAGTCTCTGGCTTTCTCTCTGCTGACGAAACTTGCGCAGGCCGGTCCGCACTGGTATATCAGCCTTGCGGCCATCATACTGAGCTACGCGGTGATCTGGCTGGATATGTCCGGCTACGCGGACATCGCCATCGCGCTCGGCGGCGCGATGGGTCTGCAGGTACCCGAAAACTTCAACCGACCGCTCACCGCGCCCAGTATGACCCAGTTCTGGAGAAACTGGCACATCACCCTCAGCAGCTGGATCCGCGAGCACGTCTTCGTCGTACTCAACGGCAAGCGGCTGACGCGCTGGCAGGGCGCGCTCGTGAGCTTTTTTACCATGTTCTTCATGGGACTCTGGCACAGCTTTGCGCTGCAGGGCCTGCTCGACGGACTGTTCTACGGCACGATCATGGGGTGTGAGGCCCTGTTCGGTATCGCGACCGTGAACAAGCGCAAAACCAAGAAGAGCGTATTCGTGCTCCGGTGCGTGCTGACGAATTTCCTGTTCGCCCTCGGCACGCTCAGCTACACGCTCGGCATGGATCAGGTCTTCCCGCTGCTGCGGGGACTGCTGCGGCTGTGAGGTGCGTACCATGAAACAGACGACGAAAAACTGTATCCGTTTCCTTTGCGCGCTCCTGGTCGCCTTTGTCCTGCTCGACTGCGCGCTCGGCTTCTTTTACGGCCGCTACCTGCTGCAAAGCGGCGATTTCTGGCTCAACGACTATGAGCTCACGCGCCGCGACCACCCGGAAAAGGTCTGGGACAAAGTGATCTTCGGCAGCTCCGAGCTGGTAGCCGGCTTCCGCGATGAAGAGAGCGATTCGGATTATGTAAACCTTGGCATGGACTACGGCACGATCCGCGATATTCTGACCATGCTGAAAAAGAAGACGATCACGGTCGGCAGCGATCTCGTTCTGGCTGTGGACAGTCTCTGTTTCTACGACGGAATGGACACCAACCCCGTCTATCCGTGGCACCGGCAGCTGTGGCAGCCCTACGCCTACTTCATGCGCGACCGGCTCAACACCTCGCTGATGAACACCGTCAGGCGGCTGAGCGGCGAGGAGGTCGCGCGCGGCCTGCACAAGACGCAGACGAAGGCCTATTACAGCGGATGTCTCACGCAGGAGGAGCTTGCCCAGAAGGTCGAAAAGTTCTCGACCATGTTCTACAGTGCGCCTTTCTCCGAATACCGCAAAAACCTTGACGCGCTTGACGAGCTCGCGGACTGGTGCGCCGAGCATGGGATCCGGCTGCGGTTGCTCTGGCTGCCGCGCAATCAGGCGGTTGAGACCCCTCAGCGCGCACAGGAGGTCATGGATGAAGCCAACGCGCGCTGTGCCGCGCACGGCGTGGAGACGCACGATCTCACGCACGCGCTTCCGGACGATTGCTTCTACGATCTGGGGCACGTCAACCGGGAGCACGGCTCCTATATGTTCATGGAGGTGGTCGACCCGTGGCTGAGTTTGTAAAGCGGCTGAAGGCTTTTCTGAAAACGCCCGCCGGGCAGATCCTCTCCGCGGTGATCTATGCCGCGATGCTGCTGCTCGTGCTGATGTTCTTCACCGGAAACGGTCAGTTCATCTACGAGGCGTTCTGAAACCGAGAAGAAAGAAATCCCGCAGGCACTTATGTATAAGCGTCTGCGGGATTTCTGCATGCAATGCTTTATTCTATTCCGTCTGTTTCTGTTCCGGCTCCTCTTCCCTGACTTCTTCGAGCTCCTGCGCTTTCGCCTCTTCCCTCCGGCGCGCCCTTCTCTCGAGCCAGGGCATGAAGTAATCGCTGTACAGGTCGTCGATGATCGCGACGGCAGGGATCGCCAGGAGCATGCCCGCGGTGCCGAACATTCTCCCGCCCACGACGACGCCGACGAGGATCCACAGGCTCGATACGCCCAGAGACGTGCCGAAGAGCTTGGGCTTGACCAGATAGCCGTCGCAGATCTGCAGCACGACGGTGAAAATCAGGAAGATGATGGCGTAGCGCAGCTTCACCAGTGCGAGCAGAAGCGCGCCGATGACGGCGCCTATGATCGGTCCGAAGGTGGGGATCAGGTTGGTAACGCCCACGATGAAGGACACCAGCCCCACATATGGGATGCCTGCGATCGCCATGAACATGGCGTTGATGCAGCCGATGACAAGCGCGTCGAGCAGGTTGAACACCACGTAGCGGTTGAGGATCTCGTCACAGCGGCGCAGGAATCCGGCCCAGCTTGCCCTCCGTTTTTCGGGTGTCAGCGCGCTGAAGAGCCGCGCAAGGCCTTTCTTGAGATTTGCCTTATCCGAGAGCAGATAAATGGAGAGGAACAGGGCAATGACCCACTGCATAACGCTTCTGCCCGCGCCGAGCGATGTTTTAAGCAGCGTATCCGCGTTGTTGCGAAGCATCTCCGTCGCCATTGTGAGCAGCTTTTCGCGGGACTCGAGATAGTCCTGCAGATCCAGCGCGTTTCCGAACAGCTTCATCTGCGGGATCTTTGCCTTTACGGAGGCAAGGTACCCGTCCAGATTCGACACGAATGTGGAGATGCTGTCGATCAGCTGCGGAATCAGGATCAGGAGCATCAGCACGATCACGGCGATCACAGTCAGGAACGCAAGTGCATTGGAAAACAGCGTCTGCCGCTTCTCTTTCCGGACCTTTCTGAACAGGCTCTTCCGGAACATCTCCGAGAGCGGATTGACAACGTAAGCGATCACGATGCCGAGAATGAGTGGGCTGAAATAGCCGAAAAATGTGCGGACTGCCCGCCAGATCGAAGGGATATGCGTCAAAACGACATACAGGATGACCGCGGCGCAAAGGGCGAGCGTCAGCGGCAGCCATTCCTTTAGTTTTTTCGCGATCTTGTTCATCGATTTACGTCTCTTCCGTGCAGCATTCCGCGGCGACGCGGTTTGAAACCGGATGCCTCCGTTTTCCTCTCTATGTTGACATTTTTCCCGCGAAAAATCAAGAGTCACACGGAAAAAGAATCAAAAAGCCGCAGCGTATGTCCGACCTTGGTCAAATCGACAAAAGTTCTTCGCGCGGGCTTTTGCGCTTTAACGATTTTAAGCATTGACATTTCGCGGCCTGTACTGCTAAAATAACGTTAATCTTTTTCATGGAGGGCATGCAGGATCATGAACGTTCCCTATGCGCAGTCCTGCGGCGCCGCGGCCATTGGCGGCAGCGCCAGTTCTTTTGCGCCCTCCTATGCCGACAGTCTGCCCGGAACGGACGCCGTGAGCGCGTCCGTTCTTTTCATTTTTCCGGCGCTTCCCTCAGCCTTGCCTGTACCGGGGCTGCTCCGCCGTGCGGGAGCCGGAAAGAACACTGTCGACTGAAGCAGACCTCCGCGGCAATCGGCTCTGTTCTTTCGGATAGAGCCGTTTTCCTATTTACCCCGTAATCTGTCTGAATGCGACATTCAGGAAAGGAGAATACAAAAATGAAAAAGACAATCTGCATGGCACTCGTGCTCGTGATGGCGCTGGCGCTCTTCGCCGGCTGCGGCGGCAGCGGCAGCGGCGGCGGTGCGAACGACGTCATCAAGGTCGGCTGGCTCGGGCCGCTCACCGGCAACGTCGCGCAGTACGGCCAGGCCGTAAAGAACGGTGTCGACCTCTACGTCGAGCAGCTCAACGCTGCAGGCGGCATCAACGGCAAGAAGATCGAGCTGGTCTCCTATGACGAAGAAGGCGACGCCACCAAGGCGGTCACCGGGTACAACTCCGTCATGGATCAGGGCGTCGTAGCCATCATCGGCAGCGTCACCACCGCGCCGACCATCGCCGTCGTTGCCGAGAGCTTCGCGGACAACACGCCCATGATCACCGCTTCCGCGACCGCGATCCCCGTCACTTTCAACGAAGAGACGAACCAGGTCTACACCAACATGTTCCGTTCCTGCTTCATCGACTCCTTCCAGGGCGTGACGATGGCGCGCTTTGCCAAGAACGTGCTCGCCGCAGACACCGCCGCCGTCCTCTATGACAACGGCGACACCTACTCTACCGGCGTGTACGACTACTTCGTCAACGAGTGCGCCGCGCAGGGCATCGAAGTCGTCGCCACCGAGAGCTACGCCTCCGGCTCCGTCGACTTCTCCGGCCAGCTGACCAACATCGCCGCCGCCAAGCCCGACGTGCTGTTCCTGCCCGTGTACTACAACGACGTGGCTCTGATCGCCGCGCAGGCGGCCGCCGCAGGCATTACCGCCCCGATGCTCGGCGTGGACGGCTGGAGCTCCGTGCTCGACGCCGTCTCCGACACGGCGCTGGTCGAGGGCGCATACTACTGCTCCGGCTACTCCGTCGAAGACACACGTGAGCTGGTCGTGAACTTCCTGTCCGACTATGCGAAGAAGTACAACGGCGCCACTCCGAACATGTTCGACGCGCAGGGCTATGACGCCGCATGGATCCTCTTCGACGCGATCGCTGCGGCTGAGAAGTCCGGCAAGAAGTACGGTACCGATGAGTACAAACAGGCCATCATCGACGCCATGGCCGCCACGAACAAAGAGTTCGTCACCGGCAACGTGAGCTTCGACAGCCACAACGACCCGCAGAAATCCGCTGCGATCATCCAGATCACCGGCGGTGCTGAGTCCTTCTGGGGCAACTTCTGAGGTTTTCGCTCCGGCGAGGGGTCTCCCCCCTCGCCGGAGTCTCCCGCGCAGGCTCGTGCCACGCTGTAAGAAAAGCGCACCGCTTTTCTTACAGCGTGGCATGACGCGCACTCCGAGAGATTTGAGAGGTACCGGAAATGATCGTTCTGCAACAACTGATCAACGGCCTGCAGGTCGGCTCGATCTACGCGCTGATCGCGCTCGGCTACAGCATGGTCTACGGCATCATCCGGCTGCTGAACTTCGCGCACGGCGACATCATCATGGTGGGCGGCTATATCGCGCTGCTCATCATCTCCGCGCACGTCAGTCCGGTCATCGCCGTTCTGGCGGCGATCGTCGGCTGCATCGTGCTGGCCTGCGTTATTGAAAAGGCCGCCTATACTCCCCTGCGCAGCGCGCCTCGCATCTCCCTGCTCATCACCGCGATCGGCGTGAGTTATTTCCTTGAAAACATGGCGCAGCTCATAATGGGCGCGGATCCGATCGCATTCCCGAACACGGCGATCATCCCGAATGTGACGTTCCGTCTCGGAGCGCTGAACATTTCCCTGACGACGATCGTAACGCTCGTCGCCGCCGTGATCTCGATGGCCGCCCTTACGCTGCTCGTGCAGAAGACTAAGATGGGCAAGGCCATGCGTGCCGTCTCCGAGGACATGGGCGCGGCACAGCTGATGGGCATCAACATCAACACGACGATCTCCTTCACCTTTGCCATCGGCGCTGCTCTGGCCGGCATCGGCGCGATCCTGTACTGCTGCAAGTATCCGCAGGTAAAACCGACGACCGGCTATCTGCTCGGCCTGAAAGCATTCGTGGCCGCGGTGCTCGGCGGCATCGGCTCGATCCCCGGCGCGATGCTCGGCGGTCTTGCCATCGGCGTAGCCGAGGTCATCGTCACGGCGCTCGGTTATTCCACCTGGACAGACGCGGTGGTCTTCGCGATCCTCATCATCGTGCTGCTGGTCAAGCCCACTGGCTTCATGGGCGCGGATATCCGCGAGAAAGTCTGAGGTGCGCGCCATGAAACAGAGAACTCTAAAGACCCCATACGCATATCTCATCAATTTCGTACTGCTGGCAGCCGTTCTCATCGTGGGGATCGTGCTGTTCAACAGCGGTTCGCTCAACCGCGCCGCACGTGCGCTGGTGCTCCAGTGCGGCGTCTACGCCATGCTCGCCGTGTCGCTGAACGTCTGTACCGGCTATCTCGGTCAGCTTCCGCTCGGACACGCAGGCTTTATGGCGGTTGGCGCCTATATCGGCGCGCTGTTCTGGAAGGCGACCACCGCCTGGCCGCAGCCCGTAGCCCTGATCCTCGGCCTCATTCTCGCCGGATTGGCCGCCGCCGTGTTCGGCGTCATCATCGGCATCCCCGCCCTGCGTCTGCGCGGCGACTACCTCGCCATCATCACGCTGGGCTTCGGCGAGATCATCCGCATCGCCATCATCAATCTGCCTTCCGTCACCGGCGGCACGCCCGGCCTGCTCAATATCCCGAAGTACACCAACTTTCCCGTCACGTTCCTGTGTCTGGTCGTCTGCTGCTTCGTGATCCACAACGTGATGCACTCGCGTCACGGGCGCGCGATCCTCGCCATTCGCGACAATGAGATCGCCGCGGACTGCTGCGGCATCGACCTGACGAAATACAAGGTCTTCGCCTTCGCCCTGTCCGCCTTCTTTGCGGGCGTTGCCGGCGCCGTGTACGCGGGCTTTCAGGGTTCGCTGTTCCCGAAGTCCTTCGACTTCATGGCCTCCATCAACATTCTCGTCATGGTCGTGCTCGGTGGCATGGGTTCCATGACGGGCGCGGTGATCGCCGCGACGGTGCTCACGGCGCTGCCGAATCTGATGCAGGCGCTGTCCACCTACCGCATGCTCATCTATTCTCTGCTGCTGATCGTGGTGATGATCTTCAAGCCTTCCGGCCTGATGGGACACCGGGATCTCTCCGTCACGAGGCTCGTCAACCGTCTCCTGCGGGGAAAAGGCGGCGGAAAGGAGGTCTCCGGCAATGAGTGAACTCAAGCCTATGCCGAGCGGAGCCTATCTGCTCGAACGCGATATGGACAAGACGCCGGTGCTGGAGACCCATCATCTCGGCATCGATTTCGGCGGTCTGACCGCCGTCAACGAGGTATCTCTGACCATCGGCCGCGAGGAGATCACCGGCCTCATCGGCCCCAACGGCGCCGGCAAGACGACGATCTTCAATCTGCTCACGAACGTCTATACACCCACGCGCGGCGATATCCTTCTGGAAGGCAAGACAACGCGCGGGCTCAAGACCTGGCAGGTAACGCGCATGGGCATGGCGCGCACGTTCCAGAACATCCGCCTGTTCCACAACCAGACGGTGCTGGAAAACGTGCTGGTCGGCCTGCATAACGAGATGGACTACGGCTTTGCCGGCGCTATTCTTCGCCTGCCGGGCTACTGGCGCGCGGAGAAGATCGCGCGCGGACGCGCGATGGAATATCTCTCCCTGCTCGGCATGGCAGACAGTGCCGACGCTCTCGCGGGCAGCCTGCCATACGGCGCGCAGCGGCGTCTGGAGATTGCCCGAGCGCTGGCCACCAACCCCTCTATCCTACTGCTCGACGAACCCGCAGCGGGCATGAATCCCGCGGAGACGGCAGATCTGATGGACTGCATCCAGAAGATACGCAGCACCTTCCACATCGCTGTACTGCTGATCGAGCACGACATGAATCTGGTCATGGGCATCTGCGAGAGCATCGCCGTGCTCAACTACGGCGAGATCATCGCCAAAGGCACTCCGGCGCAGATCCGGGAGGATCCGAAGGTGATCGAGGCTTACCTCGGCAGGAAGGGGGCGGCGAAGGAATGATGCTCGAAGTCCAGGATCTGAACGTGTTTTATGGTCCGATCCATGCGGTCAAGGGCGTGAGCTTCTCCGTCGATGAGGGCGAGATCGTCACACTGATCGGCGCCAACGGTGCCGGAAAATCCACGATCCTTAAAACGATATCCGGCCTCATGCACCCCAAGCAGGGCAGCATTGAGTTTCTCGGCAAACGCATCGGCGGCACACAGCCGCACAAGATCGTCCAGATGGGACTGGCGCAGGTGCCCGAAGGACGGCGCGTCTTCACCCGCCTGACGGTTGAGGAGAACCTGGAGATGGGCGCTTTCACAGCGCCGACGAATCAGATCGCTGCAAGCAAGGAAGCTGTTTTCGAGCAGTTCCCACGCCTGAAGGAACGGCGCAGACAGGTCGCAGGAACGCTCTCCGGCGGCGAACAGCAAATGCTCGCCATGGGGCGTGCGCTGATGTCCAAGCCCAGGCTCATGATGCTCGATGAGCCGTCCATGGGTCTCGCACCGATTCTCGTAGAGCAGGTTTTTGAAATCATCCGCACGCTTCATAAGGGCGGCACGACGATCCTGCTGGTCGAACAGAACGCAGAAATGGCTCTGTCCATCGCCGACCGCGCCTATGTGCTGGAGACCGGCAAGATCACTCTCTCCGGCACCGGCAGAGAACTTGCTGCGAGCGAAAGCGTGCGCAAAGCCTACCTCGGCGGCTGAGCCGTGCAAACGAAAACGGGGACTGCATATGCAGTTCCCGTTTTCGTTTGCAGACAGTTCTTTTGTCCTTCATGCGCGCACAGACTATGCTTCCCTAATCATACGCACGCCCGGGTTCAAGATGCATCCCGCGAGGATGGAAAGCATAAGCCCTCCCCGATGCGCTTCCCTTCGCGGACTCTATTCTGCAAGCAATTTTATTGACAACCGTGCAATCAAACCGTAAAATAATATCGTACCTTGTAAGCTATGAGGGAGATTACTGCCATGCAAGGCTCTGTAAAAGGCGCGAAACGCGCTCTGCCTCTTTTTATTCTTCTGTTCGTCTGCGGCGTCCTGCTCAATCTTGTGGGCAGATACGTTTCTTCCGCTTTGGGATTGCCGCTGTATCTGGATACGATCGGTACAGTGATTGTAGCGGCAACCGGCGGCTATCTGCCCGGCATTGCAGTGGGCTTCGTGACGAACGTCCTCTCCGGGATCAGCAACTCCACTTTCCCCTACTACAGTTTCGTTAATATCCTGATTGCGATTTTTGCCGCTCTGTTTGCAAACAAAGGCTGGCTCCGAAACGTACTGAAGGTCCTTCTCACCACGGTCGTGCTCGCGCTGATCAGCGGCGTTCTGGGCACGCTCATCACATGGCTGATCGGCGGCATGTCGCTGGAGTTCTCCCCTCTCGGCAGCAGGCTCATTGCCGGCGGTATCAGCAGCGTGTTCTTGGCCGAGTGTCTGGCCGGTGTGATCTACAACTTCTTCGACAAGCTGATCGCCGTGATTCCCGCCGCCATTGCCCTGCGGCTCGTTCCTGAAAAGCTCCTGGCACTGTTTGAATCGTATGGGTGGCGGAAATCTCCGCTGACCGGATCGACCGGCGAGGATCAATCCATATGCCGTCGCGTCTCCCTGCGTTTGAAACTGCTGCTGATCATCGCCGTTTCCCTGATCCTTACGGGCGCTGCCGCGACAGTGATCAGCTCGACGCTGTACCACCGCGGCACGATCGAGGAGCACGTCAAGACGGTCGCCGGGATCTCGTCCCTTGTCGCCGCCACGATCGATCCGGACATGGTCGACACCTATCTGGAGCAGGGCGAGGCAGCTCCCGGCTATCAGACCACCGAGGCACAGCTTTACCGGATACGCGAGTCTTCGCCGGATATCGAATACGTATATGTCTACCGTATCCAGCCTGACGGCTGTCACGTCGTTTTCGATCTGGATACAGAAGAACTGGTCGGCAGCGAGCCCGGTGACCTTGTCGAATTCGACGAGTCCTTCTCCGAATATCTACCTGCACTGCTCGCCGGCGAGGAAATCGAGCCTCTCATCACCGACGACACATTCGGGTGGCTGCTCACCGCCTATACGCCTGTCCGCGATGCGAACGGCAACTGCCAGTGCTATGCCGCCGTGGACGTTTCAATGCAGCAGCTGACTTCATATGACGTCGCCTTCGCTTCGCGCGTGCTGTTTCTCTTCCTCGGCTTCTTTATCCTTGTGCTCGCTTCCTGCTTCTGGCTGCTGGAGCACTTTGTCACCAATCCGATCAATACGATGGCACGCGTCACGGCAGCTTTTGCATACGACAGCGAAGAGAAGCGCAGGCAGAGCCTTGAGAGCGTTCACGCGCTGAGGATCCGGTCCGGCGACGAAATAGAGCATCTGTACCAGACCTTCGAGCGCAACGCGGAGACCACCGTGCGCTATATCGAGGAAGTGGAGAAGAAAGGCCGTGAGATATCCAAACTCCAGAACGGGCTGATACTCGTTCTGGCAGACATGGTGGAAAGCCGCGACCAGTGTACCGGCGACCACGTGCGCAAGACCGCCGCATACACAAAGATCATCATGGACGAGCTGCGTCGTGAGGGCCTTTTCGCAGACGTACTCACGGACGAATACATTGAGGACGTGGTCAACTCTGCGCCTCTGCACGACGTAGGCAAAATCCATGTCCCGGACGCGCTGCTCAACAAGCCGGGCAAACTCACGGACGAGGAGTTCCTCCAGATGCAGGAGCACACTTCCGCCGGCAGCGAGATCATCAGCCGTGCCATGACTCTTGTGTCTGATGAATCCGGTTATCTCGACGAGGCGCGCAATCTTGCCGAGTATCATCACGAGAAGTGGGACGGAAGCGGTTACCCCATGCATCTCAAGGGCATGGACATCCCCCTGTCCGCACGCATTATGGCTGTTGCGGATGTGTTTGACGCGCTCGTTTCCCGCCGCAGCTACAAGAAGCCCTTCTCCATCGAGGACGCGCTCGGAATCATACGCGATGGCATGGGCACACACTTCGATCCGCAGGTCGCGCAGGCCTTCCTCAACGCCGAACAGGAAGTGCGCCGTATCGCGGAGATGAATATGAAACTCTGACCGCACCGGCGATCTCGCGGTTTTGGCTTGACAGGAGCCGCGGCATTATGCTATAGTCACTTCCCGGAGCTGATTATGCTCCGATCTGACAATTCAAAAAGTGCAGACGCACTGCTCACAGGATGACATCCCGGGAGCAGTGCGTCTTTTTTCGCCCTGTCGGGACAGTCTCCCGACAGGGCCTTTTTTGCTGCCGGGCGCGGGGCCGGAACCGCGAAGAGTCTCCCGGCAGAGACGCGCCGCTGCTGACCGCGGCGCGGGACGGCGACCGACAGCCGAATCAGATTACAGGAGGTAACTCTATGAGACTCACACTCGGAAACGAACCTGTCGCTGCGTCCTGCGCGCTGACGGTCTCCAATCCCGTCCGCGTGGAGATCGCCCCTTCCCTGTCCGTCAATCGGGACACGCTTCTCTATGCCGTCTGCCGGTTTATCCGTCACTCTTCCTCTCTGTGCCGTGAATACATCGGGATGAGCTGGCAGCTGCGGCTGCAGTCCGGTCGCGCCCGAAGGCCGAAGCGGCGCAGCTTCGTGGCGCCGGCCGCTCTGCTGGAACTGTCGCGCGGCTGGGTCTGTGTGTCCGTGTCCGTTAACCCTGCCGGCGTCACGATCGATCGCGTAGCGCTCTGCGCGAGCATTGAACGCGCACATTCGGTTGCCAGGCTGTGAGAAGAGGCAGCCCCGGTTCCACATGGACCTGGGGCTGCCCTTTGTCATTCACGATCACTCCGTGCCTGCAGTTAATCCTCCTGCCGTGCGCTCTCCCAGCGGCAGACAAACGAAAAGGCGCCAACGGGACTTTTCGGAACGTTGACCTCCACTTCTTTGACCGGTTCGCCTGCATAATATGCATCGCTGTACAGAAGCACGAGCGAGTCGATCAGGTGCAGGAGCTCGAAAGTCGGGAGATCACGGAGCTGCGGCTTTTTGTCCTTACGCTGGTCGACGAGTCTGGAAATATCCGCCAGCGCGATGACGGGCGCCTTGAAGCGGGCCGCCAGACTCTTCAGTTCCGCGATCTGCGCGGACGCGCGCTCGTGGTCCCCGCTCGCAACGGAGTCGAAGACGAGACCGGATACAGGCACCCCCAGCGTCCCGATCATCCGAAGGGCGCTCTCAAGCGAGTCCTCGCCCTCATCAAAGATCAGGCTGGGGTTCTTCCCGATCTCTGCAAATCGCCTGTTGATGGATTCTCTGCTTCTTCCTATCGAAACGTACGCACCCATTCCATGAATCTTCGAAGAGCTGAGCAGGTCGCACGCCAGATACGATTTTCCCAGTCCCGGCCTGCCGGCGATAAGGATGAGATTACCTGGCCGCATCAGGCTTTTCAATTGTTGAAGGTTTCCGGAGCATTCCATACTGCAGTGTCCGTATCCTTTCCGGTTCTGTCCACGATGACGCCCGCAAGATGCTCCGTGCGGGATCGCCGCGCGATCCTCTGAACGTTCAGCCTGAAACTATTTCCTGCGCCCGTAGGCGCGCAGCACAAATGCCAGAATGGCGAATGCAGCGAACACGAATCCCAGAACAAGCAGCGTCTCCTGCTGCTCGGCCGCCCTGGAACGCACTTTCTCGCCGGTCTTGTGAAGTACGATGAACGTCTTTTCCTTCGCAAAACCGGCGGCTTTGCCCGCCTCAGTTTTCGTTTTTTCAAGAACGCTGTTGGCCGTCTTCTTCGCGAAGCTGCCCAGTCCCTGCAGGATCCTGCTTCCCGTATCGAGGGCCTTGTCCTTTAGCTTATCCAAATCCATGCCGGTAAGCCTCCTTTCCGCAAACAGACTCTTATCGCTCTTCCGCGTCAGCCTGTTCCGACAGCGGATAACGCGACCGAAAATCACTTTAGCATCTTAATTATACGCAATTAATGCATAATTGTCAATTCATTCACAGAGTGCTGCTGCCGCAAGCTTCATGTCGACATCCGGAATTTGACTTTCCCCGGTACGCATGCTACAATAGGCGCCGGAAAAGGAGGTCCTGCAGTATGTGTCTTTCCACCGTTTACGCCCTCGGGGAGGGTGAGAAAAAGCAGATCGCCAAGAATGTCGCGGAGGTCAAAGTGTGCGACGGCAAGCTGGTCTTTACGGATATCATGGGCTCCACCATTGAGGAGGATGCCGACATTGAAGTCGTCGATCTGACGCAGAGCTTCATCTATATCCGCAGAAAAGCCTGATTCTGTCGTTTCGAGTGCCCGCAGCCGGAGATGTGGCTGCGGGCATTTCTTATCCTTCCATCAGGAAGGAGATCTCCAGATGCAGCCGCGTGTCCGCGTCATCCGTGTCCGCGCCCGTCAGCTCACGAATGCGTCCGAGACGATAGAGCAGCGTACTTCTGTGGATGAAGAGCTCCTGTGCCGTCTCCGTGAAGCTGCAGCGGCAGCGCAGGAAAACGCGCAGCGTCTCGGCAAGCTCTGTTCCGTGCCTCTGATCGTAAGCACGCAGCTGATGCAGCGCTGGATGTGAAAGGTCTGCAAGCGTCTGTGTGCGCAGGAGTGAAGCGATATAGGGCAGTTTCACGTCCTCGAATCCGTGCACCGCTCCCGCCTCCTCCGGCGCGAACCGCAGCGCTGCCATCGCGGACTCATACTGCGCGGCAAATCCGTCCAGTTCCGTAAAGATACAGCTCACGCCCGCGACACAGCCGCAGCGGCGCAGAAGAAGCTCAAGTTCACCGGTAAAGCGCTCCGACGGGGTGAGCCGCAGATTTGCCAGCATAACGAGGCGGCCGTCGTACTGTGCGAGGAACGCATAGGGATTGATCCGCTCCAGATAGCGCTCCGCTGCGTGCATCGGATCCCGTCCGCCCCCAAGCTGCCGGATCACGAACAGCTGTTTTGGATCCGAGGCATACCAGCCGAAGGTCTGCAGCCGTTCCTCCCTGCCCCGCGTCCGTTCGTCCGGGTTCCTGAGCAGCTCCAGCAGGATACCGGACTTGTCCATGCGCGCTTCCGCGCTCTCGCCGCGCTGCAGCCAGAGCGTGAGCAGTTCAGCGAAGGCGTCCTGCAGGTCAAATTCTCCGCGCGTGTACTCGCCTGAGGGCTTTACTGTAATAAGCCAGCCCTTATGCACGTCGCCGCAGAACAGATTCGTGACCACCGCTCCCGGCTCTACGCCTGCCGGGTCGACACGGTAGCTCGGCAGCTCCGGTACGCGGATGCATTCGAGCCGGCTCAGGTCCAGCAGCGCCTCCAGCGGCAGCAGGCGGCTCTCGGTCATATTGCCTACGGAGGGCGTCTGCGCGATCGTGCCAAAGGGGTCGAAGATCTCCCGGACGAAGAAGGTCGCGTCCGCCAGGATCAGCGTCCTGCCCAGAGCCTGCGCCCCCGCGCGCAGGATGGTCTGCGCGTCGCATCCCGCATGGATCAGATCGTGGATGCCCGAAGCCCAGTCATTGTAATATTCAAAGGCATCCATCGTGTCTCCGAGTACCGCGTTCACATCCTGCGAGCGCAGTTCAAGCACGTCGTGCCCGTTCGTGCACAGCACGCGGCTGTCCTCCAGCTGATGGAGATAGACGGACGAGCGTGAAATCTTGAGCTCCTCACTGTACAGCCGGGCATTGCGCAGCACGCGTGATCCCTGCTCGATGCGTGCGACCGGGGCATAGCTTCTCAGCCAGTCCGCGAGCATCCACATACTGATGCGCATAAGTTCCTCCTACATTTTGTATGAATCTCGCCCCGGTATTGTCCGCGGCTGTGGAGTCGATTCCGCATCCTGAATGAAGACAGTATCGATTTCTTCCTGTATTATAGACCATGCAGAGGCGAAATTCAATCCGATGAATAATTTCCAAAAAATGTAGGAGGACAGAAACATGGCAAAAAGCTCAATGGAAAGATACATGAAGATGCTAAGCCTGGAGCCTTTCGCCGACCGTGACGAGATGCCGGTCTTCCCGATGATGCTCGCGTCCTTCGGTTCGCTCGGCGGCGTTCTTCAGAAGGACATCTGTGCAAGCGCGGACAAGTGGATCGAATCCATTGTCCGGACGATCTCCATCATCGGCAAGCCCGACGTCTGCATGCCGGTGTGCCCGGGCGATACGATCTTCATCATGCAGCTGCCGGCGCGCATTCCCGGCAGGGAGCTCCCTGACGACTCGCTGTATCAGTTTGTGGAAAAGCCCTACTTCACAGATCCCTCAGAGTATCAGCGCATCCTTCAGATGGGCTGGGAAGCCTGGAGCATGCAGTACGTCATGTCCATCCAGAATCCGCCCTATACGAATCCCGGTCAGCTCGGCGCGCGCTTTGCCGAGTTCGGCGCGAACGCCGGTAAGACGATCGGTTTCATCTACAGTCAGGGCATGGTGCCCGACTTTGACGGCGCCTGCGCCCCCATCTTCGATACGCTCTCCATGACGCGCTCCATGGCGGACTTTGCCGTTGATCTCATGCTCGACCCCGGTCCGATCGTGGACATCATGCGCAGGTTCCAGCCTGCGGCAGACGAGGCCACCATCGGACAAATCAAGGCCAACAACGGAACGCGCGTCGGCGGATTCGTGATGCGTTCTTCCGCGACCTTCATCTCCCCCACGCTGTTCGAGGAGATCGTGTGGCCGGTCCTCAAGGCCTCAATCGAGCGCTTCCATGCCGCGGGTCTTACCTATATCCTGCACGCAGACGCCAACTGGCTGCCCATGCTCAAATACTTCACGGAGCTCCCCAGGGGCTGCGTCCACGTAGAACTGGACGGCTCCACGGACATTGAGCAGGCCTATGACATCCTGCGCGGCTATCAGTCCATCCGCGGTGACGTGCCGGCAACGATGCTCGCCTACGGCACGCCGGATGAGGTCGCCGATTACTGTGAGAAGCTCATCCGGATGGGCATGAAGGGCGGCTTTATGCTCGGCAGCGGCTGTGAAGTACCGCTCAACGCAAAGGCCGAGAACGTCAAAGCGATGATCGACGCTCTCCGCGCCTGATTGAAACACAAGTCCGAAAAACGGGGAAGACGCGCCGCGCAGTACGTCTTCCCCGTTTTTTGTTTTCCAGACGATCAGTGCTCCGCGGCAAAGCGCTGAAGCGTCTGCACCACGTAGCCGATCCCCTTCTGCCGGTCCGTCTCGAAGGTCTCCATGATCTCCGTCTCCTCAAACAGTGTGAGCTTTGCCGCCGCCACGTCCGCGAGCGGCTGCCCGTCGAACATTCTGCGCAGCAGATACAGCACGCCTTTGATGATAAACGTGTCGCTGTCTCCGTCGAATCGGAACACGCCGTTTTCCGCACGCATATCTAGCCAGACATGGGACTGGCATCCCTTCACGACCCGCTCCGCCGTCTTCTTTTCCGGCGGCAGCTGCGGCAGCAGCGCCGCAAGTTCGATCAGGTAGGCATATTGCTCAAAGCTGTCCCCCAGCCCCTGAAACTCCCCGATCAGCTCGCGCTGTACACTTTCGATCTCATCCATGCCGAATCCCCGGCAGCGCCGCGACGCGGTCGAGCGCTGCGCCGAGCGTGCAGAGTTCCTCCTCCGTATTATAGAATGCCGGGGAGACGCGCACGGCGCTCTCCAGCCCGAGGGCGCGCAGCAGCGGCTGCGCGCAGTGATGTCCGCTGCGCACGGCGACGCCGAGCTGGTCGAGCAGTCTGGCCGCGTCGTAGGCAGGCAGGCCCCGGATGTTGAAACTCACGGCACCCGCCCGCTCCCCGGGCGTCCCGAGGATTTCGAGATACGGCCGTTCGCGCAGGACGGCCTCCGTCTGCCGGAGCAGCTCCGCCTCGCGTCCGTATACCGCCTCCCCGCCGATTGAGCGGATATAACCGATCGCCGCTCCGAGTCCGATGATACCGGCTATGTTGCGCGTGCCCGCCTCGAAACGGAACGGCAGTACGTCCCAGTCTGCGCGGTACTCCGTCACCTCTTCGACCATCCCGCCGCCGAAGGCGACGGGCGGCAGGCGCTCGAGCAGTTCCCTTTTCCCGTAGAGCACGCCGATCCCTGTCGGGGCGAGCATCTTGTGCCCGGAGAAGCAGAGAAAATCGCAGTCCCACTTCCGCACGTCCACGCGTCCGTGCCGCATCTGCTGCGCCGCGTCCACGAACACGAGTGCGCCGGCGTCGTGCGCCGCTTTCGTCAGCCGGGCGATCGGATTGACCGTTCCGAGCACGTTCGATACCGCCGTTACCGCCAGCAGTTTCGGCCTCTCGGAGAAAACGCGCTCCGCCGCCTCCATGTCCAGTTCGCCGCACGGCGTCAGCGGGATCAGGCGCAGTCTTGCCCCGCTTCGGCGGCAGGCCTCCTGCCAGGGTATAAGATTTGAGTGATGTTCCATTACCGTTGCCGCGACCGTGTCTCCCTCGCGCAGGAGGCTCTCGGAAGCGGCGCGGGCGACGAGATTGACCGACTCCGTCGCGCCGCTCGTGAAAATGATCTCCGCGCTCTCCGCGGCACCAAGAAAGTCCGCCACGGTCCGGCGTACGGACTCCACGCGCGCGGTGGACTGTTCGCTGAGCCAGTGAACGCCGCGGTGGATGTTTGCCTGCCACTGACGGTACTGCTCCTCCACCGCCCGGAGCACGGGCTCGGGCAGCTGTGTCGTAGCCGCGTTGTCCAGATAGATGAGCGGCCTGCCGTGCACGAGCCGGCTCAGCAGGGGAAAATCCCCGCGAATCCTGCCGAAATCCGTCACGGCGCTCAAAAGCCGTAGAGCAGGAGCAGCGGATAGGCCTGCGTCAGGCCCCGCTTGATCTCCGGGTCGGAGATCTGGACGCCCAGCATCTCCTCGATGCGGCCGACGCGGTAGAGGACGTTGTTCCGGTGCATGTGCAGCAGCGCGCTCGCCTCGGAGGATCTGCAGTCGCAGAACAGATAGGTATACAGGATCTGTATGTTGTTCGTTCCGTGCTTGATGTCGTGGTCGTTGACCTTGCGCAGCAGCCTGTAGTAGCGCGTTGTGCGCCACGTGGCGCGGCTGGTCTGGCTTTCACCAAGCAGCGCGAGCAGGAAACAGCCGTCATAGTCCACGATCCGGCTGGGCATATGATCCGCGATGAAGGGCGGATGCGGCAGATAGTGGTAGTACTTGTACACCATGAGGGTCTGCTCATAGGCAAGCCGGATATCAGGCAGCGTGTCGAAAACGCAGCTGGCGGCACAGAAAGCCCCGAAGTTTTCCAGCCAGGGCGTGAGCGCCTCCGCAGGAATGAGCGGCTCCTCCCCTGCGCCGGGCTGTCCCTGCAGCAGCATGAGCAGACGGTTCTGATAGGTGGTGATCCTCGCGTCCGGCAGCAGTTCGGAGAGCTCCATGCCGGCTTTTCCGATCGGCAGTTTTTCGAGGGATTCGAACTCGATCAGGCAAAGCTGGAACGGTCCGTCGTCAGGGATGCTGACGTGCCTGGCTCGCTCGGAAACGACGCCCGGCTCTCCCGCCCTGCCTTCGATGAGGTCGATGAGCAGGCTGTCGTAGTCGTGGCGCGTATAGTTGTGCTGCCGCCAGTCCCGCTCAACATAGATGTTCAGCACATCCACAAGCATCTTGAAGAGATCCACCAGACCCGGCGTAAGGGGATGGTTGTTGCAGGTCATCACGACATGAACGTAATACGTGTTGTGAAGCTTGAAGACCTTGCTGCACAGGTCGTACGGCGAAAGCTTGTGATCCGTGCTGCAGATGAGCCCTGCGGATTTGTCCCAAAGCTCGAACAGGCCGTTTTCACGGAAGGCCGTGATCGTCTCCTCCGGATGGAAGCCGTTTGCAAGAAGTTTGACGCACAGCGGGTCGTCGATCGGGATGTGGCTGGTATAGCACATCAGGCTCAGCGCCGAGTCGGAAACGGAGATGAAGTTGCCGATCACGGGTTCGCTCAGTTCGATGATGTCCTGCAGCGGCCGCTGCTCGTAGGCGTAGCGGAACATATGATTGACCCATTCGCTTACCGTGCAGAACAGATCCTGCAGTTCCGTATAGACCCGATGCTGCGAAACGTTCTCGTTGACGACGATCAGGCCGAGCAGGGCCTCGTCCGTCTCCGCCCGGTCGTGCACACGGTCACGCACGCAGACGCAGCAGAAAGACGCGCCTTCCGCTCTCAGCGCGAGCGCCTGCGACAGCTCGCCGACGTAGATCCTTCCGGGATTAAGTTCCTCTGCCTTTTCCGGCAGCAGACAGATGCGCTCAAAGCCGGGCTGTGATCCGGCCTCCACATGTGTCTGGCAGTTGTATCGGCTCAGCCGTTCCAGGATCAGATTGAGCGAAATGCGCATGACGTACAGTCCTCCTACACCTTAGCTGAATTACCAGCTCTTTCTATTAATGCCATTATATACCATTTTGTTCGTGAACACAATAGATTTCGATTTGGAAGAAGGCGTGCCCGGGATAAGACAGGCACGCCTTTTATCGCTGTTATTCGCCGGCCAGTCTCGGCCGCCAGAATTCCGTTTCGCGCATGGCTCCGATAACCAGAGCCGTCAGCTCCGGGAAGCTGTGGATCCGCGGCAGCGCCCGCGCGGGCAGTTCCAGCCGCAGCTGCTTCTGAAGCGCCATGAAGAGGAGCGTCTTCTTGGCGATCTCCGAGGAGGTCCCGGCGCAGCCCTGCGCCATGTCGAACTCTTTGACAAGTTCTTTTGAGATCTTCATGCTTCGGGCAAGGCTCAGCTGCGACAGCTTCTGGAAATCCACGCCTTCGGTCTCCTCCCGGGTGAGCATGAATTTGGCGAGCACAAAATCCGTCAGGCGCTCACAGAGGAAATCCGCGCGCAGCGGCAGTACGTCATAGATCGCGTCGATCTCCTTCTGCGAGGCCTCCTTCGCGCGCAGAAGCGCCTGTCTCGCACGCTCCTGCTCGGCGGCGTCAACCATCAGTAGGCCTTGAGTTCCTCGACGCCGAGGACTCTGGCGAGGCGGGACAGCTGTTTTGTATAGTCTCCGTAGACGAGCGCAAGGTGGTTGCCGACGAGCACCTGTTTCTCCCAGAAGTCCGCCTGATCCTTCACGCGGAAGAGGATGGTGCCGTTGCAGTTCTGCAGGTCGTAGCCGTCGCCGGCGATGACTGTACCGCGGCCGACGAGCAGCTTGCTGCCGTCCGGGGAGAAGCGGCAGACCGTGACGGTCTGACCGACGTCCTGCTCGAAGTCATATCTGAACACGGCGCCGAACTCCTGCTGCCAGGCGAAGTGGCGCAGCGCGTACCTGCCCTTCTTGTCCGGATCGCGCAGGCAGCGGTGCGGCACGGAGTGCTCCATGATGTAGATGTTCTCCGGATTCTCCTGCGCGACGCGCACGACGGTCGGATACTGCGGGCCCCAGACATACATCCATTCCCTGCGTTCATAGTCGTAAGGAATCGGGCCGGTGTTGCCGACGAAAGGACGGTGGTTGGAAACGGCGATGAGCGCCTGCTGGCTCAGCACGGCGTTGGCGTCATACTCACAGGAAGACGGGATCCCCGCTTCCATGTTCAGCGAGTGCGCCAGGCAGAAGGTGAATTTCATCTCGTTGAGGCGGCGCGTGGAGCACACATCCGGGCAGGGCACGGTGAAGCCGTTGCAGTCCTTCTCGTCCATGCGCTTGCGCACGATGATCCAAGCCTTGAGAGAGTTGATGAGATACTCCCGGGAGACCTCCACCTCTTCGGCGCCTGCGATCAGCTCGTCGGCGATGCGGCCGCACTCGGCCAGTTCCTCCTCTGTGATGTTCCAGGTCACGCGGCCGGGCGTCGTATAGTTGCCCTCCGGTTTTGCCGGCATCATGTCGTCCATGAGTTCGTGCACGTTGACGTAGCGGAAATGCACGCCCAGATTCTTCGTGACGAGATCGTGGTTGGAGAAAGTGTCGACGCTCGACATGGAAACGTCGGAATTGAAGCGGGTGGCCAGCAGGATGTTCGTGCCGCGGATCACCTTGCGGGCACGCAGCGCGTCGAGGATCTCCTTCGCGTCCGTCCAGTGCAGCGGCGCGTAGATCTCCCGCGACGGATCCTTGGCCTTGACGGCTGCAACGATGGACTGGGGCGAAAAGGCGCTGGTGGGATTGATGAGCATGGGCGTGGAGAAACGCTCGGCGAACTCCACGGTGATATCATCCGCGCCGAGCACGGAGAAGAAGAACGCAGCGTCCGCATCCGCCATGGCGGTCCGGAAATCCTCCCAAACCTGCTCCTTGTTCTCCCAGTTGTCCGTGCGGGAAACATACAGGGGTTCGAGCAGCTCTACGTTCTGCGGCATGAAGTCCCTGATCGTGTTCAGGAACTCGTCGTGACGCATGGCGTTGCCGATGCGGTCATATCCGA
>JAFYCC010000024.1 GCA_017539885.1 Oscillospiraceae bacterium
CCGGCGGTCCGGGCGGTGAACTCGGAGGCCGCCTCATAGGCGGGAAGCTCCCGACCCTCGCAGATGCTTTTGATCGTGGGATAGTCCTCCCCGTTCATTACATGGTCGAGGATCTTGCTGTTGAACTTCTGCGCGGTGCAGGACAATGTTTCTTCCTCGTTGCGCTTCGGCAGAAGCGAGTAAAACGACTGGAACACATCCTGCGACAGCGCCGGAAACGTAGAGAGTTTCTCCTTCGCCTCGGCTTCCAAAGCGTCCATCGCATCGTCGGCAACTCGGAGGTCCGCATAGATGCTGTCCTCCAGCTTTGTGGAGCGCAGCACCCGGTCGGTCTTTTGCTGTCGTGCATCGACGGACGTGATTCTCGCCCATGGCGACGCCCATACGTCCTGGATGCTGCGGTATGCCTTGCGCATCTCTCAGTCCTCCTCGTTTTCCTCGCAGTGCGTCATCCATGTGAGCAGAATCTTTCTCGCACGGGGGCGGTCACTGGCCAATTCGGGAAATGCCTGCTGGAGATACGGGACTGCTTCGAACATATTGATCTCTCCGCTCTCCCGGAGGTCATCGAGATAGACAAAATACTTTTCCATCCGGATACCTCCGATTAGTCCTTGAAGAGTCTGCTGCTGTCAAACAGAACAAAGAATGACCCGTCATCAGGACCGCGGCACGCGCTGTAATGGAACGCCGAGCGGGCGATTCCGGTCAGCCAGGTCCATCGACCGAGAAGCCGGATCGCTTCCTCGCGGGAAATGCGTTTGCCGCGTTTCGACCCCTTCTCATGGAGCGTATAGCTGGTGTACTTGGACAGGGTCGCGTCCTGTATCTGTCGGAAATCTTCTTCAAGGAACCCCATCTCAAGGAGGTCAGCTTTGTCTTTTTCGGTCAGCGTCAAATCAGATTTCTCCTTTCGCATAAGCACTCAGATATATATTGTAGTCGCCTTTTCGGGTAATGAGCCGGAGCCAGTAGTTGCAGAGTTCGCCTTCCATATAGAAGTTGAACTCCGTACCTGACGCGCCGATGCAGGAGTCAGGATGAGCCGAGCAAAACTGCCGCAGCGTGGGCAGGTCGCGCAGCGCATCCTTTGCCGTCAGCGCATCGTAGGTCGCGTCGATCTCCCGCTTCATCTCCTCCGTCGCCAGTTCATCATGGAAAGGCCAGACAGTGTTCCACCAGCGCCAGCCGTCATGGTCGGCGCGGATGTGCACGATCTTTTTGCGGGGATAGGAGAATACGCCGGTGCCGCTGGGCTCCGTGTCCTCATAGATCTCGGCAAACGGACACGCAGCGGTCAGACGGGAGAGAATCGGCGCGGTCAAGCTGCTTTTCAAATGTTCCTCCATTTCCGTTCATGCAGGGAGAGGGCATGCGCCCTCTCCCCATTGGATTTCAGAACGGCAGTTCGCCGTCCTCCGCCTCGTTGAAGTTCGGGACGAAGCCCTCCGGGACATCCGTGGGAACGGGCGGCTCGTTGGAGTTGCCGCCGTTGGCCTCCCGCTTGGAATCGCCGAAGTAGACGTTCTCCGCCACGATCTCGGTGTTATAGCGCTTCTCGCCGTTCTTGTCCGTCCAGGGGCGGATCTGCAGTCGGCCATCCACGACGGCCATGCGGCCCTTCGTAAAGTACTTGGACACGCTCTCGGCCAGCTTGCGCCAGACCACGACATCCACAAAGTCGGCCTCTTTCTCTCCGTCCTTGTTCTTGAAGTCGCGCTCACAGGCGATGCGGAAGCTGCAAACCGACGTCTCGCCGACGGTACGCAGCTCGGGGTCACGGGTCAGTCTGCCCATCATGGTAATGTGATTCAACATAGTAGGTTCCTCCAAAAAGATGTAGTATTTTCAGAAAGCAGCATCGCTTTCCGTTTACGATTATCTTCGCTGCGTCTTACTGCAGCGACGCCAGCTCTTCCAGGCTGGCATAGGTGTAGCCGTTGCGCTCATGCGCTGTGCGGCTGCTCTTTTCCAGATCGTTCAGCAGTTCAGCCAGCATGGCCCTGTCGCTGTCGGTCTGCGCCTTGCCTGCAAGCTCCCGATAGAGCAGGTACACCCGCACCATCTCCGAGCGAAACTTGCGAAACGCCTTCTTCATATCCACCCCGGCGTCAGCGGCGGCCTCCAGTTCATCCTGCACCTCCTTGGCGGCAGCACGGATGTCGTTGGCCTTGTCCTGCAGGGGGTTCAGGCACATCCGGGTGAGCGTCGTCTCTACCAGCGCGATCTCTGAGGGCTTTTGCCACAGGTAGTTCTTCAGCGCCAGAAGATCCGAGGACTGCACCTCGCTGTGACCGTTGAGCCATGCCTTAGCCTGCGCGACGGGATAGTAGTTCAGATACTTGCGGTCTGACACGGTGACGTCCTTCCGCAGCACACAGAGAATGTCGTCCACCAGCTCGTTGATGGCGTCCGGCACGGGGATAACGTCCACCTCGGCCTGCATGCGTTGAAGCTCGTCCAGTGTGATGGTCGCGGCGATCTGCCCGAAGCGTCCGGCCTGCTTTTCCCGCAGGACAGCCAATCGGTGCTCCCGTTCCGCGATGTCCGACGTGACGACCTTCAGCTCCAGACGGTCATAGAGCGCCTGGAGAATCTTCTCCTGCGGATCATTGAAGTTTGGGATCTCATTGGATGCCGCGAAGAAGGAGATCACGGGGATGCGGTAGGTCCTGCCCTCGTTGGTGTACTTGCGCTCATTGAGCGCCGTCAGCAGCGAGTTCAGCACACCGTCGTTGGCCTTGAAGCATTCGTCGAGAAAGACGATGTCCGCCTCCGGGAGCTTGCCGGTGGTGTTGACCATCGACTCCGTGTTGTGAAGGACGCCCACCGCCTTGCGATAGACCTCCAGTTTTTCCGTCAGCGCCACGACCCACTCCCGAGTGTCCTCGGCATTCGGGTTTTGCGCCATATCGCTCAGCGCACATTCCAGATCGGCTTTCATGCCCTGGTACGCCACGTCGTTCTGCAGATACGCTTCCGGGACGCTGCCGGGGATCAGGCTCGCCAAATCTATGCGGCCGAAAAGCTGATCCTCGTCGGTCTGCTTGGAGAGCAGCCGCTCAAACTGCCGCGCACCGTCGATGCGTCTGCGGAAACAGTTGATGGCCGCGCTCTTCGCCTGGCCGGGCGCGCCGAGAATGAAAAGGTTCTTTCGGGAAAGAAGCGCGATGGCGATTATCTCGATGAGCTCCTCACGCTCGGCAAGCTGCGTGTTGACGTCGGCGATCACCGCCAGCATTCTGTCTCTCAGGCTCGTCATTGGCCTGTCCTCATGCTGCCATCGCCAGATCGCGCGCACAGGCGCGGTCACGGTACTCGTTGAGAGAGACGATAACGCCGCCGAGGTTCCTGGGCGCGTTGGTGATGCCGAAGCGGTGGTAGGCGCTCCTGCAGTCCAGCAGCTCATACCGGAGCTGGGCCTTGATGTGCGTCTCCAGGTCTCCCTTGTCGGGATCGAAGGTTTCCACGGCCTTGATGAGCCGGAGGGCCAGCTGCTGGTAAACATCGTCCTGATCGAGCCGGGCGGCACGGATCAGCTTGCGGTTGCTGCGCATCACATCGTTGATGCAGGGCAGATACGCTTCGACGAGCGCGTTTCTCTGGGCAATGGAATATGAGTTTTTCATTTTGAAATTCCTTTCTTAAAGATCTTGTTTTTTCGGATTCCAGTAACGGCAATAGCCCTTGTCCCAGTCCTCCAGGAGCATTTCGTGGGTGTACGCCTCAGAATTGTAGATGGGGTTTCTGCAATGCTGGGTTTCCACGCCGCCCGGGATGTAGGCGTTGGGCTCCGTCAGATAAAACGAGTCGTTGCAGGTGTTGCAGTGCTTTTCCGTTAGGCTTCCTCCTCTTTCTTGTTCGCTCTCGCTTTCGACGTGTCAAAGAACGGTACGGTCTCAAAGCCGCCTTCCGTCTTGATGAAGCAGACCGGCTTCAGGCCGTCGTCGATCTCGACGATCCAGTGTGTCTGCACCGTAACGGGCAAAAGCTCCGAAGCAAAATGATGTTCGAGTTCTTCCCAAAATCGTTTGGGTGTCAGCTCCGTGGTGCATTTGTGCTCCACGCAGTAGTGCGATGGCTGCGGCGAGATTTCCATGCCGAGATCGCGGCACAGCAGATCATGGAGATACCAGTCCCGTGTGCTTTTGAAGCCGTACACGCGCACCTCACAGGGAGATTTGCGTTTGGGGCACCACGCGGGCGGGTACATCTTCGGGTCTCTTGCCGTAAAGCGGACTGCCTTTTTCTTTCCGAGACAGTACCGCTCGCCGGGCTTCATCAGAATGCC
>JAFYCC010000004.1 GCA_017539885.1 Oscillospiraceae bacterium
CACTGCCTTCGGGAACCCGACACGGCGCTCAGGTCGCTCCTCAGCGTTGCCCTATCCTCCGTGACGGGAAAGCATGTGCATGATAGCATATCTGGGGAAAATATTAACCCCTAAAATTCAAAAATGTCCTTGACATGGGGTACACTTCAGATGAAACGGGATAAAGGCCGATTGCGAACGCATTTGTCCGAGATTTCGGTTGCTTAACTGAAAACGGTGCTGGTTTCCCACATTTGGCGCTAGTTTCAAGGCCAGGGCCGGCATTGACATACAAAAGCCGAGAGTATCGTGGAACTTTTTCCACACACTCCCGGCTTTCCTTGCACTTTTTGGCTGAAAACGAGGCCGCTGCATAACTTTCATTTTGCAACGGCCCCTTTCTCTCAAGGTTTCGTATTGCGGGTATCCCGATTGGAAACCGCCTTCTGGCAAGCGTTTTCGCCTATTCCTTCGGTGTCTCGGACGGTGCGGGCGCTTCACTTTGCGCCGGCGCGCCCGGCTGCTGCGGGAAATAGGCCTGCTGCATATACTGCTGCTGTGCGGCACGGCGCGCGGCGCGCTTTTTCTTCCCCCGGCGCACGAGCAGCACGATCACGAACACGATGATTGCGACCGGCAGCAGATACAGGATGATGCTCACGAGAATCGAAGGCAGTTCTCCGAACAGGAACACCCCGAAATCCTCCAGCGAATCGCTGAAATCGCGCCAGGCTTCCGACGAACGTGCCTTGAGTCTCTCGCCGAAGGTGCTCGCAGGCGTGACTGGATCGACCGCGAACTTCACCTCGCTCAGGCTCAGATGCACGGTGCTGTAGCTCACGAGCGAGTCGATGCCTCTCATGTTCGCCTCTACGCGCTCGATGCTGTAGCGCACATCGGAGAGATAGGAATGCAGTGATACGATCGTGTCGAGATCCTCCGCCTTTTCAAGCAGTTCCTGCAGGGACTGCTCTTCGATGCGAAGCGTGTTCAGCCTTGCGTTCAGGTCTGCGTATTCCGCGGTCCTGTTCTCCGTGCTGCGCGTGCTGGACACGACATTGCCTACCGCTCCACAGGAATCGAGAAAAGCGCTAAGTTGCGCGGCTGGGATACGCAGCGTGTAGTAAGCGCTGCGCAGGCGCGTGGAGTTGATACGGTTGTTCTCCGACTGCGCGTACTCCACATAGCCGCCGTACTGCGCGGTGAGACTGTCGATCGTCTCGAGCGACTTCTCATAGTCAAGCGTCTCGACCGAAAGCTCGATCGTATAGATCAGTTTCGCGCTCGGATCTGCGGGAACGGCATCCGTGCTCCCCAGCGATTCCCCGCCGCCGGAGTACTGGATACCATCAGATTCATCTGCGGCATAATAGCCGGAGTCGGAATAAGCAACCTCCGGTGCAGAGGCCGTATAATTCTCTGCAGCTCCCTTCCCGCTGTAACTGCTGCCGCCGCAGCCCGTCGCAAAGGCCGCCAGCAGCGCGAAGACGCATACGATGGTCAGAATGTGCTTCTTTTTCATGTTTCATCCCCCCAAAATCGATGCGGAATGGCTTCCGGTTACGCCTGTTAGACGGACGTGGTCAAAAAAAGTTCCTATCGTCCTGTAGACAAACAAGCGTATGTGGCTGGCACATACGCTTGTTATTTGTGACGTCTGCGGGAGAGTTTACTCTCCCACCTCTTCGTAGTCCTGATCGTCCGGCGTACGCGCGCCCTCCTTGACAAAGACGCCGGCGGCGCCGCAGACAGGACATTTTCCGAAGTCGTCGCCCAGAACCGGGATCATGTCCACCGCGCACTTGAACTGCTTGCCGCAGTCCGGGCAGCGGTAATACATGAAACAGGGACCCCAGCTCATTACTTGTTCAGGCTGAGAATCTCGCGAGCCTCGGCGGGCGTTGCGGGCTCCTTACCGAACTCCTTGACGACGCGGACAGCGCGCTCGACGAACTGCATATTGCTGGTGGCGAGAACGCCCTTCTGGTA
>JAFYCC010000025.1 GCA_017539885.1 Oscillospiraceae bacterium
CAGACGGATGTGGATCTCGACGGTCTCGTCGAATTTTGCAGACGCGGTCTTGCAAACCAGACCCAGAGCGTCGGCGGGTTCATACTGCACAGAGCGGTCGATCTGCTTTGCGCTATCCTGATATTTCTTACCTCTAAACATTGCTTTCCCTCCTATCAGTCAACGACGGTGATGCCCATGGAGCGGCAGGTGCCTTCGACCATGCTCATCGCGGCTTCGATGGTGGAAGCGGTGAGGTCGGGCATCTTCTGCTCGGCGATCTTGCGCAGATCCTCGCGGCTGATGGTCGCGACCTTGTCGCGCTGCGGAACGCCGGAGGCCGTCTCGATGCCGCAGGCCTTCTTGATGAGCAGGGCGGCAGGGGGGGTCTTGGTGACGAAGGTGAAGCTGCGGTCGGCGTACACGGTGACGATGACGGGGATCATCATGCCCATATCGCCCTTGGTGCGCTCGTTGAAGTCCTTGGTGAACTGTGCGATGTTAATGCCGAACTGACCCAGGGCGGGGCCGACAGGGGGGGCGGGAGTCGCCTTGCCCGCGGGGACCTGGAATCTGGCGTATCCAACTATTTTCTGTGCCACTTTACGTGCACCTCCTGATTATTCTTTTACGGCCTCGACCTGATCGAGATCGAGATCCACGGGCGTCTCGCGCCCGAACATGGAGACGATGACGCGCACGCGGTCCTTCTCGGGCTCGAGCTCGTCTACCGTTCCGAGGAATCCCTCCAGAGGGCCGTCTATGACCTTGACGGTGTCGCCCAGTTCGAAGCCGACGACGACCTCGTGGCGTTCCACGCCCATGTCATAGATCTCCTGATCCGTGAGGGGAATGGGCTTGCCGGCGCTGCCGACGAAACCCGTGACGCCGCGGACGTTGCGGACGAGATACCAGCTCTCGTCCGTCATGATCATCTTCACGAGCACGTAGCCGGGGAAGACTTTCCGGTCGTAAGTCTTTTCGCCGGAATCTGTCTTTTCGGTCACGGTCTCCATGGGGATGTTCACGTCGAGGATCAGATCCTGCATGCGGCGGTTCTCCGCTGCCTTCAGGATCGAAGCCTGTACGGCGTTTTCATAACCGGAGTACGTGTGTACCACGTACCATCTCGCGTTTTCAGCCATTTCGGTCAACCTGTGATGGTGATCAGGGCCTGGATGCCCGCGCTCGCCAGCTGATCGAATGCCCAGATGACGATGGCCGCGACGACCATGACGACGAGGGCGACGATCGTATTGTTGAGCAGCTGCTTGGGCGTCGGCCAGACGACTTTCTTCAGCTCGCTGCGCATCTCGCGGAACCACTTGGCGATCCGCTTGAACACGCTGGGCTTCTTGTCAGGCTTCTTCATGGCTGCCGCTTTCGCGACTGCGGGCTTGTTCGCTTCGTTTGCCATTTTCCCGTATCCTTTCTGAAGCCTTACTTGGTCTCACTGTGCATGGTGTGCTTGCGGCAGAAACGGCAATACTTACTCATCTCGAGCTTGTCCGGGGTGTTTTTCTTGTTCTTGATGGTGTTGTAGTTCCGCTGCTTGCATTCGTTGCACCTGAGCGTGATCTTGACTCGCAATTTCGGCACCTCCTTTTAAATTTGGCCGCGTGGGCCA
>JAFYCC010000026.1 GCA_017539885.1 Oscillospiraceae bacterium
ACGTTCATGTGGTCGACGATCTCGGTCTGCGCGGAGAAAGTGGTCGTGTAGAGCGTGGGGATGCCGAGCGAGGTCCAGTGCTCGGTCAGAGCGCCGCCGACGCTGATCAGTCCGCCGGGGCGCGCCTTATAGCGGCCTTTGACGAACTCGGGCTCAGGCATGCCGAGCTCGGCGGAGGCGACGTCCATCTTCGGCCCGAAGACACGGTCGCGGAAAGTCACCAGCAGGCTGCTGGGGGTGAGGGAGAATACGGGCGCGGCGATGATGTAGCCGTCGGAATCAAGGAACTTCTCGACGAGCCAGGCGCAGTCGTCCTTGCCGTAGGGGCACTTCGTCACGTCCTTGTCCGCCGGGCAGAAGAACGGCGAGCAGTCGCGGCAGTTGTGCAGGTCGCAGTCGGTCAGGCGGATGAGCTCGACCTCAACGCCCTTGGCCTCGGCGGCCATAAGGGCTTCCTTCAGATAGATCTCTGAGTTGCCGCCGGGCCTTCCGGCAGAGAATGCGGTTAGTTTCATGTGCTTTCTCCTTTCATCGTAAATCGTTTATTAATATCTTTCTGTTTCCTGTTCCGATCGAATTAGATGACGGTCACCGGACGCTGTTCTCGTCCAGCGCCCGGAGGAAGGTGATGATCTTGATGCTGAACTGCAGCCGGAAGACTGTCTCCCCGTCGTCCAGATCAATGCCGGTCAGCTGTTTGATCTTGTCGAGCCGGTACAGCAGCGTGTTCCGGTGCACGTGCAGGGCTTCGGAAGTGAGCGTCGAGTTGAGCGCGTTGCCGAGGAAACACTGAAGGGTCTGGAAAAACGAGGTGCCGTGCGCCCGGTCGTGCTCAAGAATGCGCATGACGGCAGGATGGCAGAGTCCCTCGACGTTGATGCTCTTGCTGCAGATATTGAGCACGTGCAGGAACATATAATCCTCGAAACGGACGAGACAGTTCTCGTCGCCCAGACGCCTGGCCAGCACGGCGACATTCAGCGCGTTCTCGTACGCGTCGCGCACGCGGGAGAGAGAACTGAAGGGCTGGCTCATCCCGGCGAAGAGGCCGGAACTGACGAGCATGTCGATGAGCGGACGCGTGGCCTCCTCGTCGAGAGGCTCGTCATTCGTCGTGAGAAACACGAGCGCGTCCATATAGAATACGCCGATGCTCTGAGGGAGATGCTGCCGCATCTGATCGGTGAGGATCTGCACCTGAATATCGGCGGTGAGGATCTGGATCTGGATATCAGAGCTGTTCTGCGTACCGGAGATCGGGATGGCGAGGATATACATATACTTCTTCGGCCGCCAGCTTAGATTGCGCAGACGGAGATTGATCAGCGCGGAATCCCGGATATTGCCGTCCAGCAGGTCACTGAGAAAATAGGTCGAGAGCGAGTATCGGTTGCTCCGGTAATAGGTTCCCTTCATCAGTTCCAGAAGCACGGCCTTGCTGAGGATGTCCATGACTTCGTAGTCATCGGCCGTGAAGGGATGACGCACGGAATAGGCGTATACGCCCGCGGTGCATACGCCGTTCATATAGACTTTCGCGGCAAGCCAGTCATGCGCCTGATCCGCAAGTGAAAACAGGAAAGGCTTTCCCGTGTGCTCCTCGGAGTCCGCCTCGACGGGGAAACGCAGTTCCTCGGCGTGCACCTGCTCATCGGCGTCTCCGAAATCTCCGTTGTCGGAGACGACAAGCACCTTTCCGGAAACGGTGACGGTCAGTATGGGATTGTCTATATAGGACTCCGCGATGTTCACGAGATCCTTGAGCGTTGCGCCGCTGTGAAGCGCGCTGAAAAAGACTTTATAAATGTTTTCCGAATCGCCGCGCACGACAGCCATAGACACTCCTCCGATCCAGCTTCTATTTTACACACCGGAACGCTTGTATGCAATGTCTGAAAATCCGAAAACGGTATAAAATTCGCAAGGGATGATGTGCGGACGCATAAAGTATGGCGGAGATACAGGCGGAATTGGCGCCGCACGTTGTGTATGCGCACAAATGGTTGTCAAATCGACCAGTGAGACCGCGGCGCCGGCGGGATCCTTCGTGCACCGCACACTGCGGAGGCGGAGCAGATCCGGAAAGGTGCAGACCGCCGGGCATGAACTCAACAGAAACCGCGGCAGAACGTTCTGCCGCGGCTCTATCTCGTGTTATGCGTTTTGCAGAGTCGGGCGGCGTAAGAGACGGGCGCTACTTGCCGTAACGCGTTTTCGTCGCGCCGTGAATGACACGCTGCATGAACGGCCGCGGCTCGAAGTCCGGCGGACAGTCGGCGATCTTCGCCGTGGAGCCGGTGTTCGTTCCGAAGACCATCGTGACGCCGTTGGCGCTCCCGGAGATGATGATCGCGAACTGGCTGGCGTCGTGGAAGGGTTCAAGCACAAGTCCGCTCTTGCATTCCTCAGGATCGAGGTTCTTCCACTTGCCGTTGATGACATCCTGCCGGAAAGCCTCACGCTGCTGCTCGTCCATCTTGTCCCAGACGATCGCGTTCCTGTCATAGATCCACTGGATGAAGGATTCCTTCGTATAGCCGGCGTCAGCGAGCTGATGTGCGAACGTCGGGTGCATGACGATCAGATACCGGTCGTTCTCGCTGATGGAGCGGTTCATGCCGTAGTTTGAGGAGCGGGCGGGGAAGAAGCTGGCCATCAGCTCCATGGAGTCCTCGAAATCGCCGTAATACAGCGTCTCGTTCGGACCGCGGAACTGCCGCGTGCACTCGCAGGTTGTGATGACGGTCTCGTCCTCGGCGAAGCCGCAGGACCTCGCGTAGGAACCCCAGGGGCTGAGTTCGGCGTTCTCCGGAATGAAGAAGTTGGTGAAGTTCGAGGGGGAACCTGGTCCGCCGGGATCGGCGTACACGGACAGGATGCGCCAGCCGATGTTGATCTGACAGAGGGCGGAGGCGCGGGCGATGGTGTTGTTGACGCGGTGGCCGGGACCCATATAGTCGATGTAGTTGCTGATGCCGAGCTCATCGATCATCGGGCCGCTGATCCAGGTGACCGGCATCGGTCCGGTGTTGATGTGGTACTGATTGAAGTTCTTGTCGGTATAGCAGCTGACCATCGCGACGATCACGGGCAGATACTCCGGCTTCGCGCCCGCCATGACAGCGTTGATGGCGATCTTTTCAACAGTGGCCATGCCGCCGCGCGGCAGCACGACGCCGATCTCCTTCTCGGGCGGGTAGCTGATGCCGGTGAGCATCTCGTCCACGCGGGAGCGGGTGGGCGGAACGAGGGGCAGGCCGTCGCCCATGTCGTTGTCCATGCAGTACTGCTGGAACTGCTCGTATACGTCCTCGTCGGAGTCGCCCTCAAAGCGGATGGGCGAGTAGTCATACACGAACTGCGGCGGATTCATCTCCGCTTCGGTCAGGGGCGTGGTTAGCGCGGCGACCGTCTCGTCGAACAGCGCCTCTGCGACCTTGTCCATCATTTCCTGATCCGCCTTTGCCTTGAAATAGGGCAGGGAGGGAACGGAAATGACGCGGATGGTCGGCAGCCCGTTGATCTCGGCGACGACGCGCTTCTGATGCATGAGCGTGTCCACGCTGAAGCTCACGCCCGGCTTGCCGCACTTTTCGCGCCGCACGTCGTAATCGTTGCGGCTGGAGGTGGACGTCTTGACGCCCTGCAGCCAGCAGTCGCACTTTTCGCAGACCTCAAGCGTGTTGTCCGGCTCCTCCGGATTTGCGGGAGAGGGGAAACGGAGGATCTTTACGGTCGGATAGGCCTGCTTGAGGAGCCGCTCCATGGTGTTGAAGAAGAGCTGGGAGTCGGGCTTTTCACTGAGCAGTCCTATCGTCTTGCCGTTGAGATCCGATACGCGGGGGACTTTCAGACCTTCGACCTCCGGCGAGACGAGCACGCCCTTGGGGTTGAGAATCTCCAGAGTGACCTTTGCCATTCGCGCAATGCCTCCTTTTTCGAAGTGCCTATTTTTTTAATATTGTCAGTGCGTTTGATAAAAGGTCCTGCCGTACTCCTCGTAGGCTTCCGCGATCCAGCGGTTCTTTTTTTCCGTCTCTGGATCGCCGATCGGGCCGAGATAGCTGCCCTGGAACATATAACCGCCGCCGGGGGCGAATGTCTCGATGACTTTCTTCACTGAGGCCTTGACGGTCTCCTCCGAGACGTTCGGGTCGGCGAGTTCCCCGCGCGCGTCCCAGCAGCCGGCGAGGATCAGACGATTGCCGTATTTTTTCTTGATGGCGAGCAGATCGTTTGAGGTCTGCGCCGGGTTCCACGACACGACGCCCAGATCGAGCCAGTCGTCTATGAAGTCTTCGCAGCGGCCGCAGTCGTGCATGTCCACGGTCAGGCCGAGCTCCGTGCCGATCTTTGCCTGCTGCGCGTGGAAGGGCTTGATGAGCTCGCGGTACATCTCCACGGAGAAGAAAGGATTCTTCCAGGTCGCGGTATCGTCCACGATGCCCACCTGATCGGGCTCGTAGTAGCGGATGCATTCGCGGTTGACCGCCTCGGTGAAGTCGCTGATGTATGCGAGCATCTCCTTTACGTCGTCCGGGGACAGAAGCATCGCGCACAGGCCCTCGGTGAAACCCATGAACTCAACGAGCAGCTTGAAAAAGCCGGCGCTCAGATCGTAGACGACGGCGGTCTCACTGCGGTCGATCCGGGAGAGCTGCTCCCTGGCCTCCGCCTCGAAGTCATATTCGGAGAGATCCGGCAGCCTGATAACGTCACGCCAGTCGCTCACGTCCTTGAGGATGAAGTTGCCGGGCTCCGGGATCTTCGCACCGCCGGCATCCTCGACCGGGACATGCCTGACACCCCAGCAGTCGACCTGCGCGCCGGGGCGGAAGCGGTGGTAGCTGAAGACATACGGCGCGACCTGCGCGGTCGGCGTCTTGACGCCAGGCGCGGCGAAAGTCGCCCGGGGAACCCACTGCGGCTGCTTGCCCTCCAGCATCAGGAAAAAGTTCTCTTTTTCAGTCATATGAAGCGCTCCTTCTGACAGCGGAACCGGCTCCCGCCGCAGGGCGGCGAGCCGTTGGCCGGGGCTGCGGATTCTTGACGGTGCGGAAGGGGTGTGATAAAATCAGTATTTGCAGTCAGGATAAATGCCGCGGCCTGCGGCACCGACGGCGGGAGAGAAACAAGATGATCAAAAAAGACGCTATTGTTACGAAAATACTCACTCTGATCCAGACGGGGATCCTCTCTCCGGGGGATAAGCTTCCATCGCTGCGGCAGATCGCCGCCGATAACCGAGTCAGCCTCTATACGGCGATCGGTGCCTATGAGGAACTCGTGGCGATGGGCGTGATCGAAAACGTTCCGAAGGTGGGCAGCTTTGTGCTCGACTGCGGCGGCAACGTCGAGAAACTGCTGAAGATGCGCAACAGCGCCCTGCCGATCCGCCAGGAGCTCGAGGCTCCTGAGAACGTGCGCATCTATGAGCGGTATTCGGAGAATCTGCAGATCGCCCGCGAGACGGAGAGCACGTAGCTCTCCCGGGAATGGATCGGCGAGGATTTCTACGGAGATACGCAGTACGATGTGCTGCGGGACATCGTCCGGAAGGTCCCGGCCAGCAGAAAGTGGCAGTTTTTTCAGGAGGAGAAGAACAGGCTTCTCGCATCCATCGCGCAGCTGATGCTTCCGAAGCAGTGCTATTTCCTGCGGGACAACATGCAGCTGTTCAGCAACCCCATGGAGGCGCTCCTCATGGCCTGCATCATCTGCTGCGCGACCGCGGCCGAGTCCGGCATGGCGATCGCGATCGAATCGCCCGGAACACGCCTCTTCCGAATGTGCGCGCAGATCCTGAACGTGGATTACGTCGAGATCCCGAGCGACCGCATCAGCGGCCTGCGCGTGGACGCGCTTGAGAAGGAAATCCTCGCCGGACGCCGGTTCCTGGGACTGCTGTGTCAGTCCTACCGCGCAGACCCGACAGGCGCCAGCATGCCGGACGGCGAGAAGGCGAGACTCGTCGAACTCTGCTCCCGGGAGAACGTTCCAATCATCGAATACGACGCGCTGGGGAGCCTGTCGATCGCGGACGATCCGCCCCCGCCGATCAAGAGCCTGAACCATGAGTCCGTGATCTACATCGCGGATCTGTGCTGTGTCGTGGGCTACGACCTTCCGGCGGTCTGCATGGAGAGCGGGAAATACGCGCGAAGGATCGAAGCCATGCGTACTTTTTTCGGCGCTTTCGCCGCTACGAACGAGAGCATCGCGGTGGTCGCGAATCTGGTCGGCAGGGAACTGCCTGCCCGCGTGAAATCGCTCAACGCCAGCGTGCGCGCCTGCACGAATCTGTTCGTCCGCGAACTGGAGCGCACAGCTCCCCGGGGACTCCGGATCTACGGCGGTGAGAGCGGCCCGTATCTGTGGATCGAGCTGCCGGAAGGCACCGTCACGAAGGATTTCAGCACTCTTGCCTCGAAGAACAGAGTGTTCGTTGCTCCGGGGCCGATGTTTTCCTCCATGGAGGATTCCAGACGCTGCTTCCGGGTCAACTGCTGCGCGCACCGCGCCGCGAAGAGCGTCACCGCCGACGCCCGCGCTCTGGGAGCTATGATCACGGAGTATCTGAATTCGTTGGACTAATCGACTGATACCATACTAAATGCAAACGGACGGTTTGTGCAATATACAGTAAAAGGGTTATTTCTTTACGGCTGTTATGATTTCTCGAAGGCATCCGGACGCACGGGGAAATCATAACAGTCAGAAGACAAATACCGGACGATTGTGTATTTCTCAGAGGAAAAGAAAGAGATATAATTAATTGTTGGTAAGGAATAACTGCGTTTGTGGAGAACCGTCTTCAGGCTGCTTAAACACGCGGCCCGAAGCGCTTTCCGGAGAAAAGATCCCAAAAGGAGGAGATTGCGGATATGACAGAAGTGATCCAGTATACGATCGGCATGTCCAACGGCTTCCTGATCCGGCAGGGCGAGACCGTTCTGGCCGTCGACGGCGGCGGAGAGATGAACGGCGACGCATTCCTGAAGGTGTGCGAGGAAAACGGAATCGATCCGAAGAAGATCAAACTGATTATTCTGACCCACGGGCATGTGGACCATTTTGTCAATCTGGGCGTTATCAAGGAACTGACCGGCGCGCCGCTGCTCTGCCACAAAAAGGCGGAGAGAGACGTCCGCGAGGGGCTTGAGCCGCGCGTGTCCGGCCGGAACAAGGTCGGCAAGGCGGTACTGGAGATCCAGAAGAAGATGGGCAATCCCATCACCGAGATCCCGAAGGTGGATCCCGACATCCTCGTCGAGGGCGATTACGATTTGAAGCCCTGGGGCGTGGACGGCAGGCTTATCGAGACACCGGGCCACTCCGTGGACAGCATGAGCGTGGTGCTCGACAGCGGCGACGTCCTCGTGGGCGACCTGATCGCGGCACCTCCGCACGGCGATGTCTGTCTGGCGTTCCTTTCGGATACTCCGGGCGACAATGCTACGCTCTACGCGAGCGTCGACAGGGTGATGGAACATGCCAGATGCGTCTATTCCGGCCACGGCGGTCCCTACACGCCCGAGCAGGTATGGGCGGCCAAGGAGCAGGATCTGGCGGAATTCGCCGAGTGATTTCTATGTGAACCCACCGATGCGGATCGGAAAACAATACTATACTTAGAAAGGAAATGTAACATGGAACTCAAGGAAATGGAAGCCCTGCTGGTGGAGATGAAGCAGGAGCTGGATCAGCTTCGCGACGTCAACGAGATCCAGAAGCTGATGGCTCGCTATGAAGTCGTTCATACCCCCCTGACCATGTGGCGTTCTCCCATTGATTGTTTCGCGCTCACCATGCCCGACGTGTCCGTCGAGGTCTCCGACTGGGGTGTCTGGAGAGGCGCCGAGGCCGTGCAGTATCTGTTCGGCACCGTGATGAAGGAATACCCCATCGGCACCATCTTCATCCACACGCTCGCCACGCCCTGCATCGTGGTCGCCAAGGACGGCAAGACCGCAAAGGGCATCTGGCAGTCCCCCGGCTATGAGACGCAGGTCGATTCCGAGCACGTCCCCCACGGCTACTGGTGCTGGGGCAGCATCAGCGCCGACTTCATCAAGGAGAACGGCGTCTGGAAGATCTGGCATTACAAGTGGTGGCGCACCTTCCGCTGCAGCTACTACAAGTGCTGGACGGACGACTGGGAGAACATCATGACCGGCGCCCCGAAGGTCCATCACTTCGAGACCGAGCCCTGCACCTTCTTCCATCCCTATGACACCAAGACCGCCCGCGAGCCCTTCCCGTGCGATCCGAAGCCCTACGACACCTACGAGGGCACCATGGAGGATTGGACGATGGCGGAGTTCAAGGATCTGTTCCCGGGCATGACCGCCACCTCCGCGTTCGAGTTTGCCCACGGCTACGCTCCCGGCAAGCCCACCAAGGAGAACAACCCCTCCGCGTTCCTGTGATGCGCAGCGTCGGGAGCGAGGCTCTGACTGGGAAACACAGAGGCTGAAGATTCAGCGTCCGATCCCGGAATAGAAAACGCTCCGCGTATAGGAAGCTATACGCGGAGCGCTTTTTCAGGCTGTCGTTCAGCCGCCGATCTGGACGGGGACGCCGGCCGCGCCGAGGATCTCCACGACGCGCCGCTGCTCCTCCTCGGAGACCGCGGGCGTGCCTTCGGCGGGGTATTCCCGGCCGAGACGCTCATATTTCACGCGCCCGAAGTCGTGATAGGGGATCACGTCGACGCGGCGCACGGAGCCAGCGGCGGCAATGAGTTCAGCCTCCCGGCGCAGAGTCTCTTCGTCGTCGTTCGAACCGGGAATCAGCGGCAGCCGGATGATGATATCCTTGCCGAGCGCGCCGAGATGCAGCAGTGTCTCGTGGATGGGGGCGTTGTCAGCGCCGGTGTTCCGCCTGTGCGCCTCGGCGTCCATGCCCTTGAGATCGAAGAGGATCAGATCGGTTTCTTCAAGGATCTGCAGCGATCTCTCGCTCGTCATGTAGCCGCAGGTGTCGATCGCGACGTGGATCCCCGCGGCCTGGAGCTTTTTCATCAGCGCGTAGGTGAACTCCGCACTCAAGGTGGCTTCGCCGCCGCCGATCGTCACACCGCCGCCGCTGCGGCTGAAGTAATCCCGGTCGCGGATGAGCGTTTCATAGGCCTCGTCTACGGTGTACGGCCTGCCGTACATGGACAGAGCGTTCGTAACGCACAGCGCGGCACACTTGCCGCAGGCGACGCACTTGCTCCTGTCCACGACCGGTCCGTTTTCCGTGAGAGTGAGCGCGCCGCAGAAGTCGCGGCACAGGCCGCACTGCGTGCAGTCCTCCGGAATGACCGCCAGTTCCGCCTTGACGTTCTGGCTTTCCGGATTGCAGCACCAGCGGCAGCGCAGGGGACAGCCCTTGAGGAAGATGGTCGTGCGTATGCCCCAGCCGTCGACGAAAGAGCCCCTTGTGATGTTGAAGACCAGCGCTGTAGGCTCGCTCATCAGTAGACCTCCTTGAACTCGGTCTTGCGCAGTATGTCGTCCTGCACCTGCTTGCTCAGTTCGACGAAATAGGCGCTGTAGGTTGCCACTCGCACAAGCAGGTCGCGGTACAGCTCCGGATGCTCCTGCGCGGCGCGCAGAGTCTCTGCGCTGAGGAAGTTGAACTGGACGTGGAAACCGCCGGTCTCGCAGTAGGTGCGCAGCATCATGGCGAACTTGCGAAGCTTATCCTCCGTGTTGACCGCGCCGGGATTGAAGCGCATATTGAACACGGAGCCGCCCGGAATATGCTCGTGGTTGAGCTTCGCGACGGAGCGCATGGAGGCTGTCGGCCCGCTGACGTTCTTACCCTGACTCGGCGCGATGCCGCCTTCGGAGAGCGGCTTTCCGGCCTCGCGGCCGTCGGGCAGCGCGCCTACCTTGCTGCCCATGACGAAGTTGCCCGTGCCTGCCATGGCCGCGAGCGTGTGCTTCGTCCCGGCAATCCCGGTGCAGCCTGCAAGGACCTCCGCGGCGTATTCGAGCACGTCGTTGACGATATCGTCCACATAGTCGATGTCGTTGCCGAATTTCGGCGCCGCGAGCAGGGCACCGTGCAGCGCGGGGAAGCCCTCGAAATTCGCGTCAAGCGCGCGGAGAAGTTCGTCCATCGTGAAGCGCTTTTCCTCGAAGATCAGCTTTTTGACCGCCGCGAGCGAATCGCCGACGTTCGGCGCGCCGACAGCGCCGTGAGATTCCGTGGCGTACATTTTTTCGCCCACGTCCACGATATCCAGCCCGGTCTCGAAGCAGGCGGGAAGCATGGCCGAATGCAGCGGCGCCGGAACGTTCTCGGCATAGACGACTCTGTCCGTGTTCCGTGAGGAGACTGCCGTGCGCAGAATGTACGCGCACTGCGTCTTGAAGGCCTCCCACAGCTGCTCGTAGGAGGCAAAGCCGCGCGGATCGCCGGTATGGAGGCCGATCTGCTCTCCGGTCAGGCGGCTTTTTCCGTCGTTGAGCGCGAGTTCGAGAATGTAGGCGAAGTTGATCGCGCCGGCGGTGATGTCCAGAGAGCGGCCCGCGCTCGAGGGAGAGGCGCAGCCGAGGATAACGAAGTCGCGCGCGTCTTCGAGCGATTTGCCGGTGTACAGGAGCTGACGGATCGTGGTTTCATCGCTGATGAACTTGATCTTGCCTTTCATTTCAACGGCTAGACGGCAGCAGTCGATCACGAACTCGTCGGTATTCTCTTTGGAGATGCGGACGACAAATTCCTCCGCGGTGAGACGGATCACACGCTCCGCGGACAGGAACAGATAGGTGAGCGGGTTCACGGCATCCGTGCCGTCGCGCTTCACGCCGCCGACGGTGATGCTCGAGAGGGTCGGGAAGCCGCTGAGAAACTCCACGGTCTCACTGCTCATCAGGCAGGCGAGGTCATTGAGTTTGATGAGGAGCATCTCCAGCAGCTCAAGGCAGCTGTCCTCGGTGAGCGCGCCGGACTCGATATCCCGCTGATAATACGGATAGAGATACTGATCGGGCCGCCCGAGACTGACACCGGGTGCGTAGGCCTCGATCTTCAGCGCGTAGAACATAAGCAGCGCCGACTGGAGCGCCTCGCGGAAGGTCTCCGCAGGCTGCTCCGGCACCTTGGCGCAGATCCGGGAAATCTCGCGCAGTTCCTCGCGGCGCACCGGATCGGCCTCCTTTTCGGCCATTTCCGCGGCAAGGCGGGAATAGCGGCCGGCAAAGGTGACGACCGCCTCCATGGCGATGATCTCGGCCTTCAGCGCCGTGTGGCGGCGGACCTCTTCGCAGCTGACCGGCAGGACTTCGAGCGCCTGCTTCGCCTCGTTGATGATATCCCGCAGGCCTCTTGTGAGGAGCCTCTCGTAATCGATGCTGATGTGACCGAAATGCTGGCCGCTCATTGAAGAGGTGTGCGTCATGAAGATCTCGCCGTTGAGCCTGAGCACCGTGTCGTTCCACACGTTGCGAACCTTGTCCCAGGTGCATTTTCCCTCCCAGTAGGGGAGATACTTGCGCATCATTTCGCGCTCATATTCCCCGATCGGCTGGCAGGCGTCCCAGTCGCGCTCGGACATGTTGTCCATCTCGTCGAGATACCACTTCCACTGGATCTCGGGAATGATGAAGGAGCCGCGGCGCTTGCCCGTCGTCGCGCCGGCAAGCAGCTCGCCGTCGTAGATGGAGAGACTCATGCTCTCCAGGATGTGTTTGAGCGCCTTCGCGCGGCGGATGAGGATGTGTTCGCCTTCCGTCTCCATGAACGACTGCGTCATGTACATGGCGCGTTCCACGCAGACTTCTGGCGTTTCCAGAACAGCTTCGCGCAGTGCGCGGATGCGTTCTGTCATCTCGACATTTTTGAGTTTCATCCTGCGATCTCCTTTCCGAGTAAAAGAACTTTTCTCTATGGAGGCTTCCTATGACTCTGCTCCAGATCAGGTATTTCATCGAAACTGCGAAAAGAGGCAGCATCACCGATGCCGCGAAGGCCATGTTCGTGGTGCAGCCGGCGGTCACCAAGCAGCTCAACGAGCTGGAAAAGGAACTGGGCTTCCGTCTCTTCACCCGGCATCCGCGCGGCGTCGAGCTGACGGCGGCCGGTGAGATCATGCTCAACGCGTTTGAGACCTGTCAGGCGGAATACAAGTCCGCGCTCGCACGTGCCCGCGAGCAGAGCAGCATGGTCGACAGGGTCTCGGTCGGCCTGCTTTCTTCCGTTGACCTTTACAACGTTTCCAACGTTATCAACGACTTCATGGCCGAACATCTCGGCATCCTGGTCAACATCCTGCGTCTGCCTATGGAAGAGATATTCACTGCGCTGGAAACGGAAAAGATCGATGTCGCTGTCGTTATCGACACGTCCATCCCACCGAACAGGGGCATACGGCACGAAAATCTCTTTACCTCGCGGGACTACATTCTGACTGCGAAAGATTCCGTCCTCGCAGCGAAGGAGACGGTCACGAAGGAAGACCTGCGGGACGTTCCGGTGGTCATGCAGCGCTTTCCCACGAACCTGTATCGCTCCGTCTTCGGCCCGCAGGAGCAGATCTGCACGCAGCTCGGCTTCAGCAGGAACAACGTCGTGTTCTGCGACAATTACGAATCCTGCCTGTCGGCGGTCGAGTACAACGGCTGCGCCCTGGTGATCGACGGACTGACGGTGTTCCCGAACAAGGAGAACTTCCGCCTGATCGACACGGGGTTCGAGCATCATGTCGCGCTCGCGTGGCAGGGCGAGGAGCCGCCGGAAGCGGCAGAACCGTTCATCGAGTGGATCCTCGACGCGTTTCGAACAGAAGCGTAGCTTTTTGAGAGCCATCTGTCCTACGATATAAGTATATTGGCTGGAACGGAATTTGTAAAATGAAAGCTTACGGCCTGCCGGCATAACTGCGTTGTTATACCGACAGGCCGTTTGATTACTTTTCGTTATGGATCACGCGGAGGGATCAATCCCAGTACTCGTTGCAGTTGTCACCAGAGGGGCCGCAGCGGTTGTCGCGGTTGAGCGCGGTGATGGAGGCAAGCTCTTCGTCCGTCATGGCGAAATCGAAGATGCTGATGTTCTCGAGCATGTGCGCGGGACTGGAAGCCTTCGGCACAGGGATCACGCCCAGCTGGGTCTCCCAGCGGAGTACGATCTGCGCTGTGCTCTTGCCGTATTTCTCCGCAAGCGCGACGATAACGGGCTCCTTGAAGAGCGTTTCCTTGAGCGGATTCGGGGGTCCCGGAGGGCCGTCCTGGGGGCCGGGACCAGGGCCGGGGCCGCCCGGAGGAGGCTCCATGCCTTCCGGAGGCGCGCCGGGGCCGCCGAGCGGGAACCAGGCCTCGGGGACGATCTCCAGCTCGCGCAGATACGCGCGCAGCGGCTCGATCGTCAGATAGGGGTTGAACTCCAGCTGATCGACGACGGGCTTGAACTCGCAGATGTCGAGGATACGCTCGAGGTGGGACTTCTCAAAGTTCGACACGCCGATGTTGCGCACGAGGCCTTCCTTGTGCAGGTGCTCCAGAGCCTTCCACGCTTCCGTGTACAGGCCGTGCTCGGGGCAGGGATAGTGGATCAGATAGAGATCCAGGTAGTCCACGCCGAGCTCCTTGAGGCTCTTCTCACACTCGCGGCAGGCGTCATCATACCTGTGATGTCCGTTCTTGAGCTTGGAGCTGATGAACAGTTCCTCGCGCGCGATGCCGTTGTTCCTGAGCGCCTCGCCGATCTTCCGCTCGTTGCCGTAGAACGCGGCGTTGTCGAACAGACGGTAGCCGGCAGCAATGGCGTCGTCGATGGTCTTCTGCGTATTTCCCAGATCGAGAAATACGACACCCATGCCGAGCGCGGGCATCTCGTTGCCGTTGTGGAGCCTGATCTTGGGTGCAGTTGGCATTCTTCTTCCTCCTATTTAAAAATTGCTTGTTATGCGTTGCGGGGGGTCAGCAGGAGAGGATATAGCCTCCGTCGATGACCTGAACCGTGCCGGTGACCTGCGCGGCGGCGGGGGAGGCAAGATAGACGGCTAGCGCGCCGATCTCGATCGGTTCTCCGAAGCGGCCAAGCGGCATCTGGTTGTTGATGTAGTCGAACATGTCTTTCGGAATGAACTGAGACAGGTCGGTGTTCGTAAAGCCGGGCGCGATAGCGTTGACGCGGATGTTGTATTTACCGAGTTCTACCGCCATGCAGTGCGTGAAGTGGTTTGCCGCGGCCTTGGCGCAGCTGTAGGGGCTCATTGCCTGCGTCTTGTTGACGATGAACGCGGCATTCGAGGTGACGTTGATGATGCAGCCGCCCTTGCCCTCGTCGCGCATGCGCTTGCCGACGACGTAGGTCATCTGTACCGTGCCGTTGAGGTCGGTGTTGATGACATTATACCAGTCCGAGAGCTCCTCGTCCATATCCAAAAGCTCGTTGACGCAGGTAATGCCGGCATTGTTGACCAGAATGTCGATGTTTCCGAAAGCATCCCAGACCTTCGCGACGGCTTCACGGATGCTTGGAAGCTTCGTCACGTCGCAGGAGAAGCTCTCGTAGTGTCCGCCGTACTGTTTGAGCTCGGCCAGCGCCTCCTGTGCTTTGGCGCTGTCCCTGCACAGGATGGCGACATCTGCGCCGGACTGCGCGAAGGCCGAGGCAATGGCGAAACCGAGTCCCCGGTTGCCGCCGGTGACGATTGCCTTCTTTCCCTTGAGGGAGAAGGCGTCGGCCATGCTGGTGATGGAAGGGATCATGTTGTTCTCCTTTCTGTCGGGGCTCAATCGTCGTCCATGTCGCTCCAGTTCCATTCCCGTCCGCCGAGAAAGACGCTGGAATTCATATCATTGCTCAGGAAGATCAGGTTCGCCGTGGGGAAGCGCATGCACATATTGTAGAAGAACTCCTTCATGTCCTGCGTCGCGGCGAGCTCCTCTTCCGTGGCGATGAGATAGTCCTTCGTGAATTTGAAGCTTCTGCCGTCGAAGGGCTCGCCGGCCTTCGCGTGACCGGGTATGACGACCTCGGCACCGAACTGTTCAAGCTTTTCAATGTCGGCGATCCACTTGGCTCTGCCCTTGGCGCTCACCTCGCAGGTGAAAGGATGCGCGTTGCTGAACAGGATGTCGCTGCCGATCAGAGTCTTGATCGAGGGGATCCAGACAGCGGTGTTGTATTTCAGGTCGCCCCACAGTTTCGGCAGCACTTCGATCGTCTCGCCCTCCAGCTCGATCGTGCAGTCGTCGGGCAGGGGAGTCAGTTCGGGGAGCTTCCGGCAGAGATTGACCTTGCCGATGACGCTCTCCCAGTGCTCTGTCTTGTCAAAGAACTGCCGCTTGATGACCTCGATGTCCTCGGGCATGGCGTAGAGTGTCGCCTCCGGGAAAGCCTCGGCCACGTAGCCCACGCCCCAATAGTGATCAGGATGAGCGTGTGAGCAGAAAACGGCCTTGAGGTTGAGGTTTGTTTCCGCAATCTCCGCAATCACGCGGTAGATGTTGGAACGGGTCCACTGACAGTCGATCAGAACGCAGTCGCGTTTGCCCATGACCAGGACGCTGGCAACGGAGAACCCCTTCTCGTCCGCAATCATGGTCAGGGTTGAAAGCTTGTCGTCTCCGTGCGTGTTCAGCCGTACTTCCATCATGCGTTTTACCTCCTCACTCGTATCTTACTTGCGGAAACACCTGTAAAAGACCTGTTCGCATTCGCTCACGGTCGTCTTTCTGGGATTGGTCGCGCCGACGCCGTCCTCAAGGGCGGTGATCGCCATGGCGGGGACCTTCGCCTTGTCCACGCCGACGTCATCCAGATACTCGGGGATGCCCATCTCGCGGCAGAACTGCTCGACGGCGGCGATGCCGGCCTCGGCTGCCGCCTCGTCGCTCAGCCCGCGCACGTCGCAGCCCATGGCCTCGGCGATGTCCGCGAAGCGCTTCGTTGCCGCAGGGAGATTGAAGCGCATGACTTCCGGCAGCAGCATCGCGTTGGCCACGCCGTGCGCTATGCCGAAATACGCGCTGAGCTGATGCGCCATCTGATGGCAGAGACCGAGGTTGTTGACGTTGAATGACGCGCCGGCCATCATGGACGCGTTGAGCATCTGTTCGCGGGCTTCCAAATCGCTGCCGTCGGCATATGCGCGCGGCAGATACTTCTTGATCATGCGGATGCCGTGCAGAGCCTCGGCGTCGGCGATGCAGCAGCAGTCGAGCGAGACATAGGACTCGATGCAGTGCGTCAGCGCATCGATGCCCGTCGCGGCAGTGGTGCCCTTGCCGAGGCCGACGGTCAGCTTCGGGTCGAGGAGAGCGACGTTCGGGACGATAAAGGGACTGAGAACGCCGAATTTGACCCCGCGCTTGACTCCGATGATCACGCTCACGTTGGTGACTTCAGACCCGGTGCCGGCCGTAGAGGGAACGGCGATGAAGGGGAGCAGCTTGTTCTCGATGCGGGTGATGCCGCCGGTATTCACGTTGTAGTCCTCGACCGTGCCGCCGTGCGTATAGACGACATTGAATGCCTTGGCGGTGTCGATGGTGCTGCCGCCGCCAATGGCGGCGATCACGTCCGGGCGGAAGGACTTCATCTCCTCGACGGCGCCCTCGACGATCACGTCCGTGGGATTCGGTTCTACCTTGGTGAAGACGCACAGTTCGAGCCCGGCTTCACGCAGGCTTTCCAGCGCGTCCTGCACAGGCTTGATGCCGGTGATGTTGGGGTCGATGAACACGACGATCCGTGTACCTCCCAGAGCCTTGGCTTCGCTGCCGAGCGTCAGGATGGCGTCCTCGCCGGTGACAAGCTTGCCAGGCCAGCCTCCGTATGTATGAATCATGGCTTCATTCCTCCTTATGCTTATGTTTGGAAAAGGGAGCGTCGCGGCAAGAATACTCCGCGGCACTCCCGTTTTCATTGCAGATGATCAGTCCTCCAGAGACAGGATGTAGTCCGCTGCGTATTCACCTGCCATGCGGCCGGTATTGACAGCAAAGCCCATCATATTGCCAGGAAGGTAGAAATAGTAGGTTCCGTTGTAGATGTCGCAGACATCTGTGCCCGCGCCGTAGAAGCCCTTGATGACCTTGTAGTCGGGCGTGAGGACCTGCAGCTTGTGGTTGATCTTGATACCGCCGAGGCTGCCGTATGCGCCGGGCAGGTATTTGCAGGCGTAGAACTTGTCGCCGGTGATCGGGACGAGGTACTTTCTGTGCTTGCAGAAGTCGTCGTCATAGTGCTGCTCGCACTGCTTGTTGTAGCGCGCGATCGTCTCCAGAAAGACGTCTGCAGGCACGCCCATCTTCTCAGCCAGTTCCTCGGCACTGTCGGCCTTGAAGCAGAGGTCGGGGTACTTCTCGCAGACCTTGCCGTATTCCTCGTCAAAATTCTCAAAAGGATCCATGGCGAAGATCTGCACGTCTCTGGCCACGCGGGCTGCTTTGTAGATCTCAAGCTGACCGGAAGACATGATACGGAAAGCAGTGTGATCCTGCTGATAATCGACGATGTTGCCCATGATGGAGCCGTTCTGCATGACGCTCTCGTCGCAGACGCGGTAGCCGCTCTTGTTGATCATGATGTTGCCGTAGTTGCCGAAGGCGAAGACCGACGGGACTTCGCCGAGCGTCGCGCCGGGAACCGGGCAGTTGGCGAGCCGCTCCATCTCCATGCGGCCGCGGCCGGCGCCGATCTCCCAGGCCATGCGGATGCCGTCGCCGACGATACCGGGCACCATGAAGTCGAACATGTTCTTTTCAAGCTCGTAGCCGGTATACTCCCTGACCATCTCATGGCTCGTGCCGAAGCCGCCTGTTGCGACGATCACGGCCAGAGCCGAGACTTCATATTCCTCGCCGTCGTTGTCCCGGGCGAGGAGTCCCTTAATCTGCAGACCGTCGGCCAGCAGTTTGTACACGGGGGTGCTGAAGTAGAATTTGACGCCGAGCTCCTCCGCGCGCTCAAACAGGACGCGGTTCATAGTGGAGGCGGATCGCGCGCCGGGACGGGAGCCGTCGGCAGGCTGCACGACGTGCCAGGTCGCTTCCGAGTCAGGGAAGTTTTTCTGAGCGCCGGCAAACCGGACGCCCATATCCTCCAGCCAGTTGATCGTGTCGCCGCTCTTCCAGATGTAGTCATGGATCAGGTTGGCGTCAGCCTGCCAGTGGACGTAGTCCATAAAGCGGCGGAAAACCTCTTCCTTGGTGAGGCTGATCATCGCACGCTCCTGCACACGGCTTTCAACGCCGAAGGGGCCCATGCCCATGTTGGCGGTGCCGCCGGGGACATTGGCCTTCTCAAATACGACGACCTCGATGCCGGCCTCAGCGGCGGCGACTGCGGCGCACAGCCCGGCAGGACCGGCGGCTACGATGGCAAGCTCGGTTTCGATCTTTTTCATAAGCATGTCCTCCATTTACGTTCAGATTCTTTGTTCTGCGTGCCGATTCCGGCCCGCGCGTGATTCCATATAAACATTATAAGAAACAATAAACGTATATAAAATATACAATCCCGGGCTGAAAAACCACAATCTGTTCTGTTTAAACGCCATGAGCAGACTCAGCGCGCCGCACACTCGAACTCTGAACTGAATGCATCGAGGTGGGCGACCATGGCCTGCCGTGCCCGGCCCTCGTCGCCTGCCTCCACAGCAAGAACGATCTCCCGATGCCCGTCCAGCATGCTCTGGCAGGTCTTCTTCAGCGCGGCGGGGGACTTCCGTTCCAGCGCAGGTGTGAGAAAACGTTCAGTGATCGTCTGGAAAACACCCGTGATGATACAGGCGACCTCGTTTTTCGAGGCTTTTGCAAGACTCTGGTGGAATGAGGCGTCCATCAGCAGGAAACCTGAGTAGTCCTTTTTTGCTAGCAGCAGCTCGGCATCTGCGATCAGTGTGCCGAGCTGCTGAATGTCCGTCTCGCCTCGGCGCTGTGCCGCCCAGCCGGCAATGGTGCATTCACACTGCATGCGGAATTCGTATAATTCCGTGATGGTCACTTCACCGATCCGCAGCATGGTCTCGAGCGGCTGCTCGATGTTTGCCGTGTCGAATTTCTGCACGATGGCGCCGTGCGCGCCCGGGGAGATGCGCAGAAAACCGTCACGCTCGAGCATGCGCAGCGCCTCCCGGATCGTAGGGCGGCTGCGGCCGAGCATCTCCATCAGCTGCCGCTCGGAGGGCAGCCGGTCGCCGGGCCGGAGCGCACCGGATAGGATCCTTGACTTGATCTGTTCGTAGATCGCCTCGCTGGCGCGTACCGTCTTTACCGGCTCGAGATCCAGATTGTCGAATGAAGTCGTCATGCGGGTAACCTTTCTGCGTTTTTATTGATAACAAAATAACATGATTTTCAAAAGATTTCAATACTAATCTTGACAGAATGAAGGGAATGGCCTATTATACTGGTAAGACCAGTTCTGCCCAAATGAACGGAGGAACTCGTTAGGGGAGAACGGGGAGGAACACGGATAGAGAAACACAGATGCCCATGGAAGGAACAGAGGAGAACAAATCTGATTTAGACGAAAGGTGGAGGCAATGAGTAAGACAATTTTCAGCGGAAACGAGGCCGTCGCAAGAGGCGCCTATGAGGCCGGCTGCACTGTGGCCGCCGCTTATCCCGGCACCCCGAGCACGGAGATCCTCGAAAACGTCGCCCTTTACAAGAGCGACATCTACTGCGAGTGGTCCTGCAACGAGAAGGTCGCGGCGGAGCTCGTATCCGGAGCGTCCATCGGCGGTGCGCGCGCTCTGTGCGCGATGAAGCATGTGGGCATGAACGTGGCTACCGACCCCATCTTTACGATGGCCTACGCCGGCGTCAACGGCGGACTGGTCATCGTCTGCGCGGACGACCCGGGCTGCCACAGTTCACAGAACGAGCAGGACAACCGTCTGTACGCGCCCCACGCCAAGATCGGCATGCTCGAGCCCTCCGACTCTCAGGAGTGCCTGGACTACACGAAGGCAGCCTTTGAGCTGAGCGAGCGCTTCGACATCCCGATGCTGCTGCGCATGACAACCCGCGTTTGCCACTCCAAGAGCCTCGTGCAGACCGGTGAACGTGAGAACGTCGGCGTGAAGCCCTATGAGCGCAGACCTGAGAAGTTCGCGCTGCTGCCCGCCGTCGCCCGCACGCGTCACGTCGCGCGCGTGAAGTCGCTCGCGGAGATGGAGGAGTATGCCAATGACTGCCCCTTCAACACCGTGGAGAAGAACGGCTCCAAGGTCGGCGTGATCACCTCCGGCATTGCCGCCCAGTACGCCCATGAGGTCTTCGGGAAGGATGCCGACTATCTGAAGCTCGGCCTGACCTACCCGCTGCCGAACCGCCTGATCAAGACCTTTGCAGCAGACTATGAGACACTCTACGTGATTGAGGAACTTGATCCTTATCTGGAAGATGCCGTACGCCGTCTGGGCTTTGACTGCATCGGCAAGGACAAGATCCCCGGCTGCGGAGAGCTCAATCCGCAGATCATCCGCGCCGCACTGACCGGCGAGGCGACCGAGACCGGCTACACTGCAGACGCCGTCGCGCCTCCGCGTCCGCCTGTCCTCTGCGCAGGCTGCCCGCATCGCGGCTTCTTCTACGCGGTGAGCAGAAAGCTCAAGAAGATCGTTCCTGTCGGCGACATCGGCTGCTACGCGCTGGGCTCGAACGCCCCGCTCAACGGCTTCGATTATTCCATCTGCATGGGCGCGGGCATCTCCTCCATCATCGGACTTGCAAAGGCGCTTGAACTGCAGGGCGACAGCCGCAAGGCTCTGGGCATGCTCGGAGATTCCACTTTCTTCCACTCCGGACTGACCTCTCTGATAGACGTCGCCTGCTCCGGCATGAACGTCATCGCCTGCGTGCTGGACAACTCCATCACCGCAATGACCGGACATCAGGACAACCCCGGCACCGTGAAAAACCTCATGGGCGAGTCGAAGACGCCCATCGATATCCTGGCGCTCATCCGCGCCTGCGGCTTTGACGAGGATCACATCCGAGTGGTCGATCCGATCGATCAGACCGCGATGGACAAGGCGCTCGAGGACGGCATCGCCGCCGAGGGACCCTTCGTCATCGTCACAAAGCGTCCCTGCGCACTCATCAAGGAAGTTGCCAAGGCCAGTGCGGGCAAGTACTGCGAGGTCGACGAGACCAAGTGCAAGAGCTGCAAGAGCTGCATGAAGATCAGCTGCCCGGCGATCGCCTTCGATAAGACGGCGAAGATCGTCGATACCGTCAACTGCACGGCCTGCGGCCTGTGCATGCAGGTCTGCAAATTTGACGCGATCAGGAAGGTCGGTGAATAAGATGACGAAGAATATTCTGCTTGTTGGCGTCGGCGGACAGGGCACCATCCTCATGTCCAAGATCCTGACGACCGGTCTGGCCGAGATGGGCTATGACATCAAGATGAGCGAGATCCACGGCATGAGCCAGCGCGGGGGCAGCGTTACCACGCAGATCCGTTTCGGCGAGAAGGTGTATTCTCCCACCATCGGAGAGGGAGAGGCCGATATTCTCGTCGCATTCGAGAAGGCCGAGGCCGTGCGCGTGCTGCCTTTCCTGAAAAAGGGCGGCAAGCTCTTCATGGACAGCTATGAGATCCTGCCGGTCTCCGTGCTCTCGGGCGGCGCGCAGTATATCCACGATGCGCCCGAAGCGCTCAAGGCAGCAGGCGTGGATGTGACCGTCGTCGAGGCATACAAGAATGCCGCGGCTCTCGGCGAGCCAAGAGCGCAGAACATCTATCTGCTCGGCGTCCTCGTCAAGGCTCTCGGCCTCGCGGACAAGGCCGACTGGGCGAAGATCGTCGCTTCAAACGTTCCCGCGAAGGCGAAGGACGTCAATGTCGCCGCGCTGAACGCCGGCATGCAGCTGTGAGGAGGCCGTCCATGCCTGTCGTATGCACTACAGTTCCTGCCGCTCGTTTCGAGCGCTTCGGCGTATCCTTTCCCGAGGGATGGACTGTCCGCTTCGTTGAGCCGCCGCTGACGGACGAGCGCATCCTTGACAGTGCGCGGGACGCCGACTATCTGCTGGTCGGCTCCGTGGACGTCTGCTCCGCGGAACTCATCCGCGGCATCCCCGGACTGAAGCTGATCCATACCGAGGGCGTCGGCTTCAACAAGGTGGATCTCGCCGCGGCCAAAGAGCGCGGCGTGCCCGTGTGCAACAACCGCGCGGTCAACAATGTCGCCGTCGCTGAGCACACCGTCGGACTGATGCTGGCCGGACTGCGTCGCACGGCGCTTGCCGATCTGCAGATCAAGACGCTGGGCTACCGCGAGACCGAGGCAGCTTATCTGGCACAGGGAGAGCATGAACTGTTCGGACGGCGCGTCGGTCTGGTCGGCTTCGGCGCGATCGGCCGTGAAGTTGCCGTGCGCCTGAACGCCTTCGGATGCAAGGTCTGCTACTACGATGCCTTCAGGCCGACGCCGGAGGTGGAGCAGGAGCTCCGCGCTGAGTACATGGAGCAGGATGAACTGTTGCGCAGCTGCGACATCATCAGCCTGCACGTGCCGGTCCTGCCGACCACCGAAGGCATGATCAACGCGAAGACCCTTCGCGAGATGAAGCCGACGGCACTGCTGGTGAACACATCCCGCGGCGAGATCGTCGTCAATGAGGATCTGGCGGAGGCGCTCGAGCAGGGAATCATCTACGGCGCGGCGCTGGATACCGTCGCACCGGAACCGATGCCGGATGACCACCCGCTTCGCAGGCTTTCCCCGCAGGCCGCCGCCCGGCTCACGCTGACGCCGCACGTCGGCGGAAAGACGGATGAGGCCTTTATCCGCATGCTCCATGGCGCTATCGAGAATTTCATGCGTGTGGAGAGGGGAGAAGCTCCGATCAACGTCGTCAACGGCTGAACAATACAATTGAGAAACGCCTCAGCGTCTTCGTGGAAAGACGCTGGGGCGTTTTGAAATATAAAGTAGAATCGTAAAAAGCGGAACGTGTTCAACGCTCACCGGGCTTCTTAAAGAGCCCAATTTCTGAAAGACGGCCACGAGCAGCCAGTATAATCCCGATGAGCAATGCTGTGCATATGAGAATTGAGCCGCGCGACAGCTGGGCGAATGGGCGGGTGTCTCGTGAGCCTATTGATCTTACACGCTCACCGGCAGAGTCGTAACCAGGCTGCAATCCTGCAGCAATAGCATCAGCAAAGGCGATGGCAAGTGTTGTGTCAACACGTGTATATGCCACTGGAGGCATATCGTATCCGCCCTCGAACATGAACACCGTCGCAGCCAACGTCAAGCGAGTCTCGTCATCAGAAAGGCTTAGCTGATGACCACTTGTGAGCGCGATTGACTGAAGCCTTTTGCCCGGCGGAGCTGATACATCATAAACAAGCGTGAATCCAGACACCTGCGGGAAGGCACCGTGAGCCCCCTGACGGATAATGGATTCATCCTCGGCAAGAGCTATATGCGACAGGGCAGATTCTAGAATAACGGCAAGCTGCTTGGGCGAAACCTCGGCCACTGCGAGCTGCCGATCCTCCGCGAATACGGCGCGCACATCCTCCCATGTAACTTCACCGGCGGGCAGATTGAAGTACAGATCTCCTCCGTTTACGATAGCAAGCTCAGCGCCAGTAGCTCTGCAAAGTGAATCTGCAACGGCGGCGCCGAGTGAGGTCTGACGCGTATTCGCGTCGAGCATCGTTTCTCGTGTGAGCCCTTCAAAGGCGCTCAGCCGCTCTGAAACCGTACCAACGGTCATACCATCTTGCCATGCAGCAACGGGGGAGACAAGCACCAATGACAGAAGTATACATAGCCCCAAAAGAGAGGCTGCTGCGCTCACTCGTGTGTTTCGTTTAGAGCGCATTGATTTCTCTAACATTGTGGCACGCTACAAAGTGCTGGGGGAGGACTTCCTCATAAGTCGGGTATTCGCTGGTGCATTTTTCCGTTCGGTAAGGACATCTTGCAGCAAACCGGCATCCCGGCTTCGGGTTGATTGGGCTTGTCAGTTCGCCCTGCATGATGATCCTCTTTTTCTGATAGTCGATGCTTGGCACGGGAATAGCGGAGAGCAGACCCTTGGTATAAGGATGAAGAGGATGCCGAAAAAGCTCCTTTGATTCACATTTTTCCACCATGGAGCCGACATACATGACAAGAATGTCGTTTGAGATATGCTTGACTACTGAAAGATCGTGGGTGATGAATATGTAGGTTAGGCCGCGCTGTTCCTGCAAATCTTGAAGAAGGTTGAGAATTTGCGCCTGAATGGACACATCCAGCGCGGAGACCGGCTCGTCACACACGATGAACTTGGGGTTGAGAGCGAGCGCACGGGCAACGCCGATACGCTGCCGGCGCCCCCCGTCAAGTTCATGAGGATAGGAATAGGCGAAGCGGCGGGCAAGGCCGACAAGATCCATCAACTCGAAAACGCGTTCCTCACGTTCCTTTTTCGAGCGACACAGACGGTAGGTTTTTAAAGGATCGGCGATTAGCTCTGCTACGCAAAGGCGTGGATTGAGCGAGGAAAAGGGATCTTGAAAGATAATCTGCATTTCCTTGCGAAGCTCCTGCCGTTGCTGCCCCTTCGCATGCGTGATGTCCGCTCCATCGTAGAAGACGCTGCCGTCAGTCGCATCAAGCAAACCAAGAACAACGCGACCGAGGGTGGACTTACCGCAACCGCTCTCGCCGACAACCCCGAGCGTTTTGCCACGATCTATGGTGAAGTTGACGTCGTCCACCGCGTGTAGAAAGCCGGAGGGAACCTTAAAGTATTTCTTCAGGTGCTCGACTCTGAGCAGTTCACTCACTTTCCACGCCCCCCTTTTCGAATTCTAGACAACGCACGAAGTGCCCCGGCTCAAGCTCTGTGTAGGCAGGCTCTCGCTGCGCGCATGCCGCGGTGGCGTTCGGACAGCGAGGATGGAACTTGCACCCATTGGGGAGACGACTCGGGTCAGGCATTAGGCCTTCAATGGGCGTGAGTCTGTGGACGTCTTTATCAAGGCTTGGCAAGGAGCCGAACAAGCCCTTGGTGTAGGGATGACTGACGTTGTGGAAGATCCGCTCCACACTTCCGTACTCAACGATTTCGCCAGCATACATAATGGCAACCTTGTCGCAACTTTCCGCGACAATGCCAAGATCATGTGTGATCAGCAAAACGGAGGTGTTGATTCTGGATTTGAGGTCGTTAATCATTTCAAGCACCTGCGCCTGGATGGTCACGTCCAGCGCTGTCGTTGGCTCGTCCGCAATCAGAAGGGCTGGATTGCAGGCCAGCGCAATAGCAATGACAACACGCTGCTTCATGCCACCGGAAAACTGATGGGGATAGTCGACAGAACGCTCAGCAGGAATGCCGACCATCTCTAGCATTTCCAGTGCTTTGCGCATGGCAACAGTGCGTGAGAGATTCCCGTGGAGATGAATGACCTCCATTATCTGATCGCCTACGGTCATTATCGGATTGAGAGAGGTCATCGGATCCTGAAAAATCATGGATATCTCATTTCCACGAAGTTTCCGCAATTCACCATCATTCATTTCCAGAATCTCGCGCCCGTTGAAACGGATACTTCCTTCAATAATCTTTCCGGGTGGATCGGGTATCAGACGCATGATGCCGAGCGCAGTCGTCGTTTTGCCTGCGCCAGTCTCGCCGACAAGTCCGAGCGTCTCACCTTTGTCAATGTTGAGATCAATACCATTAACGGCTTTAACGATGCCGTCCATGGTAATGTAGTGAATGTGCAGACCTTTGATTTCCAATAAGCTCATACTCGGCCTCCTACTACTGCTTCAGCTTCGGGTCGAGGGCATCACGGATGCCGTCGCCGAGGAGGTTGAAACCAAACAGAGTCAGCATAATCATGATTCCCGGGAAGACAACGAGCGGATAGAAGTCACGAATGTATTCACGGGAGGTCGCTAGGATGGAACCCCACTCAGGCGTTGGGGGTTGGACGCCAAGCCCAACGAAGGAAAGGCCTGAAATCGCCATTATTGTGCCGCCTATGCGAAGTGTAGCGTCGACGATAAGCGGCGCGAGAGTGTTCGGAAGGATGTGCACGAATATAATCCTCGCGTTGGAGGAACCGGTGGCTTTTGCTGCCTCTACAAATTCCTGTTCTCGGATGGAAAGAATTGTTGCACGAAGGATCCGAGTAGAAGAGGGTATCCCGCTCACAGCGCAGGCCAGCGCCGTATTAAATATTCCACTGCCTAGCGCCGAGGAGATGGCAACAGCCATAAGCAGGCTAGGGATGGCCATAAGGACGTCCATAACTCGCATGATAATCAACTCGCAGGTACCGCCAAAGTAGCCAGCGACAGCGCCGAGGAGTGCGCCGGTGACCATAGAGATGCATACGGCCAAAAGAGCTACCAACAGGGAGATGCGACCTCCGTAAAGTATCCTTGCGAGAAGATCACGGCCAAAGTTGTCTGTTCCAAGAGGATGCAGCCGGTTAGGGAATTGCAGGCGAATATCAAAGTCCTGCAGAGAGTAATCATATGGAGTGAGGATGTTCGCGAAAATGGCGGAGAACACAATCAGAACGCAGATGACGAGGCCGACCATTGCAAGTCTGTTGCGTAGCAGCCGACGAACGACATCACCCCACTGACTGTGCTTGCGAACGCTGCTTTCCAACGTTTCGATATCTTCTTCGCGCCGCTTACTTGTGAAACGTGACTTCAAGCTGCGGTCACCTCCTCTTTCTCCAACTGCTTGGCGAGCTTCCTGCGGCTTTTCCCACTTACGAACTGCGCTTTGATGCGTGGGTCGACATAGGCATAGGCCAAGTCTACGACGAGGTTCATCACACAGATGCACATGGACATGATGAGTACGGTTCCGTTGATTACTGGATAGTCGCGTGCCGTTATACCGTTCATCATATATAGTCCGATGCCGGGAATGTTGAAAATTGTCTCAACGATTACGGAGCCACCCATAATCATTCCCAACTGCATACCAACGATGGTGATGATGGGAATCAGTGCGTTTTTCAATGCGTGACGGCGGATAATCGTGCCCTCAGCGAGACCCTTGGCTCGTGCGGTTCGGATATAGTCCTGCCG
>JAFYCC010000027.1 GCA_017539885.1 Oscillospiraceae bacterium
ACATGGCAGAATTCGAGCACAGCGGACGGGGCAGCGACAGTGGTCTCTGCTGCTTTTCTGATCGTTTATGCTCAACAGGTTACCGAACGGAAGAAGGTTCGGGCAAGGTTTATTACGGTACAAGGAGGAAGCGCATTCCTCCCCCGCCTGCAGAGGCGGGGGTATCCTGCGCGTATTATGATGAAAAACGACATTGAGTCCGTACTGTTTTCCGAGGAGCAGCTCGAGGAGTGCGTTTCGCGCATCGCCGGAGAGATCACCCGCGACTTCGCGGGAAAGGAACCGGTGTTCGTGGGCGTGCTCAAGGGCAGCTTCATCTTCATTGCCGACCTGATGCGCCACGTGGAGCTCAACTGCAGCGTGGACTTCATGGCCGTGTCCTCTTACGGCAACAAGAGCACGTCCACCGGCGCGGTGAAGATCAACAAGGATCTGAGCGCGGATGTCGAGGGCAAGCACATCATCATGGTCGAGGACATCCTCGACAGCGGCCTGACCCTGAGCTACCTGACCAAATATCTGCAGCAGCGCAAGCCGGCGTCCATCTCGCTCGTGACGCTGCTCGACAAGCCTGCCCGTCGAAAGGCGGACGTGAAGCCGGACTACGTTGGCTTCGAGATCCCGGACGCTTTCGTCGTCGGCTACGGCCTCGACTACGCGGAGAAATACCGCAACCTGCCGTATATCGGGATACTCAAGCCCCGTGTCTATGAGAATGAATGACGCGGGCGTCCCGTGCAGACCAAACCGCTATCCCAGTCAAAGGACGTGATTGAAACTTGAAGCAAAGACCAACCCGTATGCGAGAGGTCGGCTTTTACGTGCTGATCCTCATCGTGCTGCTCGCCACGATCTTCACTCTTACCCGCGGCGGGAAGACCAGTACCAAGGTGACCTATTATCAGGCGCTCAAGCTGATCGAGGACGAGAACGTCAAAGAGTTCGTCGTCGAGACCGACGGCACCCTGACCATGGAGCTCTACGAGCCCTACGAGGGGATGACGACGGTGACGCACAAGCTCCTGTCCGTACAGTTTTTCAAGGAAGATACCGAGGAAATGGTCGCTGATCAGGCCGGGCGCGGGATCATCCGCGACTACGACTACGATTCCAGCGGCGAACTGCCGTGGTGGATCAGCTTCCTGCCCTATCTGGGCATCATCGTTGTCTTCGGCGTACTCTGGTTCGTGATGATGAACCGCGCGCAGGGCGGCGGCGCAGGCGGCGCGATGAAGTTCGGCAAGGCGCGCGTGCGTCTCGGCTCGGACGAAAAGAAAAAAGTCACATTCGCGGATGTCGCCGGATGCGACGAGGAGAAGGAGGAACTGGCCGAGGTGGTCCAGTTCCTGAAAAAGCCGTCCGCCTTCACGGCCATGGGCGCGCGCATCCCCAAGGGCGTGCTGCTCGTCGGCCCTCCGGGCACCGGCAAAACGCTGCTGGCCAAGGCCGTCGCGGGCGAAGCCGGCGTGCAGTTCCTCTCCATCTCCGGCTCCGACTTCGTGGAGCTGTACGTGGGCGTGGGCGCTTCCCGCGTGCGCGATCTGTTCAACGAGGCCAAGAAGGTCGCCCCGGCGATCGTGTTCATCGACGAGATCGAC
>JAFYCC010000028.1 GCA_017539885.1 Oscillospiraceae bacterium
GAGCCAAGTGCTACACCTGAGCCGAGCGCGACGCCTGAACCGAGTGCGACGCCGGAGCCGAGCGCGACGCCGGAGCCGAGCGCGACGCCGGAGCCGAGCGCGACGCCTGAACCGAGTGCTACACCGGAGCCGAGCGTAACGCCGGTGCCGAGCGCCACACATGAACCGAGCGCGACGCCTGAACCGAGCGCGACGCCTGAACCGAGTGCCACACCTGAGCCGAGCGCTACTCCGAAACCAAGCGTGACACCGGAGGCGACCTCGACTCCGACCCCAACGCCAACACCAACACCAACACCAACGGCGACACCTACACCTACGCCGACGCCAACACCAATACCGACCCCGACACCGGCGGCACAACAGCAGGATGCATCAACTGTTCCGCTTTCCGCTGACATGGGGCGCGAGTATTTGGACAAATTCGTTTTCCTTGGAGACAGTACGACCTACGGACTCGGCTACTATTACAGAAACGGTTACACCGATCTCGTGCCGCCTGAACAGGTTTGGACTCCGGCCAACGGCACACTGACGCTCGACCAGTGGAGCTATGTTAATATCGTTTACCCGCAGACAGGGCAGGAACTCAAACTGGTAGATCTGCTGGAGCTGACGCAGCCTGAGTATATTTGTATCACGCTCGGTGTTAACGGCGTGAGCTTCATGAGCGAAGACTACTTCAAGCAGAGCTACACCTCACTTGTTCTTAAGATACAGGAGGTCAGTCCCTCCACAAAGATAGTGCTCAACTCCATCTATCCGGTTACGGTGGGCTATGAAGCGAAAAGGAACGGTATAAACAATCAGAAGATTACCGCTGCGAACGGCTGGGTGCGTGAGATTGCCATCAACTGCGGCGTCAGTTTCCTTGACAGTGCGAGCGCTCTGCGGAATGAAAACGGCGCGCTTCCGGACAGCTACACAAACGGTGACGGACTTCATCTTACCGGAGAGAGCTTCAGGCTCGTGTTAAACTATCTTCGTACGCACGGATGCTGAACCTGCTGCGTAAGGCAATACGGCGTATAACTGCGCCTTGACTTGGCAGATGGTTATCGTTAAAATGATAAACATAGTTCTGCTTTTTCGAAAGCCGCACAGCCAGGTGGCATGAACGCCCAGACAGAAAGGAGTCCTACCATGTCTATCCGTTATCCGCATGTGTTTTCCCCGATCCGCATCCGCGGCATTGATTTCAAAAACCGTATCGAACTCGCGCCTCCGTCTCTGAACCTGTGCAGCCCGGATCATCTTGTCACGGATGCGTTTGTCGATCTCAACCGCAGCATTGCCTACGGCGGCGCCGCTATCCTCAGTGTCGGAAACGTTATGGTGGATATCAACGAGTGCATGAATGAGGAACTGCAGCTCGACCTGAGCAGCGACGACTGCATCTATCCGCTCAGCAAGTTCGCTCTGATGTGCGAGGGCTTCGGAGCGCATGCCTCACTGGAGATCAACCACGGCGGCAAGGACAGTCAGTTCGCCCGCACAGGGAAGCCAGCCTACGCTCCCAGCGCGTACTATTCTTCCTGGGAACTCATGAGCGCGCGTCAGATGGGCCGTGAGCCGCTGAAAACAATCGAGATGACTGTGGAACATATCCACGAGACCGTGGAGAAATTCGGACAGGCCGCGCTGCGCGCGAAAAAAGCGGGCATGCGCATGTGCATGATCCACTGCGGTCACGCAAACCTTATCAGTCAGTTCGCCAGCCCCTTGTACAATCAGCGTACGGATGAATATGGCGGCAGCCTTGAAAACCGCGCTCGCTTCACGCTTGAGGTGCTTGACCGTGTCCGCGAGCTTTGCGGTGAGGATTTCGTCATTGAGGCGCGTGTTTCCGCCGATGAAATCATTCCCGGCGGCATGAGCTATGACGAGACGCTCCGCTATATCGCGCTGTTTCAGGATAAGATAGACATCCTCCATGTATCTGCAGGCGTGCATGGCGATTTCGCATATATGCGCAACTGGTGGCAGAACAGCATGATGGACCGGGAGTTCAACGTGCATTATGCAGCATCCATCAAGAAGGAATTCCCGAATCTGCTCGTCAATACCGTAGGCAGCATTATGAGCATCGCACGGGCCGAGGAGATCATCGCCTCCGGCAAGGCGGATTTTGTCTCAATGTGCCGTCCGCTGCTTGCAGATCCAGATATGCCGCGGAAATTTGCCGAAGGACGAGAGGAGGATCATCGCCCCTGTCTGCGCTGCCAGCGCTGCGCCGGCAAGGAGAACCGTGTGATCTCCTGCGCCGTCAATCCGTTCCTCGGCAGAGAGCGGGAGTTCCCGCTTGGGAAAGTGCAGAAGGCAGACGTGAAGCGCCGTGTCGCCGTTGTAGGCGGCGGACCGGCCGGTATCAACGCGGCCATGATCCTGCGAGAGCGCGGTCACGACGTGACGCTTTATGAGAAAAGCGACAGACTTGGCGGTATGCTCAATTACGGCGTGATTCCTTCATTCAAGCAGGATCTGACGGACTATCTGCATTATCTGCAGTGTCAGGCAAACAAGTGCGGCGCCCGCATCCTTCTCAATACTGAGGCCACGCCTGAGATGCTGGAGAAAGAGAATTACGACGCGGTGCTTGTCGCGGTCGGTTCGGAACCCATCGTCCCGAGAGTTCCAGGAGTTACGCTGCCGCATGTCAGCTGGGCACCTGAAGTTGAGGCGGGGGAGAAGCCGTGCGGACAGAAGGTGTTGATCGTTGGCGCCGGAAGTGTTGGCGCGGAAGCTGCGATCGATCTGCGTGAGAGAGGCAAGGACGTTATCCTGATCGACCTTCTTGAAGATTTCTCCGGCCTTTTCCGTACGGCAGGAGCTCTCGCGATGGAACTGACCAACCGGCTGAATGCCGACGGCGTTGACGTTCGTCTCGGGCACAGGCTCGTGGAGATCACGGATACGGAAGTCGTCTGCGAGCTTGTCAAGACAGGGGAACTCGTGCGCATACCTGCTGATACGGTTCTGCTTGCAGTCGGCATGAAAGCAAAATGGGATGAGGCGAACGCGCTTCGCCTGACCGCGCAGGGAACGAACGCTTTCCTTATCGGAGACTGCCTCGTTGGTGATGGCAATGTGAAGACCGCAACTTCAGCGGCACTCTCCGCGGCAGCCTATATCTGAATAATGAGCCTCACGATTGACTATCTCGGACACAGCGGCTTTCTCGCAGAGACTGAAAAGGCTGTGATGCTGTTCGACTATTTCCGGGGTGACCTATCTCTTGTCGATGCCAAACCAGTCGATAAACCTCTTTTCGTCTTCGTAAGCCATGCGCACGGCGACCATTTCAATCCGCACATTTTTTCGCTTTCAGTTGCCCAGCGGGACGTGAAATACATTCTGTCCTTTGATCTTCGCGGAAATGCGCGAGTACCTGAGACCGCTGATGTCCTGTATGCGGACGCGGACAAGTCGTATGAGGTCGACGGATTGGGAACAGTGCGGACACTTCTGTCCACCGACGAGGGCGTTGCGTTCTTCATCAGAACTTCAGAGGAAACGCTGTTCCACGCAGGCGACCTGAACTGGTGGGACTGGGAGGGGGAGGATCCTGAATGGCTTAGGGAGCAGGAGACAACCTTCCGGAGCGAGATCGGAAAGCTCGCCAATGAACACATCGACGCAGCATTTGTCGTATTAGACGATCGGCTGGAGAAGAATTATGCGAAAGGCATGACGTCGTTTCTGTCCATGTGTCATGCGTCTTTCGTCTTCCCGATGCATTTCTGGGAGGACAGGACGGTTGTGGAACGCTTAATAGCGCTTCGAAACGCATATGCGCAGGGAACTGTCATTCTGGATACGACGAAGGAGACGCATTGGAATCTGACGCGCTGAAAAACTGAGCAGCGCCACAGCTAAGAGGAGGAATCTTTATGAACACAATGGATGCGATCAAAGCCAGACACTCGACACGCGCCTTTACGGACAGACAGATCAGCGAAGCAGATCTGGAAGCGATACTTTTCGCCGGCGGGCAGGCCGCAGTCGGCGGAGGAGATTTCAAGAGCATGAAACTCATCGCCGTGCAGGAGCCGTCGCTTCTGCAGGCCATCGATGAGGCATCGGCAAAGCGCCGTCCCGGTTCGCATCCGCTTTACGGAGCGCCTACGCTTGTCGTGCTTGCTTCAAAGGAGAGCATCCTTCCGAGCATAGAATATACGAACGCCGGCTGCGTTATCCAGAACATGATGGTAGCGGCTGCAGATTTGGGGATCGACAGCGTTTATCTTTGGATGGCCATGTACGGCATCAACGGCGAGCCTGAACTGATCAGCAGGCTCGGCTTCCAGGAAGGATTCACTTGCCTCGGAACTGTTGCTCTCGGGTACGAGGCCAAGGAGTTCCCCAAGGTCAAGGCGGACGAACAGAGGATCGAAGTCAGCTACATCAAGTAAAAATCGAATAAGAGAGTATTATACCGGCCGGCGGAATGATTTCCGCCGGCCGGCTGCTGTAAAGAAACAAGTTACGGAGATGTCGGCATGTCTATGTCGAGATAGCTCTCTACGATATCCATGACCGTGTCGTCACGGAGAATGATGGAGATCTCGATGCGCCGGTTCGCAGCGCGTCCTGCCTCTGTTGCGTTGCTTGCTACGGGGCGTGTCTTTCCGTATCCCGCCGCGCAGAAGAAGCTGTCAAATCTGTCCAGCCGTCCGTCGTCATTGTCCAGAAGGTAGCTTAAAACGGCGTTTGCGCGATCTGTGGAGAGTACGCGGTTTCTCTGATCCGTGCCTGAGGAATCCGTATGACCGGAGATCACGATGCTGTCGACATATTTCGCGTTTTCATCGTCCGATAGAAACTTAGAGAATACTTCGATCAGCTGGGACAGCGCGGGAGCAGCCTCCGCTTTGATTTCTGAAGAGCCCCAGTCGAACAGAACGCCTTCGCTGAGGATGATGTTGCCGTTAGAGCCGATGCTGACCTTGCCGGCATCGCCGCCCATTACGCTGACCATGCTGTCACGGATCTGTTCAAGTATGCTCAGACGGAGCACAGCGATCGTCTGCATCTGGCTGCGCATGGCGAGCAGTTCCTCGCTGGCAGCTTTCATGTAATCCTCCTGCTCACCGATCAGCGCACGCTGGTCTTCCAGAAGCTGATCCTGCGCTGCCAGTTCTTCCTGCTGCTGCGCCAGCAGCAGTTTTGCTTCGTCAAGATCGATCGTTATCTTGGCCAGATCGTCTTCGGCATCCTCGACTTCGCAAAGTGTCAGAGCAAGCACGTCCTCGGTATCGGCAAGCGTGATGCGAGTCTCATCCAGCGCGGCCTGCGTGCTGCGCAGATCATTACCGGTGATCAGGTTCTGGATATAACTCAGCAGCATCAGGAAAAACAGGATAAGCGCCACTGCGCTCATCATGTCGGCATAGGACGGCCAGAAGCCCTGCTCGCCTTCGGCACTCTTTACAAGCGAGTCGGAACGGCCTTTATACTGCCGCCTCATTTCTTCGATCCCTCCAGACGGCGGGTGATCTCGCGCAA
>JAFYCC010000029.1 GCA_017539885.1 Oscillospiraceae bacterium
GGAGTGAAGTCGTGCTCGAGGTCAACGCCCATCGTACTCTTCGGCAGATCGCGCAGATGCCCCATCGACGCCGTCACGCGATAACCGCTGCCCAGATACTTCTCAATTGTCCGTGCCTTCGCGGGCGATTCCACAATGACCAGGTCCGTCTTTGTCTTTGCCATGTAAATGCTCCTACCTTGTGTTGTAATTTCTCGTCTATGCTTCATTCTGCGCACACGCAGCCGGCGCGTGGCAGTGTATTTCCATTCCAGGCAGCCGGCTTCATTGCCGGCTCAGCACGCCGGGATTTCAGTCTGGAAACGTCAGTCTGTCCCTGCTCATTTCCCACATCAGTACGGATGCGGCAACGGCGGCGTTGAGCGATTCGCTGTGCGGAAGCATCGGGATGATGATCTCGCCGTCGCACAGTCTCAGGATCTCCTCACTGAGCCCGTGCCCCTCGCTGCCCACGGCCACGGCCGCCCCTCGAATATCCGTCTGCCGTATATCCTTCGCCTGAGCAGACAGCGCGGCGCCGTAGAGCTTCAGTCCGCTCCCGTGCAGCATCTCGACCGCCTCGCGTACCCCTGTCTCGACCACGCGCTGCCGGAACAGAGCGCCCATTGCGGCGCGCACGGTCTTGAAATTATAGGGATCTGCACAATCCCCCGTCAGAACGACGGCATCGATGCCGAAAGCGTTCGCCGTACGGATCACCGTGCCGATATTTCCGGGATCCTGCACGTTTTCCAGCAGAACCGCGCTGCGGACCGGCGCGTCCGTCGACGGCGCGACGCGCACCGTAAACAGCGGACCGCGGCTGTTTTTCAGCGGCGAGACATATGCCAGCAGTTCCTCCGGCGCCGTGTACACCGTGACAGAGTCCGGCAGCGGCGTTACCGGCATACTCGCGCACAGGACGTCACACACCTGTGCGCCGCTGCTCAGCGCCTCACGGAGCAGCTTCTCACCGTCACACAGATAGACGCCCGCCTCGCGCCGGTAGGCGCGATCCGCGCCCAAAGCGCGCAGGTGGACGATCAGCCTGTTTTTTCTGGACGTGATGTGCTCCGCCATCTTTTGTCTCTCCCGACTGCTTCCCGTGAAATGCAAAGACGTGACCGAGGGGATGCTCCCTCCGTCACGGCTTCGCCTTTTTTCAGGCCCTCTGGACCTTACCGACGCGCCTCAAGACACGTCCTCCGTGCCCTTTGCGCCTTATTAAAACACATCAGTACAAAGATTTCAACCTGTTTTATACATATTTAAAAAGAAATTGCTGTCAGCCACCTCAGTCAGCCTTTCACGGCTCATGCACGAAGGTATTGCAGGTTTCCTCGCCGCGCAGGATTCGAAGTCCTCCCAGTGCCAGCGCGTACATCTCATTTTCGCCCGGATAGATTACGACGGGCGCAAGATAGGACACGTATTCGGAGATCATCGACGTCATCTTCTTTGAGCGGGCGATCCCTCCTGTGAGGATCACGGCGTCGAGTCTGCCGCGCACGACAGGCGCGAGGCTTCCGATCCGTTTGGCGATGTTCACTGCCATCGCACGATAGATCTCCCCGGCTTTCTCGTCTCCCTCTTCCATGCGGCGTTCGATCTCCTGCGTGCTGTTCGTGCCGAAATAGGCGATCAGGCCGCCTTCTTTCATCACCCGCCGGTACAGTGCGCGGCAGTCGGTCTTTTCATCCATCGCAAGCTCCAGCAGCTGAACGGTCGGCAGTGCGCCGGCGCGCTCAGGCGTGAACGGCCCGTCGTCATTGTTGACGACATCGACGATTCGTCCTTCCCGGAACAGCGCGATAGAGGCGCCGCCGCCGAGATGCGCCACGATGAGATTGCACTCTCCCAGCGTTTTTCCGTGCGTCTCCGCGAATCTGTGCGCACAGGCGCGATGGTTGAGGTTGTGCGCGTGTCCCCTTCTGCGGAGTTCCGGCAGTCCGGTATACGTCAGCAGCGGATCCATCTCGTCCGCCGATACCGCGTCGTAGATGTAGCAGGGCGTACCGTGCGGACGGCCGATCGCATCCGCGATCGCGGCTCCCAGATTGGAGGCGTGCTCCTGCGCGGGCTTGTTGCGAAGCTGCCAGAGCATATCATCGTTCACGGCATAACCGCCTGTGCGGATGGGAGGCAGGATGCCGCCGCGCGCTATGATCGCGTCAAAGCTGTCCTCGGAAAAGCGGGCGTCGCGCAGGCATTCGCGCACGAGCTCCGTGCGGAACTGCGCCTGATCGATCACATGTTCAAAGGGCAGAAGTTCCTGGGCGGAATGAGAGATGCTCTTGAGGAACACCTGATTCTCGTCCTCATAGACAGCGATCTTCGTAGACGTAGAGCCGGGATTAATAATCAGAAGTCGATACATCGTTATCGTCACCTCATGTCTTTTTCTTCGTCACGTCTGCCCGCGCGATAGCGTCTGAGCCTGTCATAGGCGTCAATCCCCGTGACGTATTTGACGACCCACAGGAAAAACACAAGCACGAGCAGCGGGATCAGGCAGGAAGTAACGATCATCACCGCAATCGATTCGATGAACCGGTTGAGTATCTTCGCCGCCTTGTTCAGGAGACTGTCCAGCGTCTCCGAAAGTCCTTCAAGGACCTTTTCAAGCAGTCCCTTGTCCGATTCCGCCTCCGTGAGCGACAGCGTCTCCTCGGAGAGTTCCTGTGCCGAGGTAATCGTCTCGTCGATCGAGCTTCTGTAGACATCATAGATCATGTCCGACGTCCTGACGCTCGCCGGGATCACGATAACCAGTGCCAGTCCTATGAAGACGAGCCTCGCCGCCAGCCGTCGGAGCGATTTCGGATTCCAGAAGAGACTAACGCCTGCGAGTACGCATGCGATCGGAATCAGGATCCGGAACACGCCGGCGCCGACGATCGTCAGCAGATACTTCTCCATGTACAGCACACAGAGGATCACCAGAAAGTATTCCGAAAAATCAGCCAGCTTTTCTGAGATCGGGGTCGCCGTATCGTCCGGGATCGCCGAAATCCCGGCTGATGCGATCGTTGCCGAAGCCGTGAGCGTCAGCACTTTCGAAATCTTTTCATCGATGGAGGCGATCGTTTTCGCGTGCGTGGCCGGCGCGGACAGCTTGTCCGCTATCGGCAGCAGTGAGATCACCGCGACGAGGAGCAGTGCAGCAACGATGATCCATTTTTTCAGTCTGACTTCCATTTGCTCCCCTCCCCGTTCAGAGGTAAAAACACTGAACTGTGTATTCCGACGGATCCAGCAGACTGCCGACCATGCTCAGGATCAGAAGCCGCGCGTTAGAGCCGGCGCGCTCGAAGATCCCGCCCTCGATCGCCTTCGTACGGGCATTCTCCTCCAGTTCGATCAGGGAGTCGTTGTAATCCGATATCGAGACGGGGTTCCAGATGCTCTCTTTTTCGGAATACAGCCGGAAGCTCTTCGGGTCGATGTCGACGTTCAACAGCTTCGGACGCGGCAGACGGACCGTCACGCTGTGCAGTTCGTCGTCCTTTTCCACAACGATGCCCGCAAAGTCTATCCCCGCGGTCACGACCCCGTCGTATCCGGCCACATAGCTCGATTCGGTGAACGGCAGATCGATGTTGAAAAGCGATTTGACGCTGGAATAACTCACGACCTCCGTAAACGCGTACTCCTGCGTGACGAGCAGGCCGACGTCCCGAAGCGTCTCGCTGATCATTTCCGTGGTGATCTCCTTCTCGACCTTGACCAGCTTCACGGAACGCGACTGCTCGACGACATTCCCTTTCGGTGAGATGCTGACGGGCTCCGCTCCGCCGCCGCGCGACGCCGCGTGCCAGATCACCAGCGCGATGATAGCCACGACGATCACCGACAGAAGAACCAGGTATAGCTTTGCGCGTTTTGTCATAACCACGGCCGATCCCTCCCAAAAGCCGTTGTCCGGGCTGATAACCGATCAGAACAGTCCGTTCACCGCCGCTCGCATGCGCAGATGCGCGTATTCCTCACGGTTCGGGAAAGACTGATGCATATATACGATGGAGGTCTTCTCCTCCGGATCGACGGAGACCCATGTGCCTAGCAGTCCGCTCCAGCCGAATTCTCCGATTGAGCCGTTGCTGCCGCCAGCGGCGGGATCCATCATGGTCCGCACGCCGAGGCCGTAACCGTAGCCGGCGAGATAAGTGTTCCGGAATTCCCCCAGCTGTGTCTCGCTCAGCTGGTTGCGCCGCATCAGATCGATGCTCTTCCGTCCGACGATCCGCACGTCGCCGAGACGTCCGCCGTTGGCCAGAAGCCTGGCCAGCTTCGCATAATCCGGCAGAGTCGAAACGAGTCCTGTCGAAGCGCACTCGTAGATTGCGTCCGGCTGCAGGCAGCGGTCCTCTGCCTTAGTCAGGAACGCGGCAAAACCGGGATTCACATCTCCGCCCAGTGCGCATTCGACCAGACGGCTCTCCATGTCCCCGGAGAGGCGGTATGCGGTATCCTTCATGCCAAGCGGCTCAAAGATCTCTTTGCGCATGAAATCCCCGAGTCTCATGCCGGAGGTCACCTCGACCACTGCGGCCATCAGTTCGAGTCCCTGCCCGTACTGCCAGTGCGTACCCGGCTCCCAGAGCATTGGGACCTCCGCCAGAGCGCGGATCTCCGTCAGATGGTCGTACTTGTTGCAGCTCTTCGGTCCGCCGAGCCGTTCGTGCACGGATCTGAATGTCTCATCTGCCGGGCTGCCGTCGTGTGCGAGCATCCCGACGCCCATGCTGAACGCGTGACGCATCAGGATAGGCTGTTTGCTTTCGACGAGTTCCCAGCTCCCGTCCTCGCGGCGCACCTGCACGCGCATGTTCTTATACTCCGGCAGATAATCCGAGATCGGGTCACTGAGCAGGAATGCGCCTCGCTCGTACTGGATCAGACCGCAGAGCGCGGCTACGACCTTCGTCATGGAATACATGCGAAAGACGTTCTCAGGGCCGAGCGGACGAGTACCCGCAAGGTCGGCACTGCCGACATAATTCTCATAGATCGTCTCCTCTCCTCGACTGACGGAGACGCAGCAGCCCTTTGCCGGACCGACCTCCAGTAAATGCTGCAAAAGCCTGTCGATATCACGTGAAGCTGACATATCGATCCCTCCTGAAACAGAATAGAACGTATTTGTTACATTTTAGCATAAAAACTGTGCAGAAATATGGGCTTACTCCAAGCCGAGTTTTGCCGTCACCCGCGCATACGCGGGATCGCTCTCGTCACAGAGCACGGGGCAGAAGTCGTTGTACGTGTCCGCGGAGGAAACGCGGCACGGCAGAAAACATGTTTCGCCAAGTGCGAATCCGTCCTGTGTCCGCAGCACCGTCTGCTGCAGGATCACGCTGTCCATGTCCCTCGGCGCACTGTTCCCGCCGAAGCAGAAATTGCCGAGCGAATAGGCTATCGGCACGCCGTCATACAGTTCCGCTCTCTGAAGGATATGCGGATGGGAGCCGATGACCATGTCGCAGCCGAGCGCCGCGAGCCGGTGTGCGAGTTCCGTCTGCCAGTTTTCCGGCTCGCTGTGGTATTCCCAGCCCCAGTGGAGATACGCGATCACGAAATCGCAGCCCTCCTCACGGCACCGGTCGTACGCCGGCTCCATGCGCTCCAGCGCTCCCTCGACATCGCCGGGCGCCGTCGCTCCCTCGACGCAGTTGCAGGCGATGACGCCGAGTTTCGGGCCGTCGTCCGGCAGCTGTGTGATTATCGGCGCCCCGTCGTCCGCACGCAGAACGCCAATCCGGTCAAGGGTCTCTTTTGTGTCCAGAAGGCCTCCCTCCCGGTAATCGCCGCTGTGGTTGTTGGCAAGCGTCACCGCTTCGATCCCGCCGCAAAGCAGCGTCTGTGCCGCCTCAGGCGGCGCGCGGAATCGATAGCTCTTCGGTGCAGGATCGTCGCGTTCGGTAAACGTGCCCTCCAGATTCACCATGGTGAAATCGTCTGCCTCGAAGACGTCCGCGACGCCGGAAAAGGGGTAATCCCAGTTGCCGTCCATAACATAGAGCATATTGTGTCTGCCGTTCTCGCCCTGCCATTCGTGCAGCGTTCCGATCGTGCAGTCGCCCGCGAACGAGAGCGTCCAGCTCTCACGCCGAGGCGTCGGTTCCGGCGTTGGCTCCGGCGTCGGTTCCGGCGTCGGTTCCGGCGTCGGTTCCGGTGTCGGTTCCGGTGCATGGGGCAGCGTTGCCGGGGGTTCCTCCGGCGCGTTTGAAATCGCGGGCGGAGGGGTCGCCGCATCCGTGATCGCGCGGGTTTCACCCGGCAGGCCGTTCGTTCCGGCGCATCCGGAAAGCGCAACGGCTAAAGCAAGCGATAGCAATAGAGAAATCCGTCGCATCATTCTTCAGGGCAGTATGATCAGGCGAAAGCCGACGGCCTCGGACAGTTCCCGAAAGCAGTCGAGCATTTTCTCTCCGTAGACACCGAGCGTGGCGGACAGTGCGGACGTGTTTCGGAAGACGATGACGCAGCTGCGGTCCAGTTCGCTCAGGCAGTCCGCGAGCGCATCCAGATTGCGGCCGAACCACTCCGGGAAATGCATGATCCCTGCAACGACACGCCAGGCTGTTTCTCTGTCGGACATCTCTTCGGCATCGAGCAGATAAAGGCACATAGTTATTCCTCCCCGTACAGCAGGGTGAAGGATTCGTAGTGATAGTCAGTATAGTAAATCAGTCCATCGTTGGAAAAGACGATGCGTTTCGCCCCGCGTGAGGCTTTCCCAGCAGTGTCGATGTCGCACTCGTAATAGGTGCGTCCTGCCGCTTTCGGCAGCAGGCCCTCCCGGTTTCCAAACACGTCGCCGCCTATGCTGCATCCCGCCATATACGGCTCTACGGATCCGCCTGTCCAGCCATGTGCGCGCGCCTGCTCTTTGGTCACGTAATTGTCCGGCAGATGCCCGTAGGTATGGATATACAGCGCGACATCCTCTTTGGAATTGTAGCTGCCGTTCTCATCCAGCTGTGCCGGCTGGTCCTCCGGCATTTCCGTTGGCGGCGCGCTCCCGGACGGTTCCGGGTCCGGCGTTGTCTGATTCGGCGCGGGTGTCGGACTGAGGATGATCAGTTCCTGATTGTTCTGCTGCGCGGGAGACGGTGCTGCCGGAGCGTTCCCGTTGCCGCGCAGCAAGCTGAACAGAGCCACAGCCAGGATGACACAGATCAGTACAATAAGCCTTACACTTTTTTTGTTCATTTCATTATCCTACTTTCCCCGGTTCAGCTTCGCCATGGAAGCGAGCGTCGGGATCTTCATGGGGCAGACCTCCATGCAGGAGAGCGATTTCGAGCAGCTCCCCGCGAAGTGTTCGCCGTATGCTTTCCTAATTTCTTTTCGCTTTGTTCGATTGCGAGAAGCGGCAAGGTAACAGTCGTTGGCAAAGGCCGCGCCGAAGAAA
>JAFYCC010000030.1 GCA_017539885.1 Oscillospiraceae bacterium
AACGACCTCCTTGAATCGTTCCGCTATGGGTTCCGTAAGCACTTTGCGCCTGTACTTTGGGCAAAAGATAATGTGATAGCGACAACAGTAAACTGTTGTTTCTGTGGAACGATACTCGCTCCGTGGTTTTCTCTTCATCATAGTAATTATTCTATCACATACCTATTATCAGCACAAGAGGTTTGCTCAATAATGTATTCGCTTTCATCCCAAAGCTGAAGCATTTGGGGTTTCCCGCTCATTTCTCTAAAAGAACTGGTTCATCATACCGGTCAGAGGATGCAGACACGAAAAAAGGCGGTCGGGTCGTTGCCGCGGCATTTCCCTATCGTCGTCCGCTTTTGTGGGAAACTCCAAGCAAGCGAGATGTTTATTGCATTTTTGTGAGATTGTGCTATAATCATCGCGACATATTAGCAAATCGAACACACAGCGAATGAATACAGGAGGTCAATCAATGCTTACAGTTCTTGAAAACCTGCGCGAGACCATGAAGGCGGACGGCCATCCGGACCGTTTTGTCAATCAGTATGAATTCATGAACATCCTCGTGCCCGATTCCTACTACATGGGTGATTATCCCTTCGCCCCCGGCGAGGGCTACGATCAGTACGGCGTGTTCTGGCGCTTCCCGCCCGATCAGATGGGTCCCTTCCCGGTACACGACGACGAGCACAAGGTCATCAAGGAGGACATCTCCGAGTGGCGCTCCAAGCTCACCCATCTGCCCGTTGCGCCTCCGGCGCCCGAGTACTGGGGCATGCTCAACGGCATCGCCGCCGGCACGGATCCCGTGAATCAGTTCACCACCGCCTTCCATCCGCAGGGCGTCTTTGAGCGCTACCACTCCCTGATGGGCGTGGATGACGCGCTCCTCTCCTTCTACACCGATCCCGACGAAGCGCATGCCCTCATCGACTTCATCACCGAGGCCGAGCTGGACTTCGCAAAGAACATTATGGATCGCATCCCGAACGTCAAGTGCATGCTGCACCATGACGACTGGGGCTCCTCCACCAACTCCTTCATGTCTCCCGACATGTTCGAGGAGTTCCTCCTGCCCGCCTACAAGAAGATCTACGGCTACTGGCACGATCGCGGCGTCGAGGTCATCGTGCATCACAACGATGCCTACTCCGCCAACCTCGTTCCCTACATGATCGAGATGGGCATGGACATCTGGCAGGGCTGCTTCCCGTCCAACAATCTGCCTGAGCTGATCGAGAAGTACAAGGGCCAGATCACCTTTATGGGCGAAATCGAGACCCGCTTCGTCGACCTGCCCGACTGGACGCCGGAGATCGTCCGCGCCGAGGTCGAGCGCGCCTGCCGCAAGTGCAAGGGCCCGAGTTTCATCCCCTGCCTGACCGCCGGCATGCCGATGAGCTCCAACCCGGGCGTCTACGAGGCCGTCAGCGCCGAGATCGACCGCATGAGCAAAGAGCTCTTCTAACTGTCAAAAGCAAAAAAGCCCGCTTTGCGGGCTTTTTTCTTTTGCGGGCCAGATGCTTCTGCCGCCTGTGCTCCGGGCAGTTTTTGTTGCAAATCCGCAGTTCCATGGTATAATGACAGTGTTAAGGAACTGACTTCTACAGGAGGAAACATCATGCTTACGGTGCTTGAAAACCTGCGCGAGACCATGAAGGCGGACGGCCATCCGGACCGCTTCGTCAACCAGTTTGAGTTCATGAAGATCCTCGGCCCGGATCTGTATTACATGGGCGACTATCCTCTCGGCCCCGGCAAGGAGGGAAAGGATCAGTTCGGCGTCCTGTGGCGTTTCCCGGAGGATCAGATGGGCGCGTTCCCGGTGCACGATGCCGAGCACAAGGTCATCAACGGCGACCTGGAGAACTGGCGCGAAAAGATCACGCACATTCCCTATGCGCCTCCGGCGCCTGAGTACTGGGGCATGCTCAACGGCATCGCCGCGAGTACGGATACCGAAAACCAGTTCGTCACCGCGTTCTTCACCCAGGGCATCTTCGAGCGCTATCACTCCCTGATGGGCGTGGACGACGCGCTGCTCTCCTTCTACACGGAACCCGATGAGGCGCATGCGCTCATCGACTTCCTCACGGAGTGCGAGCTCGATTTCGCCAAGCAGATCATGGATCATGTGCCGAGTGTCCGCTGCCTGTTCCACCACGACGACTGGGGAAGCGCCATCAACTCCTTCATGTCCCCGGATATGTTCGACGAGTTCATCACGCCCGCCTACAAGAAGATCTACGGCTACTGGCACGAGCGCGGCGTCGAGATCGTCGTCCATCACAGCGACAGCTACGCCGCCAATCTCGTCCCTTCGATGATCGAGATGGGCATGGACATCTGGCAGGGCTGCTTCCCGTCCAACAATCTGCCCGAGCTGCTTGAGAAGTACAGAGGCCAGATCACCTTCATGGGCGACATCGAGACCCGCTACATCGATCTGCCCGACTGGACGCCGGAGCGGGTGCGCGAAGCGGTCGAGGAGTCCTGCCGCAGATGCAAGGGGCCGAGTTTCATCCCCTGCCTCACCGCCGGAGGCAACAGCAGCATCAACCCGGGCGTCTACGAGTGCGTCAGCGCCGAGATCGACCGCATGAGCAAAATCCTTTTCTGATTTTGTGCCTTTGCAAAAACCTGCCCCTGTAATTCGGGGCAGGTTTTTATTGCATTTCTGAGCCTCTATGTTATAATTTTCTTATAATTGTATAGAAATAAACCATTTATTACACACCACAGGAGGGAACGCTATGCTTTCGGTAATTGAAAACCTGCGTGAGACCATGAAGGCGGACGGCCATCCGGATCGTTTCGTCAAACAGTATGAGTTTCTGAATCTGCTCGCCCCCGATCTTTACTACATGGGCGACTATCCGATGGCGCCCGGCGGCGAGGGCAAGGATCAGTTCGGCGTCCTGTGGCGTTTTCCTGCCGACCAGATGGGCGCGTTCCCGGTGCATGATGATGAGCACAAAGTCATCAACGGCGACCTGGAGAACTGGCGCGAAAAGATCACCCATATCCCCTTCGCGCCTCCGGTGCCCGAGTACTGGGGCATGCTCAACGGCATCGCCGCCAGCGTGGACACGGAGAATCAGTTCGTCACCGCGTTCTTTACTCAGGGCATCTTCGAGCGCTATCACTCCCTGATGGGCATGGACGACGCGCTGCTCTCCTTCTACACCGAGCCCGATGAGGCACACGCGCTCATCGATTTTCTCACCGAGTGCGAACTCGACTTTGCCAAACAGATCATGGATCATGTGCCGAGCGTGCGCGCCCTGCTGCATCACGACGACTGGGGAAGCGCCACCAACTCCTTCATGTCTCCTGACATGTTCGACGAGTTCATCACGCCTGCCTACAAGAAGATCTACGGCTACTGGCACGAGCGCGGCGTCGAAGTCATCGTCCACCACAGCGACAGCTACGCCGCCAACCTTGTTCCCTCCATGATCGAGATGGGCATGGACATCTGGCAGGGCTGCTTCCCGTCCAACAATCTGCCCGAGCTGCTTGAGAAGTACAGAGGCCAGATCACCTTTATGGGCCAGCTCGAGACCCGCTACCTCGACCTGCCCGACTGGGATAAGGACGTCGTCCGCGCAGCTGTCGAAGAAGCCTGCCGCACCTGCAAGGGTCCCGGCTTCATCCCCTGCCTGACTTCCGGCGGTCCCGGCAGCTTCTTCCCGGGCGTCTACGATTTCGTCAACGACGAGATCGACCGCATGAGCAAGGAACTGTTCTAAAACGATATATACGGTGCGCCATGCGCACGGAAACGCCCTGCGGCTCTGCCGCAGGGCGTTTCTCGCATTCCCCCGCCGTGCGCTTTTTCCAGTGCGTTTATCCTCTCGAAAGCGAACGCGACAAGTATGCCGCGATGCACGTGCTTCGAACCCTTCTGTGCCTCCCGCAAGCTTTCCCTTCAGACATTCATTTCGTTATGTAAACCAAATGCGGAAACCGCCCGTTCCATTCAGCCCGTCTTCTGCACGTATGTAATCATAGCGGCTGTCGGCCAGGGGCGGTGGGGCGGGAAGGCTGCTGTCCATCCGCGCAAAGTATTGCAGACCGTTCCTGTCGAACACCTCCAGCAGAAAGTCACCGTTGCTGCCGCCGCGAGAGGGTTCGTACAGTCCCTCCGCGACGGCGAGGCGCCCGCCGTCCCAAGCGAAGGCGCGGCTTCCGGAGGGCCACTGTCCATCCGAGATCGGCGGCTGAGGCCAGTTTTCCTCGACGGTCGCGCGGCTTGCCTGCAGTCCGGCCCGCCAGAGGCCCTCCCCGTCGAGTTCCGCGACGTACAGGTCGCGCCTTGCGCTCTCCAGAATCAGCCAGTCGTCGAAGATCAGCAGCATCTCGCATGCCCAGCCATCGGCGGGATCAAAAGTTCCCAGCGTCACGCGCTGCAGCTCCGTCCTGCCGGCCGGATCGAGAACGGTCAGCGTCAGCTGTCCGTCTGCCGCCGTGAAGAGCAGCGGGCGGTCCTCCCCGTCCGCCCCGAGAGCGAGCACCGGTTCGTTCTCCGGCAGCGGGAATACGGTTTCCAGCTTCGTTGCGTCATATGCGGCTGCGCCGCTCTGATCGCGCGTATAAGGCAAACGGTAAACGCCGCGTCCTCCAGGAATCCGGCTCGTGTCCACAAGCGGCCGGCCTTCCGCGTCGAAGGACGAGAAAGCAAAGAAGCAATAGTCTTCCGTAACAGCGCTCACGCCGCTGAAATCCGCCTCCGTCACAGGCGCCGCCGCTGCCGGTTCCGGTACGGGATATGCCCATGATACGCCAACGCTGTTGGAGGTATCCGCCGTCTCCCACTCTCCGGATCGACAGTCTATTTCCGTTATGAGTCCGGCGTCGTTTTTCCGCACCTGAACGCTCACGAGCGCGTCCTCCGGCACGGGAACGCGGAAGAACTCCCGCACGGGCTGCACGTTCTTCGCCCATTCGCTGCCGCCCATCATCCCAAGGTCAAGGCTGTGCTCAAAAGGATAGAATTCGTAGAAATCCCGCAGCCGCAGCACCGTCACGCGCGTCTGGCCCGCTCCGGTCTGATCGGCGGCAGTCTGCAGGAGCGGGAGCATCGTCGTCAAGTTGATATCGTAGGCATATGTCTCCCGCAGCTGCTCGAGCGTTTTCCCCTGCGGGAAGCTGTAGCCTCTGCCGAAGTCGAGCCAAAGCTGAAGGCCCCTTTCCTCTGGCGCCCAGCGGAGCCTCACCTGCGAGAGAGAGAAACGGAACTGCGTTCGCGCCGCCGTCTCGTCCGCGCCGAAGTCCAGCGTCGAATCCCAGAGCAGACGACGGTCCAGGCTCGTGCCCACGGCGGCCTCGACGCCCGCGGCGGCGGACCGGTCGCCGTACAGCGGCGTCTCCGTCCACACGAGCGTTTCCGCAGTCTTCCCCACGGCGACGCCTGTCCCGATGATGCACCCGAGCGCCAGCGCCAGCAGCAGGATCCCTGTGATCAGCGTGCGCTTCACTGCGTCTCCTCCCCCTCGCCGAGCGCGTCGAGCGTCTTTCTGACGCGGTCGGCGCGGTAGTGGTAAGTCTCCTTCACGTAGTCGAGCAGACTCTTGCCCTGCTCCTCGAGTTCGAGCACAGAGGCGTCCCCGACGACGCACCCGCCGCGCAGCAGCACCGCGCGCCCCACGAAGCCGGAGACCTCCTCGATAAGATGCGTGGAGAGCAGTACCGTCTCGCTCGGCTCCAGAATGCCCAGCAGCACCTTGTAGAAATCCTCGCGGTTGAACACGTCGTTTCCCGCGAATGGCTCGTCCATCAGGATATAATCCGCGCCCTGGCTGAGTGCGAGCACGACCTCGAACTGGTTCTTCTGCCCTGTGGAAAGACTGCCGGCGCGGCGGCACGAGTCCAGCGAGAAAAAGTCCAGAAGCGCCGAGAAACGCTTCTCGCTGAAGCGCGGAAAGTGCGCCCTGTAGAATTCCCGATGCCCGGCGATGCTCAGGTCGGGGAAAAAGGAATGCTCGCTCGTGGCGAAGGACAGCTTCGCGATGTTCTTATGCGTGATCAGATCGCCGTCGAGCGTGACTGTGCCTGAATGCGGCAGCAGACCGAGTATGCATTTCATGAGCGTGGTCTTGCCCGCACCGTTCTCCCCGAACAGCCCGACGATCTCGCCTCGCGGCAGACAGAGGTCGACGCCCGAAAGCGCGCGTCTGCCTCCGTAGGTTTTTGACAGCTTTTTGATTTCAAGCATCTTCAGAACCTCCAGATCTTCGCCCACTGCTCCGGCGGGATGCAACGCGCCGGCGTTCGCGTCATATAGATGAGGAAAAGCAGCAGCATCAGCAGAAATCCCAGCGCCAGCATCGCGGCGAAGCACAGAGCGGGCAGCGTCAGCACGCGGCGGAACCGTTCGAAGCGCTGCGGCAGGCGGCGCATGGTATAGTCGCTGCGTGCGCCGCGCCTCCCGTAGGCGGCGAGCACGGCGATCCCGGCGAGCAGGAAAGCAAGCGCGACGGCCGCAAAATATCCGCCGACGGGCCGGAAAAGAGTGATGAAATCCGGCATCACGGCGTCGGGGCGAAGCAGACCGTTTTGAAAAAGCGAGTCGCGCGCATGCCCCCAGTCGGCGAAAAAGCGCAGGCTGTAAAGCAGGCCCAGTCCGCAGGCGGCCAGCAGATAATACAGCGGCCTTTCCCAGGCAAACCCCGGCGGGACGAGAGCCGAGAGATCAAACCGTCTGCGTGACACCGTCATCCTCCTCTCCCCGCGCAGCTGCGCGATACAGCTCCACTCCGATCACGATCGCGCTGAGAAGAAACAGGAACAGATCCAGGACGAAGCTGCCAAGCGCATGACGGAACCAGCAGACCGTCAGGATCGCCAGCAGCGGGAAGATCCCGATCTTCCTTGTCTGCGAGGGCATACGCGCCGCCGCCGCGCCGAGCGAGAGGCAGAGAAAAGCGTTGCGCACCCAGACGACCGCATCGTGCAGCGGCAGGAGCCCGTGGACAAATTCGTTGCGGTAGGAGGCCAGCAGCACAGCCTGGCCGCTCCAAAGCTCCGCAGGACCGAATCTCCTGTACAGGAGGCAAAGTCCGATCACCGTGGCCGTCTGCGCTCCCCAGAGGATCACGAAGCAGACGCAGCACGCCGACCATCGTGCGAGAAAACTTCCCAGCGGCGACACGGAGAGACGTCGAATCGTGTAGCTCTGCCGGGCGGAGAACTCGCCTCCGATATAAAACAGCCAGGCGCACAGCAGCAGGAAGACCACCGCTGCGATCAGGCCGATATGGGCGGCGGCAAGCACCGCCTCAAGTCCCTCCCGGGCGTGTCCGCGCAGGACAAGAAAAAACGCGGCAGCGTCCGCAGCGAAGAGCACGAGGACCAGCATCACGAGCGGGCGCAGGCTCCGGCGCAGCCAGAGCGCTGTTACGGTAAGACAGCTTTTCAAGATTGTTCCCCCCAGATCTCTTCAAGCCGCGCCGCGGCTTCCTCCTTCGTCAGCCCCATGCCGCGCATGGCCGCCGCGAAACGCCGCGTCTCATATTCGGTGAGCTCGCGTCGAATGCGTGATGCCGTCTCCGCGTCCAGCGCGATACAGCTGATCGCTCCGGCGCGGGACTGCACGAGCCCCTCCTCCTCAAGCATCCGGTATGCTTTCTGCACGGTGTTGGGATTCACGCCCAGCAGCGCCGAGAGCATCCGGCGCGACGGGAGTTCGTCGCCGTCAGCCACCGTGCCTGCGACCACGCCGCGCTTGACGTGCCGGATGATCTGCAGATAGATCGGGCTACCGTCCTCGGTTTTGAAATCATCGAAAGAGATCAATGTCTTTCCCGCCCTCTGTAACTGTGTTAATCATATAATACAGTTTTCAACTGTATTATATGATTAACACAGTCTTCTGTCAAGCATAAAAGATCCCGACCCCCTCTCGGGAGTCGGGATCCGGTCTTATCTCGGGGTCAGTATTCGAATTCTATCTCGTCCTTCCAGTTGAAATCGAGACCCTCGACGGGCTCGATGACGGTAACGAGCACCTTGCCGCCCTGCCCGGGCGCGGGTGCGCCGGAGGGACGGTGCATGTTCAGTGTAGCGTAGTAGTATACGAATTCCTCGCCCTCATGCTCGAAGCGATCCTCCGAATACTCTATGTTGCAGTCTTTTTCACTGATCCGGATGCCGTTGACCTCCGCCGTGACGAAAAGCGTGGCCTCTTCTTTTTCCGGGTCTCCGTTGACGGCGACACGGATGGGCTCCTCATTCTCCCAGGTAGAGAGCACAAAGCTGTCCGCTTCACCCTCGCCCCAGAAGTCGCCTTCATTTTCGACGTAGCGGATCCCGTAGCCGAGCATGTGTTTCGCCGTTGCCGTCTGCTGCTCCTCGACTTCGTTCCCGTCCTCATCGTAATAAATATATGTTACGCGAAGCACAGGATCGGGCATCTTGTCGTAGTCGTTTTCGTACAGTTCCGGATGCTCTGACCAGTAATCAAAGATATCGCGTATAGCCAGATCGTATTCGCCGTCTTCATTCAGTTCGCTGAAGTCCACGTCCATGATCTGCATGGTCGTATCGCTGAATCTGTCGTAAAGCTCGGCGAAAGCCTTGTGGAACCGCTCGGGCGGCGTGAACACCAGCCGTCCCTTGAACATAGAGGAGAAGGCCACGAACACGACCTTGCACTCCGGCTCCGGCTCAGGTTCGGGCGTCGGTTCCGGGGTCGGCTCCGGGGACTCCGACGGCGCCGGCGTGACTTCCTTGCCGCCCGGCAGCGGCGTCGGATCGTCCGAGAGCACGGGACCGCCCGGACTCAGCTGCTCGCCGCCGGTCTGTGACAGGCTCTGCGGGCCGAAAAGGATAAACAGGAACACTGCCATCGCCGCGACATAGAGCAGAAAGCGCCACTTATGCCGTTTTTTGCCGCTTCCGCCGCTGAGCCCGAGTCCCGGTACAGGCGCAAACTCGGCCGGAGGCGGAGCAAACTGCGCGCCGCAGGGCGCGATCTCGCGCTCGGGCGGCGTGAACTCCGCGCCGGGTGCCGTGAACTCGTCCCCGGGCGGGGTGGATTCGTTCGTCCAACGAGACATAACCGCCACCTGTTATTTGCTGTGAACGTCGACCTGCGGGAAGGGGCACTCCACGCCCAGCTTCCTGAAGCCGAGCAGCAGATCGTGGTTGAGGGTACGTGCGCCGGAGTAGATGTCCTTCTCGGCGACTTCCGCGATGAAGCGCAGATCGACCGAGGAGCTTGAGAGCGCCTGGACGCCCAGATAGCGCGGCGGCGCGAGCATCGTGTCCTCGTGTCTGTGATAAATCTCCTCCATCAGAGCGGGGATCTTGGCTTCAAGCGCTTCAAGGTCTGTCTCGTAGGGCACGGAGATGTCCGATACTGCACGGGAGACGTTGTCCGAGCGGTTGAGGATGTTCTTCATCTCGGAGTTGTTGATGATCTTGATATTGCCGCCGTTGTCGACGATGCTCGTGGTCCGGATGCCGATCTCGCGCACCGTGCCGCGGAAACCGTTGATCTCCACGATGTCGCCGACGTTGTACTGATTCTCAAAAAGCATGAACACGCCCGTTACGACGTCCGCGATGAGGCTCTCCGCGCCGAAGCCGACGATCAGCGCAACGATGCCGACGCTTGCCACGATGGTCGTGACGTTCACGCCGAGGATGCTCAATCCCCAGCAGAGGATGACGATTGCCGCCAGATAGCGAAGCAGACTCTGCAGCAGCGTCACGAGCGTCTGTCCGCGGTGGCTCTTGGGTTTCAGCAGGCCGAGGATGAGGATCAGCAGATTGGCGCAGAACAGGACAAGCGCAGCCATGCCAAGCACGCGGATCACGGCGTGGGAGAGTACGAATCGATCCAGCAGAATGAACAGGACAGCCAGGACAAGATAGACGATCAACCGCACGATCGGGGGTTTTTTCTCAGCCATGGGAATGCTCCTTTCAGTTTGTCGGGGGCGTTTTTTCCGCAGGGGGCTTTTTAAATCGCGGAAAATGCGCTATACTAATAATATAGCGGTTATACGTGTACTTGTAAACTGGTTCCCGCTCAAAAATGAGGAGAGAATGCCATGAAAAAGCTGCTGTCCGTCCTTATGATTCTCGCGCTGGTCGTCTCCATGGCCGCCTGCGGCGAGAAGAAGCCGGCAGGTCCTTCTGTCGTGACTCCCATACCGCGCCCGACGCAGGTACCCGAAGTCCCACAGAAGCCGGACCCTGTCGTGCAGACACTGAGTCTGAGCGTCGACGCGGACTCCGGCAGCATGACCATAGTCCGCCCGGAGCCGCATCAGTTTACGGCCATGGGCGGAAAAAACACGTGGACGATATTCGTCTATCTCTGCGGCGCGAATCTTGAGTCTGATCTCGACTACGGCATGGGTATGGCCACGGAGGACGTCATGGAGATGCGCGCCGCCTCGAAGAGCGACAATGTCCGCTTTGTGGTGCAGACCGGAGGCGCGAACTACTGGTACGCCGAGGAAGTCGACCCGCAGCGCAGCCAGCGCTTCGTCATTGAGGACGGCGAGATGAAGCTCGTCTCTGACAACCCGCGCAGCGGCATGGGCAATCCCGGCACGCTCTCCGACTTTCTGCGCTGGGGCGTCGACGAATACGGGGCGGAGAAGATGGGAATTATCTTTTGGGATCATGGCGGCGGGAGCATTTCCGGCGTCTGCTTCGACGAGCAGTACGGAAACGATTCCCTGTCCCTGCGTGAGATCGACGCGGCGCTGATGAGCGTGTTCCGCTCCATGACCGACCGTTTTGAGTTCATCGGCTTCGATGCCTGCCTGATGGGAACGCTGGAGTGCGCCAACATACTGGCCACCTATGCGGACTACATGATCGCCTCCGAGGAGGTCGAACCCGGCTCCGGCTGGGACTACACCGCCATCGGCGATTTCCTCGCCGCGCATCCGCAGGCCGACGGCGCCGTTCTCGGCCGGCAGATCGCGGACAGCTTCCTGCGCAGCTGCCAGGAGATGCGCTGCTCCGCGGACGCCACCATGTCGGTGGTGGATCTCCGAAAGATCGACGCGCTGCTGCACAGCTTCAACAGTTTCGCGGAAAAGATGTTCTCCGCCTGCGAGGACGAGGGGGCCTTTGCCTCGATGGTCCGCGGCATCTACAACGCCGACAATTTCGGCGGCAACAACCGTCTGGAGGGCTACACGAACATGGTCGATCTCGGCGGGATCGTGCAGGCCTGCGCAGACTACGCCGAGGGCAGCGAAGCGGTGCTCGCCGCACTGAATGAGGCCGTCGTCTACAAGATCGCCGGCAGCGATCACAGAGAGAGCGCCTCCGGCCTTTCCATGTATTTCCCGCTGCAGATTCAGGGTTCGTCGGAACTGCGCGTTTTTTCGGAAATCTGCGTTAGTCCCTATTATCTGTCCTTTGTGGACAAGCAGGCGCACGGCAGCGTCAACGAGGGCGACAGCTCGGACTACGACACCGGAACCTGGTTCGACGGCGGCAGCTGGAGCTGGGACGACGAATACCTCTATGACGACGAATCCGACGAATTCGACTACGAGTCGGACGACGGAGGCTACTTCGACTACGCCGACGACTATGCCGTCACCGGTGAGAGTCCGCTGATCTCCTTCGACGTCGCGCCGGGTCTGGACGATGACGGCGTCTTCTCCTTCGTGCTCACGGAGGAAGCTCTGCAGAACACTGTCAGCGTGAACGCCTATGTCTATCAGGTGTCCTCGGACGGCGAAGATCTGATCGAGCTCGGCGAGACCGTGGACGTGCTCGCTGACTGGGAAAGCGGTTTCATCGCTGACGACTTCGACGGCTACTGGCTCGCGCTGCCTGACGGGCAGGACCTGGCCACCTATATCGTCAGCTGGACGGAAGACTGCGTCGTATACTCTTCCCCCATCTATCTCAACGAAGAAGAGACTTTCCTGCGCATGCGTCAGTTTTCCGACGGCACGGTCAGCGTGGACGGCACCTGGAGCGGCATCAGCGACAGCGGCGCGGCAGACCGTGACGTCGTGCCGCTGCACGCCGGCGACGTGATCTGCCCGCGCTACTACGCCTACGAGATCGAAGGCGATTACGAGGGGTATTACTACTACGGCTCTGACTACACGCTCGGGAGCGACGAACTGGACATCTGGTACGACTTCATGGAAGACGGCGACTATCTCTACAGCTTCTGCATCAACGACATCTACGGCGACTATTACATGACCGATTTCGAGGTCTTCAATATCGAAGACGGCGAGCTCTACTTCTACATCGACTGAAGCCGGTAAGCCGACCTCCAAAAAGACTTGCGAAATATGCAGCAGAGAGCCGGAGCGTTCCATTCAGGACGCTCCGGCTCTCATTTTTCCCTAATGCTCGTTATTCCGCCTTTTCCAGTTCGCGGCAGAAATCCTCGATCAGGCGCTCGTTCTGCTCCGAAGGTTTGTCCTTCGGATCGATGAGGATCGTCTGTGCCTCAAAAGCCTCGACGCCGAGGAAAGTGCGCAGACTTTCCAGCGCCTTTTCTCCTCCCCCGCCCATCTGGCAGGCAAATGCAGCCGTGCGCTTATCCTTCAGAGCTGCACGGTTTTCCTCAATAAAAGAACGCAGCGGAGGAGTGACGCGGCTCGCCCATACCGGAAACCCGAACACGATTCGTTCGGCACTGTCGTCGAAGGAATACGGCTTCAGGGCAGGCTTTTCGCCCATCAGTGCGCTTTTCCCGCCGAACAGGAACTTTTTTGCGCCCTTCTCCGGATAGGCTGTCTGCGGCTCGAGCCGCAGCAGCTCCGCGCCGAGCTTTTCAGCGATCCGTTCCGCGGCAAAGGCCGTGTTGCCGCCCATCGAGTAAAAGACGATTACTGTTTTCATCCAGCTACTTGTTCGTGGAGCGGAAGGCCTGAAGCTCCGCGGCTTTACCGTCACGCTCGGAAGCTTTTACGGTGAATTCGCGGCGCGCAGCCTCCAGTTCCTCGCTGAGCTTCTTGATATCCGACGGGAAGACCTCGTTCTCGAAATGACGCAGTCTGCTTCTGGTGCGGGCGCGTTTGATGAGAAAGCTGACGGCGAGCAGCACGACGCCGCCGATCAGCAGGAGGACATTCTTTTTCCACAGCAGATAGAGCAGCACGGCGGCAAGCAGCACGACGGCGCCGACGATCACCCAGATCCAGGTTTTGGTTTTGATATCTTTTCTTGCCTGCGCCTGAGCTGGATTGTCTTTCCAGAACTGTGCGCGGGCCGCGTCATAGCGTCCCTGCGCCTCGGACTTGGCCTTCTCCAGTTCAGAGGCCTCGCCCTGCAGCGTCTGCAGCTCGCCGTCGAGCTGAGCCGCGCGCTCAAGCCGATGCGGCAGATTGTTGAACTGCCCGGCCAGATCCTCGCGGATGCCGCGCAGGAGCTTCGTGCGGCTGCCGTCCATGCTGTACTTGGCATAATGATCGGTGGTCTCGCCCTTATTGTTCTGCGTGGAGTGGGTAAAGTATTTCACCTGACGGGCTGACACCTCGTCGATGAACGCAACGCCTGCGGCAAGGATACGCTCCTTGACCGAGGGCGTAGTCATCGCCGGGATCGCCGCCTGATAAAGCTTCGCGACCTCGCACCACTCGGCCGCCTGCGCATGGCACATGTTCAGATCGGGGAGCTGACTGGAAAACTGCTTGTTCGCGTTCTCAAAACGGTCAAGCATACCGCAGACGTCCCGTTCGATCGCCAGTGCGGTGCCGGCCGGCGAGCCGCCCGTCTCCAGCGCCTGCAGCGCGGCGGCAAGGCTTGTCTTGAATTCCATGACGCGCAGATTGTCTGCCGGGGAGAGCTGCACCGCGCAGATGCCTTTGCGGTAAAGCGCTGTCACGTCGTCCGGCACATCCTCCAGTCCGCGCGTGAAGCAGTCATAGGCCTCCCTCCAGTTGCCCGCCTCGAAGGCGCGGTTTCCCAGCAGGATGCGATTGCGCCCCTGCGCGCTGGTATCGAGCTGCACGCTGCCGGTATGCTCCACCACATCGTGCAGCATCACCTTCGTGCCGCAGTTCGTGCAGAAGCCGAATTCCTTCGCGTCGTCCAGCTCGAGCTCCGCGTTGCACTGCGGACAGCGCAATGCCTTCATCGCCATAACAGCTACCTCCTTCTGTATGTTTCGGAGTGGATGTTTCAAAGATATTATAGAACAGCCCCGCGAACAAAGTCAACCTTGTCAGCACCTGCGGAGCATGGTATCCTGTTGTCGGAGAAAGGGGGAACCGCGAGTGCCCGATTATGAAAATCTGACCGCGCAGCTGACGGCGCTGGCAGATGCCGAACCCTGGTATGTGCCGCTGCTTTCCAACGCCTCTGCGCTGCTCATGGAGACGCTTCCCGACCTGAACTGGGCGGGCTTCTACCTGCTGCGAAACGGTGAACTGGTTCTCGGTCCCTTTCAGGGAAAGGTCGCCTGCATCCGCATCGCGCCCGGCCGCGGCGTCTGCGGCACGGCGCTGCAGAGAGACGAAACGCAGCTTGTTCCGGATGTACACGCCTTTCCCGGACACATTGCCTGCGACAGCGCCTCCAACTCGGAGATCGTCGTGCCGATCCACTCCGGCGGCCGCGTGGCGGCGGTGCTCGATCTGGACAGTCCCCTGCCCGGGCGCTTCACAGAGAACGACCGTGCCGGGCTGGAAACCTTCGTCCGCGCGCTGGAGAAGTTCATCCGCTTCGACTGAAACGCCGAAAAGACCGGGAAGCCCGTTCTGCCGGGCTCCCCGGTCTGCTTATAACTACGTTCAGTTGGTTCCTGTCAGCGCCGTGCCGCCAACGTAGAGCGTATAACCGTTCGTGATGACGCTTGCCGGGCTTCCGGAGAAACTGCTGATATAGGTATCTGCAGTAAGCGTCCAGGTGGAGCTATCATCGAGCGTAACGTTCACCGTTCCGACATCCGTAGAGACCGTCGCTCCGGAAGCGTTCGTGATCCGGCCGCCGATAGCTCCGGTAAAATCAGAACTCTCCGTCAGTTCGAGCGTGAGTTCGGAATTGCTGCCGACGAGGATCGTGCCGGAGAGCGTCTGCCCGGCTGCCTTGAGCGCGGCGACATTGCCCGCGCCGCTCCAGCCGTCATCGCAGACCGACAGCAGAACGTTTTCGGCATCCTCATTTACGATCTTCACGCCGCTGAGGGTGATGACCGCGTTGGTATTCGTGACATGGAAGACATGACCGCTCTTGCTCGTGAGCGAGCCGCCCGTCATTGTGAAGGACGAAGTGCCGCTGTCCGCGTCTCCCGACATGGACTGGTAGATCATGATCGTATCGAGGAAGGTCGCGTTGCCGTTGCAGCGGGTATTGTTCGCGCTCAGATCGCAGTCGGTGAGCGTAATGGAGTTCTTGCCCTCGATACAGACCCCTTCGGATAGATTGGATACGAGCTTCGCGTCCGAGACGCTGATCTCCGCCGTGGAGTATATGGCGGGCGAGCCGAGTCCGTTCGAGGTATAGCTGCCGCCGCTCACCGTCACGACGCCACCGCCTCGGTCTGTGCGGATCGCCGCCGAGGACTGTCCGCTCGTTTCCACAGTCAGATCATAGGCGTAGGTCACGCCGCCGCCCGTGGTCATGATGCCGCCGGATCCGTTGCCGGTGGTCGTGATGAACGTGTCCCGGACGGTGACTGTCGTGCCGTCACCGCTCGCGCCGTTCTGTCCGCCGTTGCCGCCGTAGCAGAAGATGCCGTTTGCGCCCGAAGCGTCGGATTGCACCGTCCCGCCCGTAATCGTCACATTCGCGCCGTCCTTGACGAGCACGGCGGCATTGAGCCCGTAAAAGTTGCAGTTGTCGCCGCCGTCGGAGTCACCGCTTTTTGTCACTGTTGGATTCGAAATCGTCACACTGTCGGCAGTTGCGATGAGCAGCGCGCTCTCGTCCGCCGTACTGCTGGCGTAGTTCTGATTCTCCTGTGTGTCGGCGGCGCTGATCTCCGTCGCCGCGGTATAGGTAAGATCCGCGCTTCCGCCTCCTCCGGGACCGCCCTGGCCGCCCGGAGGCGCTTCCATTCCGGCGCCCTGCGGGCGCTCTGTATCTGCGCTGCCGGATGTGCCGTTGCTGCAGGCAGTGAAAGCTGTCAGCGTGAGCGCTCCTGCGAGCGCAAGCGCAAGGATTGTTGTCTTCTTCGGTTTCATAGGCTTCTGCCTCCCTTCTGCCTGCAGTATGACACGCACTTCTTAAAAGCATCTGAAACAAGACACGATTCTTATTAACGACGCCAAAAATGCCCGGACGGTTCATGCAAAACGTCCGGGCATTCAAACACTACAGATTATTCTCTACCATTCCACGGTCGTGACTGGCTCAAGCGTTTCCAGGTCGAGCACCCAGACGCCCGTCTCGAACACGACATAGGCGTAGTCTCCTGCGTAGAGTCCGCGGGCGCTGCCGTACCACCACCCGTTCTCTCCCTTCAGCTCCAGTTCGGCACGGATGGAGAATCCCTCCGCATCGTCGTAGCCGTAGACCGCGTAGCCGTTCTCCACAGGAAAAGCGAAGACATTCTTTTCCGGAGATACGAGGATGGCCTTGTGGTTGTAGAGCGCCTCGCTCCAGTAGCCGGGCAGAAGCAGCTTATGTTTTTCGGTGACGTCTGTCTTATCGCTCGTATCGAACATGCTCAGCTTCAGGCTTCCCGTACGGCCGGTCTCCGGATCGGCGTCACGGCCGAGTCCGAGCAGACGTCCCTCGCTCCAGACATGGAGATATTCCGAGAATCCGGGGATCTTCAGCGCGGAGAGCAGTTTCGGCGCCGTCGGATCGCCGAGGTCTACCGCGAAAAGCGGGTCGACCTGACGGAAGGTGACGAAATAGCCGGTATCTCCGTCGAACCGCACGGAGTAGACGCGCTCCGTCTCGGCAAGGCCCGTGAGGCTCCCGACGACGTTCATACTGCTGTCGAGCACGTAGAGCGCATTGCTGCTTCTTTCCTCATCGTTCTCCGGCCAGACCGTATTGATGAATCCGCGCTCCTTGTCCTCCCAGGTGGTATAGCTGTATCCGTCGAGCGTCGTGACGAGACGCAGATGCCCGTTCCAGACATCCATTGAGAACTGGTTGAGCAGACTGCCGTCCACGCTGCCGCAGGCCTCCACGGACAGTCCTTCCTCCGTGAGCGCTACGCGCGTGATCGTGGTCTGCTGCTTCCACCTGTGTTCCGTGACGGTATACACAGCCTCAGTGCGCGGCGCGCTCTCCTCGTCGATGTACTCGCTGTGCGCGAGGAAGAGATCGCTTGCGTTCATATATACCGTGTCCGAGCCGCCGAGCAGGCTGACGCTGCCGCGGGCGGTTCCGTCCTCCACGGCATAGGCGCTTACGACCGTATAGGCGTTCGAGCTTCTGTGCTCGGGGATCCAGATGCAGCGGCAGTCCATCGTCTCCGGCTCCCCGTCGCGGTATAGACACGGCACAAAGGTCTGCGGCTCGTCCGCGTCCGGGTCACGCACATAGTAGCGCGAAATCAGGTAAAGCGAGCCGCCCGTCATGCGGGAGCTGACAAAACTGCCGTCCTGTCCGAGCGTCGTGAGCAGCTTCGGCGCGGAAACGTCGCGTACGTCATAGAGCTCAACCTCCGTGCGGTACGACTCCGAGTACTGCCATCCGCCGTCTTCGGAACTGCGCTCGCTCCAGGCCGAGGCATCGTAAACGACAGCAAGCCGGTCGCCGAGGATATACAGCTCGCGCGCGCTGCGCCAGCGGCTTTCGACGCCCTTGTATGCGCCGTTCTCGTCCTGATAGTCCCTGTAATAGTCCTCGCCGATCTCCCCTGAGTACAGTTCGCGGGTATCCGCGTCGGCGGCGGCAAGGATGCGCAGGTTCCCGCCGCTGAGCGCGTAGATGAATCTTCCGTCCGTCTTGACGATGTCTCCCTCGTCAACGCCCCTGACCTGCACGTTCGTCCCGGAGTAGTCGTCGCCGGCTGCGGGCACGGGCGTGGCCGTCGGGGCGTCTGCCGCCTTGGGGGCTTCTGCCGCGTTCGTCGCGACAGCTGCCTCCTCGGCTTCGGCGAAGATCATGTCGCCGCCGCGCCAGCCCCAGCCGCCGTAGCTCGGCTGCTCCCGCATCAGCAGATAGATCTCGTCATAATCCTCCGCGGCGCGGATGCCGGAGATCTCTGCGACGTCACCGTCAGCCGGATCCTGACTTTGCGCTGCGGGAACCGGTTCAGGCGACGGGCTCCACGGGACAGGCGACGCGGGTTTGTTCGTGACCGAAACGGGCTCGTCCGGAGCCTTCGCTCTGCAGGCGCCCAGTGCAAACAGCATGCAGATCGCAAGCAGGATGCTGATCGTCTTTTTCATTTTTAACCCTCCTCTTTCGGAGTCTCGTGCCTTTAAGACGCACTTTGCCGGAAAAAGTTCCTCACTGAAAAACCGACGGTCAGCGTTCTGTCCGTCGGTTTACATAATTTTGTGATTCTATTCGCCAAAGACACAGAACCGCGCCATGTCTACGCGTCCGTCCGGGAGGAATATCACGCCCTCGGCCTCAAGCAGTCTTCTTTGCGCCTCCGGTCCTCCGAAGGCGAAGCCGTCCGTGACGCTTCCGTCCCGAAACACCACGCGATGACAGGGGATCTCGCCCGGTGAGGGATTGCGGTGCAGCGCGAAGCCCACGCCCCGCGATCCGCGCGGATTGCCCGCAAGCCGGGCCACCTGTCCGTAGCTCATCACCTGTCCGCGGGGGATATCCCGCACGACCTCGTAGATTCGCCTGGTGAATTCCGTCATAATACTTCCTTCCGTACGAATACAGGGCTCTGCCGCCAGTCCGCGCCGCCCGTGCGCTCCTCTCTGGCTCGGTAGCCGAGGGCATAGAGATCTTCCGCCGCGGCGCCGAGCGCGAAGACCTTCTGCGCGGCATCATCCTGCTCACGGATGGAGACCGGACGCGTCAGCACGGGGATGTGATCGCTCTCTCCGATCCGGTGCAGCAGCTCCCGCCCGGTCTCATTGAAGGCAAGGACCCGGGCATACGGCGGCGTGCCGTCTGCCATCCCGGCGCGCAGGCCGAGTGCGGCCGCCATCGTCATGCGGCGCAGGCGCGCCATCGGATAGCGTTTCGTCGCGGCAGCGGCGTAAACCGCCTCGATCGTCGGCTCCGTATGCGCCGCGCGGTAGAGCCTTTGGCCGAGTCCTTCCGTGGCGTCCGGGAGTTCCCCGAAGATCTCTTCCGGGCAGCAGCGAAGACGCGAGAGCAGCGCCGTCTCCAGTTCCCGGAGCGTGACCGGACCCCTGCCCTGCTCCTTCTCGCGCGAAAAGACCTCCGCCGCGCCCTCCGGCAGCAGCGAAAAGACGTTCTCTCCCGCGATGACACGCGTGCGCAGTTCGCTTGCCGAGGGAAGCTCTCCCGCGCGTGCCGCCTCGTCGTGTCCGGCACCGATGCGCTTGACCGTCACAGGCGTTATGCCCGCGCCCTGCCGGTACAGAGCCTTGAGGTATTCGATCGCCAGGATATTGTTGGGCGATTCCACGAGCGACGCCAGTTCCCTGCCGAGGCTCCTCTCGAGCACGCGCTGCCGCGCGACGGGATATGCGACGCCGCTGTCCAGCTCGGTGCGGATCGCCGCGTCGAGCTCGCGGTCGAGCAGCGCGGCCGCCACCGCGTCTAGCGGCGCGATCTCTCCGCATTCTGAGCCGAAGCTCATGTGCGTTACGACGCCGAGCCCCGCAAGTACGCCCACGCAGCCGCGGGCGTAGCCTTCCGCGGAGCTGAGACTCCAGGCCAGCGGCAGCTCGAGCACAAGATCCGCGCCGCAGCGCACGGCCGCCTCGGCGCGCGCGTGCTTTCCGAAAAGCGCCGGCTCTCCCCTTTGCACGAAGCTGCCGGACAGCACGCAGACTGCCGCACCGCCGCCGAGCGCCTCGCGCGTGCGTTCGAGATGCCGGAGATGTCCTTCGTGGAAAGGATTGTACTCCGCGGCAACGCCGATCACGTTCCTCATGTTTCTCCCCCCCGAAAAAGCGGAAAATATGGCTTGCGTTTTCCCGAAAAAGGTTTAAAATAAATGTGTTGTACTCATTATTTACCGGGCAAAACCGGTTGTCAAGTTGTTTGGAGGTCGCATACATGAAAATTCTGGTCATCAACGCCGGCAGCTCTTCCCTGAAGTATCAGCTGATGGATCCCGACACGCAGGAAGTGCTCGCCAAGGGCCTTTGCGAGCGCATCGGCATCGACGGCAAGTTCACCTATAAGCCCCAGGTCGAGGGCAAGAAGCGCATCGACGCCGTCGACGTGGCAATGCCCACGCACGGCGAAGCCATCCAGGCCGTCCTCAAGGCGCTCATCGACCCCGAAAACGGCGTGGTCGGCTCCATGGATGAGATCGACGCCGTCGGTCACCGCGTCCTGCACGGCGGCAAGGAATTCACCGAGTCCTGCCTCGTGGACGATGCCTGCATCGCCGCCATCGAGAAGTGCATCCCGCTCGGCCCGCTGCACAATCCGGCCAACCTCATGGGCATCCGCGCCTGCCAGCAGGCCATGCCCGGCAAGCCGCAGGTCGCCGTGTTCGACACCGCCTTCCACATGACCATGCCCCCGAAGGCCTACATCTATGCCATTCCCTATGAGTATTACGAGAAGGACGATGTGCGCCGCTACGGTTTCCACGGCACCAGCCACCGCTATGTCTCTGCCCGCGCGATCGAGATGCTCGGCAATCCGGAGCACAGCCGCATCATCTGCTGCCACCTCGGCAACGGCTCCTCCCTTTCCGCCGTCGTGGACGGCAAGTGCGTGGACACCTCCATGGGCCTCGGGCCTCTCGCAGGCTTCCCCATGGGCACCCGCTCCGGCGACATCGATGCCACCATCATGGAGTATCTGATGGGCCGTTACGGCTATGACATCAAGGAAATGCTCAACATTCTCAACAAGAAGTCCGGCGTGCTGGGCATCTCCGGCGTCAGCTCCGACTTCCGCGACATCGAGGCCGCCGCCGAGAAGGGCAACGAGCGCGCCGCCCTCGCGCTGGAGAAGTTCAACTACGAGGTTCGCAAGTTCATCGGCGCGTACGCGGCCGCCATGGGCGGCGTGGACGCCATCGTGTTCACCGCCGGCGTCGGCGAGAACTCCGCCTCCAACCGCATGGCCATTGCCTCCGGGCTGGAGTATATGGGAGTGAAGATGGATCCCGAGGCCAACAAGGTGCGCGGCAAGGAGGCCGTCATCTCCGCCCCGGATTCCAAGGTCAAGGTGCTTCTCATTCCCACCGACGAGGAGCTCATGATCGCCCGCGACACCCGCGACATCGTCAACGGCAAGTAATCACGGCTTAACGACGCCCGATCCGAAAGGGTCGGGCGTTGTCATTTCTACGAGAGGGGGTTGGCAAGGTGGCCTGGGCAGTACTGGGACTCTTCTGCGCTTCGCTGGTCGCGTGCATCGCGGCAGGACTTTCCCTGCTCTGGGCGCTCGTGTTCGGGCTCGTGCTGTTCCTGCTCTACGGCAGGACGCGCGGTCTCAGCTGGCGCAGGCTCTTCACTCTCGCTCTTGAGGGCGTGAAGGCTGTGAAGACCATACTGCTGACCTTCCTGCTCATTGGCGTGCTCACTGCGCTCTGGCGCGCGGCCGGCACGATCCCTCTGATTGTCGCATGGGCAGGTGCGCTCATCCGTCCGGCGGTCTTCCTGCCGGCCTGCTTTCTGCTGTGCTGCGGCGTCTCTCTGCTGACGGGCACCTCTTTCGGCACCGCGGCCACTATCGGCGTCATCTGTGCCGCAATGGGCGCGACGATCGGGGTGGACGCGCGCCTGACAGGCGGCGCGGTGCTCGCGGGAGCCTTCTTCGGTGACCGCTGCTCTCCGGTCTCGACCAGCGCGCTGCTGGTCAGCGAGCTCACGAAAACGGATATATACGACAACATCCGGCGTATGCTGCGCACGGCGCTTGTCCCCTTTCTTCTGTCCGTCGCGGTCTATTTCGCGCTCGGACTGTTTACGGGGGGCACGGGCGAAACGCCTGATCTGCGCGCGCTGTTCTCCGGGGAGTTCTCTCTGCATCCCCTTGCGGTGCTGCCCGCCGCAGTCATCCTCGTGATGGCAGCGCTGCGTGTGAAGGTGAAAGCCGCGATGGCGGTGAGCATTCTCTCCGCAGTACCGCTCGCCCTGTTTCTGCAGCACATGCCGCCTCTGGAACTGCTCCGCGCGGCGCTGCTGGGCTGGCGCGCGGCGGACAGTGCCGTCGGCGCCCTGCTCAACGGCGGCGGCGTCGTTTCGATGCTGCGTGCGGCAGGCATCGTGTGCCTGTCCGCTTCCTATTCCGGAATTTTCCGGGAAACCGGCCTGCTCGACGGTGCAAAGCGTCTCATTTCAAGAGTAGCGGCACGTTCCTCGCCCTATACGGGGACGCTCGCCGCCTCGCTCGCCGCCGGCGGCGTGGCCTGCAATCAGACGCTGGCCATCATGCTCACGGAGCAGCTCTCCCGCTCGGAATACACGGATGACAGCGCCCGTGCGCTCGATCTGGAGGACAGCGCGGTGGTCACCTCCCCGCTCATCCCCTGGAGCATCGCCTGTGCCGTTCCCCTCTCCGCCGTCGGTGCTCCCGCCGGCGCGGTTCTGTCCGCTTGTTACCTGTACTTTCTGCCGCTCTGGCGGCTTGCGCAGGACGGGATCAGAAAAAAGAAAACGGATTCGCGCGCTACAGCCGGTTTTTGAAGCATCCGGAGCGCAAGGTCAGGGAGCGGCACCATCCCCTCTCCCGCCGTCACGCCCAGCCGCACCTTATAAGCAGCCAACAGGCGGCCTCTATTTTCAAGAGGCCGCCTGTTTCAGCTCCGAAAACAGCCGGATTGCCGTCATTTCCTGCGGGGACTGCTTTTTTCTCGAACCGTTCAGTTTTTCAGTGAGTGCATCGGCGCGGGGATGCGTCCGCCGCGATGGATGAACTCGGCGCTCGACTCCGGGTGCACCGCCATAATCGGGGCGCTGCCGAGCAGACCGCCGAAATCGACAGTGTCGCCGACTTTCATGCCCGGTGCGGGGATAAGCCGCACGGCAGTGGTCTTGGTGTTGATCATGCCGATGGCAGCCTCGTCCGCGATGATGGCGGCGAGGGTCTCGGCCGAGGTGTCGCCCGGCACCGCGATCATGTCGAGGCCTACGGAGCAGACGCAGGTCATGGCCTCCAGCTTGTCGAGCGTCAGCGCGCCGCTGCTCGCGGCGGCGATCATGCCCTCGTCCTCGCTGACGGGGATGAACGCGCCGGAGAGGCCGCCAACGCTGGAGGATGCCATCACGCCGCCCTTCTTGACGGCGTCGTTGAGCAGGGCGAGCGCGGCGGTCGTACCGTGGGTGCCGCAGGTCTCCAGTCCCATCGTCTCAAGGATGCGCGCCACGCTGTCGCCCACAGCGGGCGTCGGCGCCAGGGAGAGATCGACGATCCCGAAGGGCACGCCGAGCCGGCGGCTGGCTTCCTGCGCGACGAGCTGTCCCATGCGCGTAACGCGGAATGCCGTCTTCTTGACCGTCTCCGCCACCTCGTCGAAGCTCGCGCCGCCGAGCTTCTGCAGCGCGTGATACACGACGCCGGGGCCGGACACGCCCACGTTGATGACGCGGTCGCCCTCACTCACGCCGTGGAAGGCGCCGGCCATGAAGGGGTTGTCCTCCACCGCATTGCAGAACACCACGAGCTTGGCGCAGCCGAACCCGCCGCGGTCGGCGGTCAGCGCCGCCGTCTCTTTGATCTTCTGCCCCATGAGCGCGACTGCGTCCATGTTGATGCCCGCCTTGGTGCTGCCGACGTTGACGCTGGAGCAGACCAGCTCCGTTTCGGCAAGGGCGCGCGGGATGGCGTCGATGAGCTTTCTGTCCGCGGGCGTCATGCCCTTCTGCACGAGGGCGGAGAAGCCGCCGAGGAAGTCCACGCCGGTCTCCCGTCGCGCGTCGTCAAGGGCTTTGGCAAAGGGTACGTAGTCCTCCGTATCCGACGCGCCCGCCACGAGCGCGATCGGCGTGACGGAGATGCGCTTATTGACGATGGGGATGCCGTATTCAGCTTCGATGGCCTCTCCGGTCTTCACCAGATCCTGCGCCGAGCGTGTGATCTTATCGTAGATCTTCCGGCAGGCGGTGCCTGCGTCGCTGTCGCAGCAGTCGAGCAGCGAGATGCCCATCGTGATCGTGCGAACGTCCAGATGCTGCTGGTCGATCATCTGGATGGTCTGAATGATTTCATTGATGTTGATCATAATGTCCCTCTGAAAATTCGCCGTCTGAAGACGGCGAATTAAGTAATCATATTTCCTGCGGCTTATCGATGGCGGTCCTTTTTGGCCGCCGTTACTCCTGAACGGGCTTCCCTGTCAGGTCAGATGCGGTGCATGGCGTTGAAGATCTCCTCACGCTGCATGCGTATGTCGAGGCCGGTCTCTTTTCCGGCGTCAGCGAGTTTCATGGCCAGTTCCGTGAAGGGGATTGCGCAGGCAGACACGTCCACGAGCATGAACATGGTGAAATAGCCCTGTAATATGGTCTGACTGATGTCGAGGATGTTGACGTTCTGCGCGGACAGCATCGCGCAGACCTCCGCGATGATGCCGACGCGGTCGTGTCCAATGACTGTGACAATAGATCTCATGGCTTCGTTTTCTCCTTATCCGAGGTCGTCGAGCGTAAGCGTGAACGCCTCGCCGAATTGATTGAGGAAGTAATCTGCCTCCGGCAGATCCATGGCGCGCAGTACGGCCATGGTCTCGTCCGCGGCGCGGGAGAACTCCCGGTTGCCCGCCTTGAGTTCCTCCTGGCACTTGAGCCAGGCAGCAAGCTTGTCGGCGGCCTTGACATAGCGTGCGAGTGTCTCGTCCTCCTCGCGCAGCAGCGGTTCGTAGGAGCCGCGCAGATTCTCCGGCAGTTTGTCGAGCAGCCTGTCCTGCGCCACGGTCTCCACGCCTTTGTAGGCGCTTTTCAGCTCCGGATTGAAATATTTGATAGGCGTGGGCAGATCTCCGGTGATGATCTCCGGCGCATCGTGGAACAGCGCCGCGGTCGCGGCCTTCTCCGGCGAGACGTCCCTGTGGAAGACGTCCCGGCCAATCACCGCCAAAGCGTGCGCCAGAACCGCGACCTCATAGGAGTGCTCTTCCACGTTCTCCACGCGGGTATTCCGCATGAGCGCCCACCGCGCGATGTAGCGCATGCGGAAGATATAGGCAAAAAAGCTGTGGCTCATCCGCTTTCCTCCTCTGCCCCGCGTTTGACGAGCGCTTTCGTTTTCCATTTTCCGCTTGCATAGCGGATGCCGCCGATGATGAGTGCCGCCAGCCAGCTGATGGGCTGACTGACCCAGATGGCCATGCTGCCGACTCCCACAGCAGCCATGATATGCGCGGAGATGAGACGCGTAGCGAAACAGCCGACGGTGCAGACGGTGGACATCATGATGTCGCCGGATCCCTGCAGCGTTGCCGTGATGGGCATGTAGCAGGCCATGAGCCAGACGAGGAAGGCGATTACGCGCATATACTCCGCGGACTGCCGCATCGCCTCGCCCTGTACGCCGAAGAGAGCGGCAAGCTGCGGCGCGAGGAGATACGCGATCGTTCCGAGCGCCAGGCAGATCACGACGCCGCATACGATGATGCCGCGCAGGCCGCGCTTCACGCGGTCGTATTTTCCTGCGCCGACGTTCTGCCCGGTGAAGGTTGCCATGCCGATGTTGAAGGACAGGCAGGGCATGAATATGATGGACATGATGCGTCCGCCGACGAAGAAAGCGGACATCGTCGCCGTTCCGAAAGTGTTAACGAGTCTCTGCATGAACACGTTGCCGAAGGAGATGATGCCCTGCTGGATCGTAGTGGGCACGCCCATCTTCAGGCCTGTACGGCACATCGCCGTGTCAAATACGAAGCTCTTGCGGTCGAGCCGCAGCAGTTCGTATTTTTTGAACATGTAGATGACGCTCACCGTGACGCAGACGACCTGCGCGATGACCGTGGCCGCCGCGGCGCCCGCGATGCCCCAGTGGAACACGATGACGAACAGCAGGTCCAGCACAAGGTTCATCACGACCGTCACGATCAGGAAATAGAGCGTGGCGCGGGAGTCGCCGATCGCGCGCAGGATGGCCGAGACGCAGTTATACATGTACTGGAACAGCAGGCCGAGCGCGTAGATGCGGAAATAGATCACGGCGAGATCGAGCACCTCGTCGACGGTAAGATTCATCAGGCTGCGCAGAAGCCAGCGTGCGCCGAAGAAGCCGAGCAGCGTCATCGCAACGCCGATGCCGAGCAACAGGATGAGGATCGTGGACTCCGCGCGGCGCAGCTTGTCGAGCTGCTTCGCGCCGAAGAGCTGCGCGATCAGGATCGCCGACCCGTTGGACATGCCGACGGCGATGGCCAGAAAGACCATGGCGAGCTCCGCGCAGGAGCCGATGGCCGCGAGAGAAGCCTCGCTGACGAAGTTGCCGACGACGATACCGTCGGCCGTGTTGTACAGCTGCTGGAGCAGATTGCCCAGCAGGATCGGGATCGAGAAGAGCAGGATCTGCGTCCATTCCCTTCCCTGTGTGATATCTCTCTGCATTTAGGCTTCCGCAGCCTCCCCGCTCTCTCCTACCGGCTTAACGACGGCTTTGGTTTTCCACTTGCCGCGCAGGATGCGCGAATATGTGACGGCAGAAGCGCAGATCCAGCCGATGGGCATCGTGACCCAGGCGGAGGCATAGCCGAAATCGAACACGTAAGCGAGCAGGTAAGCGCAGATCACTCGGATGCCCAGCGTGGTGATGGAGGAGATCGTTGCCCAGATGGCGTCGCCCGAGCCCTGCAGCAGGCCGCAGGTGGGCTGATACAGCGCGAACAGCACGAATGTGAAGCTCATGAAGTGCAGCATCTCGATGGCCTGCCGGGTCGCTTCGCTGCCCGTCTCCATACCGAACAGGCGCGTGAACATCGGTGCAAGTGTGTAGAGCAGCACGCACATGAAGACCTCTATGACCACACTCATGACAAGGGTCTGTCGAAGGCCCTTGGTAACGCGCTCGAACTTGCCCGCGCCAACGTTCTGTCCCGTAAAGGTGCTCACGCCGATATTCAGTGAGAAGACCGGGATAAAGGTGTAGCTTTCCACGCGGTGTCCGACAGCGAAGGCCGTCATCGTCGCAGCGCCGAAGGAGTTGATGAGGCGCTGCATGAAGATATTGCCGAAGGAAACGACCATCGACTGCACCGTTGCGGGGATGCCGAGCTTGAGCGACAGGCCGAAGACCTTCGGGTCAAAGACGAATTCCTCCCGCTTGAAGCGGAACATCGGATAGCGCTTGAGCATATACACGAGGCTCACGGCTGCGCAGACGACCTGCGAGATGACCGTCGCCAGTGCGACGCCGAAGACGCCCCAGCCGAGTTTCAGCACGAAGGCCAGATCCAGGATGATGTTCAGCACCGCCGTCACACACAGGAAATACAGCGTCGACTTCGAATCGCCCAGCGCGCGCAGGATGGACGAGATCGCGTTATACAGGTACTGCACGATCAGCCCGAGCGCATAGATGCGGAAGTAGACGATACCGAGCTCCTTGATATTCGCATCCGTCATACGGATGACCTTCTCCACAAGGAAGCGCGAAAAGACGGCTCCGAGGACGGACAGAACCGCGCCGATCGACACGAGCATGATCAGAATCGTGGAGACCGCGCGGCGCATTTCCGACATGCGGCCGGCACCATACATCTGCGCAACGATGATGCCGCCGCCGCCGCCCATGCCCATGGAGATTGCCAACGCAAGGAAAGTCAGCGCGAAGACGCCGCCCACCGCCGCCAGAGCATCCTGGCTGACGTAATTGCCGACAACGATGCCGTCTACCGTGTTATAAAGCTGCTGAAGCAGATTGCCCAGCATCAGAGGAAGTGAGAAGAAAAAAATCTGCTTCCAGATTGTCCCTTCCGTCATTTTTTTCTGCAAGGTCAAGACCCCTTTTCTGTCGGGCGCAGCGCGCATCAAATACTTACATGCTTCACAATTATTAATAGCAGAATTATAGCACAGCCCGCAGGTAAAAGTAAAGTGCGAACAGAGGCCGCGCACAAAAACCCCGGCGACTCCAGAGTGCAAAAAATAGCAGCGCGGTCAACTTTTTCTTCCAATCGACGTCATTTGTGATATAATAAATAAAATTTGAAATCGAACGGAGCTCTCGTCTGAAAAATATCGGGGTGTGAAACATGAGAAGCGGAAACAGAAAGATAAAAATCATTCTTTTTGCCGTCACGCTTGCGATTGCTCTGGCTTGCCTTGCGCTGAGCGTGGTCAAGACTGCGGTGTATAACCGCACGCTGCATCACGAGGTCTTTGCGGGAGATCAGCTTTTCTCCGGCGCCGAAGCGGAGGCACGCGACGTAACTGTCGTCGGCATGGCCAGATCCAGCACCTGGACCAAAGTGTTCGATCTCAACGGCGAGGGCATCGTGGATCCCGACTATCAGGCCTATACCTATGATTTCACAGTCCGCAACAATACCCGGGACGAAGTTTCGGATTTCACGTTCAAGCTCACTTTCAGCAACAGCACCTATCTGTCGCAGGCCTGGAACGGTGCTCTGGAGATCCATCAGCTCGTCAACGGCGGGGAACTGATTGCCACGATTCCCGATCTTCGGGATTATGACGCGAGCGATTATGCGCTTGAGTTCGTCACGGTGGACGGGGAATCGTTTGTTTCCATGGAGGCGGGAGATTACCTTGTGTATCATCCGAGTTCCACCATGAACGCCCTGGAGATGCCCATCAAGCCGCAGGAGGGCACGACGCCCGGTATCATCCTGTATGTCGCCATCGGTGAGAGCATCGAGGATTCCGTTCTGGAACTCGATTACACCTTCCACCGCCTTTTGACGAGCGAGCCGCTGTTCTGGATCGCGCTGGCGCTTCTGGCGATCTGGGTGATTTCTCTGATAATCGTGTCGATTCTCTCCGCACAGATCCGCAAGTACACCGAGAGACATGAGCGGGACAACGAAATCATCAATGAGTCCATCGAGACCTTCACGGGCTTCATCGATGCGAAGGATCCCTACACAAACGGCCACTCCAAACGCGTGGCCACCTATACGCGGCTGATTGCGAAGGAATGCGGCGTTGAGGGAGAGGCCCTCGATCGCGTTTACTACGTTGCTCTTCTCCACGACTGCGGAAAAATCGGCGTACCTGACAACATTCTCGGCAAGCCCGGCAAACTGACCGCTGAGGAATTCGAGATCATCAAGTCCCACACGGTCCGCGGCGGTGAGATCCTCAGCCGCTTCAAGAGTCTGGAAGACGTGGACGAGGGCGCGCGCTATCACCACGAACGCTACGACGGAAAGGGGTATCCGGAAGGTCTTGCCGGTGAGGCGATTCCGCACATCGCGCGCATGATCTGCGTCGCGGACTCTTTCGACGCCATGAACACGAACCGCGTCTATCGAAAAAAGCTCACGAAAGAGCACATCCTCAACGAGCTCGAATCGAACAAGGGCAAGCAGTTCGACCCGGTATTTGCGGAAGTCATGCTCAGTCTCCTGCGCAGCGGCAAGATCGCCATGGAGGACTGAATCCTTCCCCTGAAAAGCACCTGTCCCCGGCCTTTTTTCTGGCCGGGGACAGGTGCTTTTCAGTTCTGTGCATTTGTCTTACTGGATTTCGCCCATCGCCGAGATCACGTCGGTGACGAGCGCAGTGAAGCGCGCTGCGACGGCGTCGGCCGTCTGCTGCACTTCCTCGTGAGAGAGCGGCCTGTCGAGCATCCCGCTGGCCAGATTCGTGATGCAGGATACGCCTGCCGTGCGCAGTCCCATATGGCGGGCTGCGAGCGCCTCGCAGGCTGTGGACATGCCCACCGCATCTGCACCGAGCGCGCGGGCCATTCTGATCTCCGCGGGCGTCTCGTAGGCCGGACCGGGAAACTGCATATAGACGCCTTCTCTCAGCGGAACGCCGAGTTTTTTCGCCGAAGTCCGGATCAATCCGCAAAGCTCCCGGTCATAGACCGCGCTCATATCCGGGAATCGTGGTCCGAGCGTGTCCAGATTCGCCCCTCGCAGCGGCGAGGGCACAAAAGTTGAGATGTGGTCGGTGATCAGCATCAGATCTCCCGGCTGAAAATCGAAATTCACGCCGCCCGCCGCATTCGTGAGCAGCAGCGCCTTTGCGCCAAGCAGTCCCATCAGGCGGATCGGCAGCACCACGTCCGCCGGGTCGTATCCCTCATAGAGATGAACGCGCCCCTCCATGGCGACCACCGGCACGCCTTTCACACGCCCGAACACGAAGCGTCCGGTATGCCCTGCCACAGTAGATACAGGAAATCCATCCAGTTCTGCATAGGGCACCGCGGCCTCCTGCTCGATCTGCGCCGCGTAGCCGCCGAGTCCGCTGCCGAGCACGAGCGCCACGCGCGGCGTAAAGTCTGTTCTTCGCCGCAGCTGATCGCGGCAGGACACCAGTTTTTCCATTGCAGTCACAGTCCAAACCCTCCATCCACGCCTATGATCTGTCCAGTAAGAAATGCGGCGCGCTCGGAAACCAGAAAGGCTGCCGTCTCCGCTACGTCCTCCGGCGTTCCGAGCCGTCCGAGCGGCGTCGAGGCGGCCAGATCCGCTTTTTCCGCGGCGTCAAAGCGCGCGAGCATATCCGTTTCGATCACGCCTGGTGCGATGCAGTTGACGCGGATCCCGGACGGCCCGAGTTCTTTTGCCAGCGACTTTGTCAGGCCGATCACCGCCGCCTTGGAGGCGGAATAGGCCGCTTCGCAGCTCGCGCCGACAACGCCCCAGACGGAACTGACCGTCACGATGCTGCCCCTTTTGCGGTGCAGCATGCCCGGGATCGCCGCACGGCAGCAGCGGAACAGGCCCTCAACGTTGACGTCGAAAAGATCTTCCCATTCGGCATCCGTCATGTCCTGCAGCAGACCGTAATGCGCGACGCCCGCGCAGCAGACAAGGGCATCCACGCAGCCGGTGAAATCAAAAAGCGCATTCACCTGCGCTTCATCGCGCAGATCAGCGGCGAAATATTCCGCGCCGAGCGAGGCGGCCGCGTCGCGCAGGTCCCCGCTCTCCATCCGGCCCGACAGCACGACCCGCCAGCCGTCTCGCTGCAGCGCGGCGGCGCAGGCGCGGCCGATGCCACGGCTCGAACCCGTTACCAATGCACATCTCAAAGGGATCCCTCCCATACGTATTATGTAAACTATTTTTGGCTTGGGCTTACTCTTTCAGGAATTTCCTGACGGAGTCCGTCAGCTCGCCCGCGACAATGGCGGCGGCAATACGTCTGTACTCCTCGCAGTATCTCTCCATCGTGGCCTTGTGATAACGGGTAGAGGTATAGTTCAGGCTCAGGTAAATGCCGTCCATATTGATGAAGAGCAGCGCCATCAGCCAGCCCATCGCGGGGCTTGTCTTCACGAGCGCGATTTCCTCGCCGGGGATCGTCCCGAGGCCCTTCAGATCCATCAGATCTCCCTCGTCGATGACACAGAACACGTCGTTGAGCGTCGCGGAGGAATTGCGCATGATATAGGGGTAATCCCGGTAGGTCAGGCCCATACTCATCTGCTTTTTCACAGAGTCATATACGCTGCGCACGTCCGTCAGCTCGCCCAGCGCGAGGCCCATCGGGATCTCCTTGATGAGCAGCCCGATGGAGCGGTCCTTCTTCCGGCTGTCGCGGCCGTGATACACCCAGCCGAGCATCACGTTCTCCGCCTTTTCCATAGAGGCGAGCGTCAGCAGCGCCACGGTCTGCAGGAAGGCGTTGCGCCCGATCTCAGCCCTGGCAAGATACCGGTCGAGCGTCTCCGTTTCGATGCCGAGCGGCTGCATGAGCGTATCGATAGAACTGTCGCGCGATTCGATCTCCGGCGCAAGCATACACGTCCACGCTCTGTCTCCGTACAGGCCGTCGAAATAGTTCTGCGCCTCGGTGTAGTCCTCCGAAAGCGTCTGCTTGTACTGATCGCGCATGAAGAGATAGTACAGATCCTCCGGCAGCGTCTCGCCCGCATATGCCGCGGTCAGGTCTGAGGTAAGCACCTGCATGGATGTGCCGTCGCTTATGATATGGTGCATGTCGATGAAGAAGATGACGCTCTCCGCCGTCTCAAAGACGCGCACGCAGTACATGGGCGCGTCCAGCAGCTTGAACGGCTGAACGAGCTGCTGGAGCAGGAGGCGGAGCCTGCTCTCCGTCACCCGCTCCACGGGCACGTCAAGCGGCATCGACTCGTCATAGTGCTGTACCAGCTCGAAATCCTCGTTGTAACGGAGTACTGTTCGGAACACCGGATGCGCCTCGAGCACCTTCTTCACAGCCGCGGCAAGCCGCACGGCGTCTACGTCCTTCCGCGCATATTTCCAGCAGCGGGGCATGTTCCACATGGTCGTATAGGGCGCATACAGCTGATAATCGAACATATAGAGCTGAAAGTAGTTCAGCGGCTGGTCATGCTCGAGCGCGTTCCGGTTCCGGCGCGCCTCGTCCGCCCCGGAGGCGTCAGTCTCCGAGAGCAGCGCCGCTGCAAGAGCACGTGCCGTGCGGTACTTGTAGATCTGCGAGACCTCCACGCCGAGCTCCTCCAGCTCCATCGCCAGCTCCATGGAGCGCAGGGAGTCTCCGCCCATCTCATAAAAGTCATCGTTGACGCCGACGCGCTCCAGCTCCAGCACCTTAGCGAAGGCGGCGCACAGGCGTTCCTCCGTTTCGTTCTCCGGCGCGGCGTAGTCTGTCCGGTAGGCATTCAGATCCGGAGCCTCCAGCGCCCGCCGGTTGAGCTTGCCGTTGGGCAGCATCGGGATCTCGTCGATCTTCACATAGTAGGCCGGGATCATGTAGTAGGGCAGCAGCTTCGCCAGTTCCTGACGCATATGCGCCGGATCGACCTCGATATCGTCTGTGTAATAGAGCGCGACAAAAGACTGCTTCTCCCCTACGAAGCCTTTTGCGCAGACCCAGGAGAAGTCCAGCACTTTTTTTGCTGCGGCCTCGATTTCTGCCGGCTCAATGCGGTTTCCGTTGATCTTGATCATGTCATCGTTGCGGCCCTGGAGGACGAGATCTCCGTTATCGTTTTTCACGACGATGTCGCCGCTGTGAAAGACGCCGCCGCGCCACGCTTCGGCGGTCTTCTCCGGCAGGTTCTTATAGCCGCGGACGAAGGGGTTTTCATAGCAGAGCTCACCCTGCTCTCCGTCCTGGACGTCGTTGCCGTTCTCGTCCAGAACGCGCAGGACGCGCCCGCCCCGGTTCCGGCCGATGGGCGTCACGTCGTAGGCACGGTCCAGCTTGAACAGGCCCAGATCGCAGCCCGCCTCAGACATGTTGTAGCCGTTGTATATCGTCACGCCCTCGCGAAAAAGGTTCGCGCAGGGTTCTCCGCCCAAAACGATCCAGCGCATCTGCGGATTCATGGAGCGCAGGACGCGGAAGCTGGAGGGCGTCATGAAGGTGCAGGTGACGCCCGCAGCGTCGTAGAGTTCGATGAGCGCTGGCGGGTTCTTCACATAGGAATAGGCCACGATGAACAGCGTAGCGCCGGAAAACAGCACGTTGTTGATATAGTCCTGCGCGGCAACGAAGTTCAGCGGCGCGTTCAGGGCAAGCACGTCGGACTCTCCGACCAGCCGGACGCCCTCCCAGTTTTTGAAGAAACAGGACTCCTCCAGATTGCCGAACTCGTGCAGCACGCCCTTGGGATTGCCCGTAGTGCCGGAGGTGTAGACTGCGTAGGCCAGATCGTGCGGTGCGACCGTCTCCCTTCCGGGCAGATAGTCGTGCTCCAAAATCTCGGCCCAGTTGTCCCGGTCGATGACCAGCGCGCATGCGCAGTCGTTCCTGATATACTCGATGCGCTCCGGGGCATAGGTGTCCTCGCAGACCACGAAGGCCGCGCCGGCGCGCCATACGCCGACCATGGCCACGGGAAACTGCGCGCCGCGCGGCAGGCATAGCATGACCGTATCCTCCCTGCCGATGCCGCGTTCCTTCAGATAGCCGTAGATGCGGCCGGAGAACTCATCAAGCTGGCCGTAGGTGATGCCCGGCTGCGCCGGATTGTCCCGCAGTGCGATTTTTTCCCGCAGCGTCCGGAAGTGCGAGTCAAGTTGTTTCAGCAATTCATTCATTTTTTTGCTCCTTTCGTTGCAGAACCGCGAACCCGCAGGCCTATCGCCGCCGAACGCAGCCCAGGGACAGATCAAAGCTCTTCTAGAGGATCTCCGCAGGCCGTCCGGCGATCCTCGTCGCATTCAGTGTATCATATCTGATGCATTTGTACATCAGTATTTCAATAAATTGACTTTGTTTCGCGAAACGGTTAAACTGTCCGCGGGAGGATTTCGAATGAAACATACTGCTGCTCCGAAAAAAAGGCCCCCGCGCGGACGCATGGCCGTTCCCGTCTTTGCCGTGGCCGCCGCCGCACTGCTTGCCGTCCTTACGCTGCTGCTGTGCATCCTTGGCGGCGTATTCGACTTTTCCGCGAAGGCGGGCGTAACGATGCCCGAGCTGCGCGGACAGACTGAGACCAACGCCCGGCAGACTCTTGAGGCGCTCTCGCTCTCGCTCAAGGTACGTGTTACGACCGTTGCCGGTGAGGAGGACACAGGCGTCGTGCTTGAGCAGAGCGTTCCGTTCGGCGAAGTCCTCAAGAAGAACCAGACAGTAAGGCTCACCGTCTCCGACGGCAGCCTCGCCAGACCCGTTTCCGTACACGGCGAGCCCGAGCCCGAGACAGAATCTCTGCGTGCGCCGGACGTTGTCGGACAGGCTCTCGAAGACGCGCGGCAGAGTGCGGAGCGCATGGGCATTTATCTCACGGACGGCGGCTCCGTATACAGCAATCAGCCCGCCGGCACCATTCTGGGGCAGGATCCGGCAGCCGGCACGCCCCTCATGCGCGGGAGCGCCGTCCGCGTGACCGTATCGCTCGGGCCGGAGACTCCGGAATACGTGATCAGCGCCCGCTGCAGCGCGGGCGGCAGCGTCAGTCCCTCAGGAGAGCAGCGCTTCAAGGCCGGGGAACGCGCGGAGTACACGCTCACGCCTGAGGACGGTTTCGAACTGCGCATTCTCGAGATCGACGGCGAGGAAGCGGCCCTCGAAACGCACTACGTCTTCTCCGACATTCAGGAAAACCACACCCTGTATGCGGTCTTTGAGGAAAAGGAGGACACGCCTGAGCCGACCGACGGACCGGAGCAGCTCTCCACCCCGAGTCCCAGTCCCGACCGGCCGGTCGATCCCGCCTCTCCCAGCGATCTGCGCTGAAAGCAAATATAATTCAAGCGGAGCCGGAAGTCCGTGTATGCGGGTTTCCGGCTCCGCCTGTCTTTGTTCTCAGGAAAGCAGCATCCTGTCGTTGTCGAGTGCGCGGCCTGTATCTCTCCGGAAGCGCAGAAGCAGATCGTCCACGGTCATGCCCTTGCGCTCTGCGCCGGAGACGTCGAGCACGATCCGCCCGTCGGCCATCATGAGTGTGCGGCTGCCGAGCGTGAGCGCCTGCGACATGTTGTGCGTGACCATCAGGCAGGTGATCTTCTCTCGCGCGATGATTTCCTCCGTCAGCGCAAGCACCTTCTCCGCCGTTGCGGGGTCGAGAGCTGCGGTGTGCTCGTCGAGCAGCAGCAGCTGCGGAGGCACCATCGTCGCCATCAGCAGCGTCAGCGCCTGCCGCTGACCGCCGGAAAGCAGTCCGACCGGCTGCTTCATTCGATCCTCCAGCCCCATACCGAGCAGACGCAGCTGCTCGCGGAAGAAGGCCTTGTCCTTCTTGGATATCCGGCTCAGCGGCGCGGTGTTCTCCCGCGCTCGCAGATAAGCCAGCGCCAGGTTTTCCTCGATGGTCATGTTCGGTGCGGTGCCCTTGAGCGGGTCCTGAAACAGCCGCCCGATGTCGCGGCTGCGCTTGTGCTCTGGCAGGAAAGTGATATCCCTCCCGCCAAGGGAGATATGTCCTTCGTCCACGTAGAAGCTCCCGGCCACAGCGTTCAGAAGCGTCGACTTGCCTGCGCCGTTGGACCCGATAACGGTGACGAAATCGCCCGGCGCAAGGTGGAGCGACAGACCGCGCAGCGCCTGTTTTTCATTCACTGTGCCGGGATTGAAGGTCTTCGAGATGTTCGAAATGTGCAGCATCTCATTCCCCCCCTTTTCCGGCAGAGATCTTCCGCTTCTGGAAGAGGAACTGCTTTTTCAGCGTCGGTCCTGCGATGGCCAGCGCCACGATGACCGCCGTGAGCAGCTTGAGGCAGTCCACGGGCACGACCTTCGTGTAGAACACCACAGCGTAGATGAACCGGTAGACGATCGAACCGACGGCTACGGCGATCACGCCCTTGAGGACGCTTCGGCGGCCGAGCACAGTCTCTCCGATGATCAGGCAAGCCAGTCCGATCACGACGATGCCCGTGCCGGAGTTGATGTCCACGGTCTTCTGATACTGACCGACCATTGCGCCGGAGAGTGCCGTGAGCGCGTTGGAGATGCAGAGGCCGACTGTGACCGTCATTGTTGGGTTGACGGAAGAGGCGCGTACCATATCCCGGTTGTCGCCGGTTGCGCGGATGGAAAGCCCCAGCCGTGTCCCTAAGAAGAGATACAGCAGCACGCCGGCCAGAATCGTCACGAAAGCGGCGATTGCCAGCTCATACCAGTCGCCGAAAATGCCCGTACGGCGCAGCAGCGTAAAGACCGTATCGCCGCCGATGCCAAGGCTGGCGTTTGCACGCCAGCCCATTGCCATCAGGTTGATCGTATACAGGCCGGTGTTCGTCACGATGCCCGCGAGGATGCTCGGAACACCCAGCCGTGTCTGAAGAAAAGCTGTCACAAAGCCCGCGCAGGCACCTGCCGCCATTGCGGCCGGAATTGCGAGAAAGGGATGTCCCGCAGCGGCAAGCGTCACCGAGACGGCGGCACCCAGCACGAAGCATCCGTCCGTGGTCAGGTCGGCGATATCCAGTATGCGGTAGCTCAGAAACAGCGCCATCGCTACAAGTGCATACAGGAAGCCCAGCTCAAGCGCAGTCTGTGAGATGAGAAGCACGTTCCCTCTCTCCCTTCAATCAGTTGACGACAGCCCCCGGCTCATCGCCGGGGGCGTCGCTTTCCTCTCTATCCAGAGGGTTCAGTCGGTGGTCGTCGTTACCTCGACCAGCTCGCCCATATCCTTAAACACGGCGTAGTCTGCTCCAATGGCTGCCGCGGTCTCGGTGTTGACTGTGATGATTCCGCCGTCCATCAGGTAGAACTCCTCAAGGCCATCCATGCCGGAGGTTGCCGCCTGATATGCAATATCCGCGGTACGGGTACCGAGATCCGTATAGTTGACTCCGCAGGTTGCAAAGGCGCCGTTGCGAACGAAGGAATCAGCGCCGGCATAATGCGGGATCCCGGCCGCGGCGAGGCTCTCATAGATGGCCAGTTCCGCAGCCATGATGACGTTGTCGGTAGGAGTAAAGACGGCGTCGACCTTTTCAGCAATCAGGGCGTTGGCAGCGGCAACAACCTCGTCGTTCGTGTTGGCGGTCTGCTCTGTGAATGCTATGCCCTCGCTCTGCAGATAGGCTTTGGCGTCCTTGATGGGCGTCTCGGAGTTGACCTCAGAAAGTGAATAGAGCAGTCCGACCTTCTTCACGTCGGGGTTCTGTTTAAGCATCATGTCCAGAACAAACGCCGTGTTGAGCGCATCGCTCGTGCCGGTCACGTAGGGAATGCCGGTGAGATTCGCGCCAGCGGGGTCGGAGACAGCCGCGTAAACGATGGGCGTCTGGGTATCCTCCGCGCAGAGGGCGGCGACCTGCGCGGCAGGCGTGGCAATCGGGATGATGACGTCGACCTTGTCCGCGATGGCCTGGTCGCCCAGCTGCTTGAGGATGGACTGGTCGCCCTGTCCGGAGGTGACTGTATAGGTAATCTTGACGCTGTTCGCCGCGGCGAGTTTATCGAGCTCGGCGGTGACGGCGTTAGCGATCTCGTCGAGCGAGGCGTGATCCATCAGCTTGATGACGGCGACTTTGATTTCCGAGGCGGGGGCTCCGCTTCCGGAGCCTGAAGTCTTCCCTCCGCAGGCGGCAAAAGCAGTGAGCATGAGGACGGCCATGGTGAGAGCCAGAATCTTTTTCATTGTGTATTTCATTTTATTATTCTCCTTTTCCAGTATATCTTATTGTTTTCTCCGGCTGTGAGCACTTCAGCCTCGCCATCGTTTCGTAAACAGTTTCATGGTAATCCCTCCCGGAAAACAAAAAACTCCCGTCCCGGATTTGGGACAGGAGACATCCTGCGGTACCACCCAAGTTGGCGAATACATCGCCCGCTCGCTTCCCGCGCCGTCACGCGGGGCCACTTTATAACGGGTGCGGAACCCGTCGGCTGCTACTTGCTTTCGCTTTCGGCCGCCCTCAGAAGTCCATTCGCCTGCGCTCGTATCTGCCGCGATCTCACCGCCCACAGCTCTCTGGAAGCCGGTCGCACAGGTTACTATTCTTCGTCAAAGGTTTGTTCTCTTTCGGTTTTTTGCATTATAGGCGCCGTGTGATCACTTTGTCAAGCCTTCCAGACACGAATTGGTAAGCGCGCCGATGACGGAGTCGGAATAGACGTTTGTTTTCAGAGAAAATACACAAGTGTCTTTTATCTCAACTCTCTGTCCTAGATAAAAGGTGATGTGCATGAACATACACTATTCGGACTTATATGCAGACAATTGTGAATACTATTAGATAACAAAAAGGGACTGCCCCTTGAGACAGTCCCTTGCTCGATAAAATGATACTTGTATTAAGGTTGTCCGACTCGGTCAGTCTCTAAAAACTGATACCATTCGCCATCCACAAGACATACCAAAATATCTCCCAACTTTTCTTCATTCATAAAGGCATATGCAGTTATTCTTTCGCCAGACATACTTCCGTCTAATGGTAGTTCCTTATTTACAATAACACTCTCGTCAGGTTTAACAGAAATAGTTTTTTTCGTATTGTAATACACTATACCTTCAATCTTAACTGTTGTGTCTCCATCTTTTTTATCTCCGTCTTTTTTATCCTTATTGCTTCCACAACCCACTAAGGCAAGTACAAGCACAAGACAGAGAACCATTACAATTGTCTTTTTCATAGTTTTGCCTCCTATAATTTATATCTTTATATCTTTTCGATTTAGACGGAAAAAGCCGTCTAATAGTTCCCTATATTAATTATACAAAAAATAGGCGTCAAAAACAACACCTTGCCCACAGATTCAAATAAGATAGCTGCGGAAATTCTATTAATGCTCAAAATTTTTAATTACTATTAGGGGCAAAACTATGAATGTGTATTTTTATGCACCTATTTTTTCATCACCTTTTATCTAGGACAGAGACTATCTCAATGACGGAGCAGCCGGCCTCTGTCGTACCCATTTTCCTGCGCCGAAAAGCAAAAACCACTATTGACTTTGTGCGGAGCATAGCATATAATACACAAGCCGAGCAACAGACACGGAGATGTCGCGTAGTTGGTCGAGCGCGCACGATTGGAAATCGTGTATACCTCAAAAGGGTATCGAGAGTTCGAATCTCTCCATCTCCGCCAGAAAAAACGCCTTTTGTCAAACGGACAGAAGGCGTTTTTTATCGATATGTTCTGGCAAGCCAGAGCCTGATGTTGGCGCTTGAAGTCAGGTGTGCTTGATGTGTAAGCTTGCAGCAAGGCATGTGCCGCCGCTTCTGTCGTCTTGCTCGCATTGGAACGGAGGACGACTTCTATGGTAGGGAACAAAGTCATTATCATCGGCTGTCCCGGCTCCGGCAAGAGTACATTTGCAAGAAAGCTGAGGGACAAAACAGGTCTTCCTGTTTTCTATCTTGATATGCTTTTCCACAAGGCTGACAGGACGACGGTCTGCCGTGAAGTGTTTGACGCGGGGCTTCGCGAGCTCATGGATCTTCCGGCATGGATCATCGACGGCAATTACCAGCGCACGCTCGCGCTTCGTTTCGAAGAATGCACAGATGTGTTCCTCTTTGATCTTCCTTTGCAGCAGTGCCTTGAGGGCGCCGCCTCCCGCATCGGCAAAACCCGAGAAGATATGCCCTGGGTGGAATCGTCGTTCGACGAGGCGTTCCGGCAGTACATTCTGGATTTCCCCAAAGATCAGCTGCCCGCGATTTATGAGCTCATAGACCAATACCGCAGTTCGCGAAATATAACTGTATTCCATACCAGAGAAGAATCTGAAACGTGGCTGTCTCTGATCTGACGCTTACTCTCTATGCGCACCAAGACGATCGAACGGGCTTTCCTGCCGAAGCCGGAAAGCCCGTTCGATTCTGATATCGGTTTTCGCAATCAGGCCCAAGTCGCCTTCATGAGCGTCGGATAGGCGCCATCGTAGATGCTGACCATGCGGCTGACGAGCTGAATAACCTCCGGGCCAACGGTGTCGATGTCGATCACCGCGTCCAGAGAAGTGGCGATGTCACCATCGTCGTCAATGTAGAACTTGACCCATCTGTAGTCGGAGTTGAGCTTGTTGCAGGCCTCAAGCAGCGCACCGCGCTTGCCGTCCGGGACCTTACCGAAGCTCCAGCAACGCAGAGCCACAAGGCCCTCGCCGTCCTTGTCGAAGATGACGTTCACATCAATCTTATTGGTGTTGTCTCCGGAGTAGGAAACGCGGACGCGGAACTCATCGACGTCGGTATACTTGATGCCCTTGCGATCCATGGCCTTCATGTATTCGCTCTTGAAACTCATCGTGCCCACCTCGTAATTTGGATTTATTGCATCCCGCAATAATATTAATATATCATATCTGTAGGAGAATGCAACTGTTTTATACTGTGCTGACGTGCGTTTTTCTTGCTCACCAGCCGCAGAAATGATATGCTAAAGCACAGAACAGGAAAGAAAGGAGCAACCCAAATGAACGTAAAAACGATCAGACAGATCTTTAGGGACACGGACTTTGTCCACCGCAGCGGCACTCCGGAGGAACTGCGTGTCGCTGAATACCTCAAGGCGCGCTGTGAGGCGATGGGCGCCGAGACGCGGCTCGAGAGCTTCACGGTGCCGATGGCGGAAATCAAGTCCGCACAGGTGCTCGCGGACGGGAAAGAGATTCCCTGCCGTGGCTTCTTCGGCTGCGGCAGCGGAGATGTCGAAGCCGAGCTCTATTACATGCCCGGTCAGGACAAGGTCTCCGTCGCAGGCGCGAAGGGCAAGATCGTGCTGCTCGACGCTCAGGGCGTCGGCCGCTTTCTCTATCAGGATCTCCTCAAGGCCGGTGCGAAGGGCATACTCTTCCAATATGGCAATCTGTATTACCCGCAGCGCGACATTGACGAGCGTGATCTGCGCGCAGCCGTCGTCGGTGACGGGGAAAAGCTGCTTTGCGCGATGCTCCACAGCGCGGATGCTATGGCACTGGTGAAAAGCGGTGTCAAGCGTGTGCGCATCTCCATCCGGCAGAAGGAATACGAGGGTGAGTCGCACAATGTCATCGCGGAAGTGCCCGGCGAGACGGACGAATGGATCGTCCTCACAGCGCACTATGACACCACCGCTCTCTCCCACGGCGCTTACGACAACATGTCCGGCTGCGTCGGTCTGCTCGGCGTGCTGGAGGCGCTGAAAAGCGCGAAGCGCCGGTACGGTCTGCGCTTTGTGTTTTGCGGCAGCGAGGAGCGCGGCCTGCTCGGCTCAAAGGCTTATGTACTGGCACACGAATCAGAACTGGAGAAGATGGTTCTGAATGTCAATCTGGATATGATCGGCACCTACATGGGCAAGTTCATCGCCTGTGTCTCCGCCGAAGACAAGCTGGCACACTACGTCTCCTATATGGGCGCGGAGCTGGGCTTCCCCGTGGCAAGCCGCACCGGCGTGTATTCCAGCGACTCCACGCCCTTTGCGGACAAAGGCGTCCCGGCACTGTCTTTTGCGCGGCTCGCTTCCGGCAACATTGCGCCTATCCATTGCCGTTATGACCGCAAGGAACTGCTCTCCGCGGAGCAGATCAAGTCCGATATCGGCTTCATCACGGAATTCACGCGCAGAATGGCCTGTGCCGCCGTCTGCCCCGTCGCGCGGGAAATCCCGCAGAAGATCAAGGACGAGCTGGACGTCTATCTCTACCGCAAGCGGAAAGAGGAATAATCAACAAAGATCCCCCGGATGTACGCGTCCGGGGGATCTCGCTTGGGGCATAGCGGCCGGGGAGTGGATACGGTCGCCGGAGGAGAGGGAGGATAAAAGAAAACTGTCTGCATGTCCTCTGCAGTTAGCCTTGGCTAACTACTATGCATTATATCTGATTCTCCGGATTTGTCAAGCCCCATTTCGGCGTTTACAAGCTGGGGCCGGGATGGTATGATGATTCCGCAAGCAACGAGCAAGGAGCAGCACCGTTATGCGAAAGACCTTCGTCACAAAAATGCCGGACAAGGCAGGCGCTTTCCTTCTGGCAAGCCGCATCATTGCAGAGGCAGGCGGCAATATCACGCGCGTGAACTACAACCGCGCAGTGGATACCCACACTCTTTTTCTCGAGGTGACCGCCACGGAGACGCAGCTCGAGCGGATCGAGAGCCGCCTCGCAGAATGCGGCTACCTGTCCGACGGCGAGGACAGCCGGAGCATCCTTATGATCGTGCTGACGCTGCCGGACGTGCCCGGTGCGATCGAGCCCGCGCTCGAGCTGCTCGGGCGGCATCATGTGAACATTTCCTACATCAGCGCGCAGGAGAACGGCACGCCGTGGCAGTATTTCAAAATGGGTCTGCTGATCGAGGATCCAGACGCTGTGGGCCGGCTCATCGACGCGCTTTCACGCATCTGTGAGATCCGTATCCTCGACTATGAGGTGACTGACCGTTTCCTCGACGGCACGGTGTTCTACGTCAGTTTTGCCAACGAGATGCGCTCCATCCTCGGACTCTCTCAGGCGCAGACCAACGACGTTCTTATCTATGCCAATCAGATGATGCAGCTGCTCGATGAACAGAAGAAAAGCTCCCTGCAGACATTCGATTACATACGCCGCTTCGCCCGTTTCGTTATGGACCGCAAGGGCGAGCAGTTCGAGGCCGGCAAGGCTGCGCTGCGTCTTGCGGACGACCTTACCATGTACGTGATCTATCCTCCCTGCGGCAGCAACACCTATATCCTGCGCTGGCAGGACGAACTGCTGTTCATCGACTGCGGCTTCGCCTGCTACAAGTATGAGATGCTGTACGAGATCAGCGCCTTGATTCCCGACTTTCAGCATCTGCGCAAGCGGCTCCTGCTCACCCACGCGGACGTCGATCACGTTGGCCTGCAGGATATGTTCGAGGCCGTCTACATGAATCAGAGCTGTTACGACAACTTTGTGATGCAGCAGCGGGGCGAGCCGGACTTCCGTGAGCAGATCCCGGCCCATGCGCCTTACTGCGCCCTGAGCAAGATCATCACGCGCTACGTGCCCCCCGACCTGAAAAATGCAGTTGTTTACGGCGCGCGCAAAGGCATGGACATGTTCGAGCATGTCGGAGAACTGGACTTCGGAGAGTGGCGCTTCGATCTCTACGAAGGCCCGGGCGGCCACGTCCGCGGCGAAACGGTGATCGTCTGCGAAGCGCTGAAGCTTGTGTTCACCGGCGATATATATGTGAATATCAAGGGCTTTTCGGACGAGCAGCGCGAATTCAACAGCCTCGCGCCCTTCCTGATGACGGGTGTGGAGGCAGATCCGCCGCTGTCGAAGAAGTGTCGAGAGGCTCTGATGCAGAAATACGGAGACTGGCTGCTCTGCCCCGGTCACGGCGCGGTGCAGGAAAGAGACTGAAGGAGGCTGCAAACATGGCGAAGAAAGTCGGAACGCTTATCAAGGAGGCCCGCACGAACGCGGGTCTGACGCAGGACCAGCTGGCGAAAAAGGTCAGAGGGCTTACCGCATCAGATGTGAGCAAGGCCGAGCGCGGTGAAAAGGAACTCACTCAGGAGCAGCTCAAGTCGATCGCCAAGGCCACTGGCGTAACACAGAAGTCCCTGCTCGACGCCGCCAAAGGCGGCTCATCGTCCAAGCCGGCCTCGTCAAGGCCGGCCTCGACCGGCGTAAAGCTCTCCGCTGAGGAGAAAAAGCTCGTCTCTCTCTGGCGAAAAGCAGACGACAACGCAAAGCAGGCGGCGCTCAAGGCTCTGGAGAAATCCGCCGGCGGCGCAGGCGACCTGATCAGCGAACTGCTCGGCAACGCGCTCGGCGCGCTCACCGGAAAGAAATAACAGATGTCGAAGAAGCCTCCTGCACGAATGCAGGGGGCTTCTTCGACATCGGAGCGAGCTGTGTTTGCTCAACGCCTCGTTCTACAGGATCCGGATCAGCAGCATATACGCAGCCGTGCCCGTGAGGATAGAGAGGTACATATTCTTTTTCGTTGCCTGCAGCAGCACGACCAGCGCGGCGGCACCGAGTTCGGCCAGCCCGAAAGGCGCGGCGGTAAAGTCGATGTTCCGCAGACAGTAACACACGAGGATCACCATGATCGCCTGCGGCAGCGCCGTGCCGAGCCACCGTACCGTTTTCGGCAGCTCCCGGCCGCGGAATAGCAGAAAAGGCGCGGCGCGCGTGAGAAGCGTCACGGCGGCGGCAACGAGGATTGCCAGAAACAGATAGAGTCCTCCGCTCATGCCGCTCCCTCCTTCCGGGCCTGTATAGCGCGTGTGAGAAGCAGCGCCATGAGGCTCAAAAGCAGCGCCGGGATGAGAAAGCGCTCCGCGCCGAGCAGCAGCCGGAGCGCCACCGCGCTCACGAGTCCGACCGCGGCGGGCAGATGATTCTCGCTCTGCCGCCACTGGTTGACGACGACCACGAGGAAGAAAGCCGTCGCGGAAAAGTCGATGCCGCGCAGATCCAGTTTCAGGAGGCTCCCGACACAGGCGCCGATCGCGCAGCCGAAGACCCAGTAGCACTGGTCGAGCAACGCGATAAGGAAAGACGCGCGCTTTTGATCGAGCCCCTCAGGCCACTGTACGGAACAGAGGATCGAATAGGTCTCGTCCGTCAGGGAAAACACCATGTAGGGATAGCGCGCGCCCATCCCGCGAAAGCGCTCGAGGAAGGCGATGCCATAGAACACATGCCGGGCGTTGATAAAAAATACCGTCACGGCGAGCGTCAGCAGCGAAGTGCCCGCCGCAAGCATCGGAACCATCACCAGCTGCGCCGAGCCCGCGTAGATCAGTACCGGCGCGAGCACTGTCCAGACGGCGGAAAAGCCCGCCTCATCCATCAGCACGCCGAAAGCGATGCCGATGAACAGGTAGGTGAAAAACACGGGTATGGTCTGCGGAACGGCAAAACGTAGTTCTTTCATCTGAGTTCCGGCTTTTTGGCGAGAATGTCCAGAGTGTGGTTCGACGCGCCGACCAGGTCCTGACGTTCACACGTAGCGAAATGGTACTCCAGCCACTTCGCGTATGTTTCCCCATCCATATTGTCGATCAGGTCGCGATAATAGTGGGCGGCTCCGTCCGTCGCGATCAGTTTGATCCTCTCGACCGGAAACTCGGCGTCGAGAGAGGCGATGTCTTCCGTCCTGACCAGATCGAACACTTCTTTCGGCTCGCTTTTGCAGTGCCAGTCCGGAGTAAGCAGATCCTGTTCCAGAGTTTCGTTCAAGCCGTTTGCCGCGAAGCAGTACTGAATGACCGTTGGCTCGTTCATGCAGTAGGCGACCAGGATCCTGCCGCCCGGCTTCGTCACCCGAACGGCTTCGGCAAGCGCCTGAAGTTTGTCCTCCCGTGTGTACAGATGATACATCGGCCCCAGCAGCATCGTCAGATCAAACACGGCATCCGGCAGAACGGACAAATCCATCGCGTTGCCCTGAAGGACCGTGATAGGTTCTGTGCCGTCCAGTTTCGACCGCAGTATGTCCAGATTGCGGGGAATCAGTTCGACCGCCGTTACCCGGAATCCCTGTCTGGCAAGCGTTACGCTGTATCTGCCGGTTCCCGCGCCGACCTCAAGGATCACGGGCTCCGAAACCTCTGACAGACACTCGCGAATATATTTCATTGTGGTCAGGAATTCGATCTTCCCATGCGGGGACAGAAGCCGGCTGTCCTCGTCGCGGCTGTTATAATACTCTTCAAGAATACGCATCTTTACCCCACCAATTCTGTTTCCCGATGTGCCCGCCGGCTCTGTTTTTTGCGCCCCGACCGGGGCGTTTTTTCGCTGCTTTACACCGACGCGATCAGCGCCTCGGCACAGCGGAGGCCGTCCACGGCGGCCGAGACGATACCGCCCGCGTAACCCGCGCCCTCGCCGCAGGGGAAGATCCCCCGGACCTTCGACTGCAGATCCTCGCCCCGCAGGATGCGCACGGGCGAGGAGGAACGCGTCTCCGGCGCGGTGAGCACCGCGTCCGGCGCGTCGAAGCCCCGCAGTTTTCTGCCCAGTTCCGGGATGGCTTTTTCCAGCGTCTTCGTGATCGCTTCAGGAAGCACCTCGTGCAGCTCGCACCACGTCACGCCCGGACGGTAGCTCGGCGTGACGCTCCCCTTCCCTCTGCTGGGCTGCTTCTTCAGAAAGTCACCTGCCAGCTGAGCCGGCGCACGGTAGTCTCCTCCGCCCGCCGTGAACGCGCGGCGCTCGATCTCCCGCTGCCAGTACATGCCGCCGAGCACGCTTTTGTCCGGGAACATATCCGGCGTAAGCGTCACAAGCAGTGCGCTGTTCGCGTTTTCACCGTCCCGGGCGAATTCGCTCATTCCGTTCGTGCAGACGCCTCCCGTCTCCGAAGCTGCCGCGATCACGCAGCCGCCCGGGCACATACAGAATGTGTACGCGCTGTCCCCCTCGGGAAAGCGGCAGTTGAGCTTGTAGTCCGCGGCCGGCAGCCATCTGCGCAGTTCCGGATCTCCGTACTGCGCCGCGTCCACCTCCGCCTGCCTGTGCTCGATGCGCACCCCCATAGAAAAGGGCTTCGGTTCCATAGGCAGACTTCGGCGGAGAAACATCTCGAAGCTGTCTCGCGCACTGTGCCCGACGGCAAGTATGAGCCGGTCGCATTCGATCTCCGTTCCGTCTGCGAGTACGGCGGCGCGCAACGCGCCGTTCTCGATACTCAGGTCATCCAGCCGTGCGCCGAAGCGCACCTCGCCGCCTGACGATATGATTTCTTTTCGCAGGTTCTTGACCACGCCGCGGAGCACGTCTGTGCCGACGTGCGGCTTCGCGTCATACAGAATGCTTTCGTCCGCGCCCGCCGTATGCAGGCTCTCCAGAACGAAACGGATGCGCGGATCCTTTATGCCCGTAGTGAGCTTTCCGTCGGAAAAAGTGCCCGCGCCTCCTTCTCCGAACTGGACATTGCATTCCGGGTCGAGGTCGCCGCCGGCGCGAAAACGCTCGACAGCCTGTGCGCGCCTGTCCGCGTCCTGTCCGCGCTCGAGCACGATCGGGCGCAGCCCCGCGCGCGCGAGCAGCAGCGCGGCAAAGATCCCCGCTGGCCCGAAGCCGACCACCACAGGGCGCTTCTCCGGCCGCGCGTCCGTGCGCGGCGGTTCATAGGCATTCTCTTCCGATCTGCTCGCGCGGTCTCCCGCGCGGCGCAGCACAGCATCCTCGTCTCCGTCTAATATTATGTCAACCGTATATATGAGCCGGATATCCTGTTTCTTTCGAGCGTCTACCGCCCGCCGCCTCAGCCGCAGCTCCGTGATCGAATCCACGTTCACATTGAGATAATCTGCAGCAAGCGTCTTCAGCAAGGTCTCAGGCTCGCCCGGCCGGAGCGTCAGATCCCGAACGCGGATCATGGCAGAAGCCTCCCCGCCAGGCGGCCGCTCGCCCACGCCCACTGCAGATTGAACCCGCCGCAGTCGCCGTCCACGTCCAGCACCTCACCCGCGGCGTAGAGGCCGGGCACAAGGCGGCTCTGGAGTGAGCACGGGTCAAATTCCGAAACGGATACGCCGCCTGCGGTCACCTGCGCGTTCTCGAAGCCCATATTGCCTGTGACCGGAAGCGTGAAGTCCTTCGCCGCGCCCGCGACACGCGCAAGTGCGCGCGCGTTGAAGCCCGAAAGCGGTCTGTCAAGCGCAAAGCCCGCGTCTCGCAGCACGACGCGGCCGAGCCGGTTGTGCAGAAGCCCCGTGAGCAGATTCTCACTCGTGAGCAGCGGGAAATCGCGGCAGCGCGCAGCGAGAATCTCCTCCGCTTCCACAAGAGACACGTTCCTCAGCAGATCGAGCCGCACCGTGACGCCTTCCCCCGCCGTCGTTGCCGCACGGGAGACCTCAAAAGCAGCAGGACCTGACAGCCCGTACTCCGTGAACTGCACCTCGCCCTCGCTTTCCGAGAGCACCGCGCCATCCTTTTCCGCCCGGATGCGCGCATCGGCGCGGACGCCCTTGAGTGCGCGTACCCGCTCCGCCGGCGTTTTGAGCTGAACGAGCGCCGGGCACAGCGGCGTGACGGCATGGCCGAGAGAGGCAAGCAGTTCATAACCGCTCTTTGTGCCGCCGAGTTTACCGCCGGCGATGCCGCCGCAGCATACGATCACGCGGTCGAAATACAGCCCTTCCGATGCAAGTCCGACGAGGAAGCTGTCACTCAGCCTCCGCAGCCCGAAGACTTCCGTGCCTGTTCGCAGTTCCACGCCGCGCGCCTCGGCGGCAAAGCGCAGCACGTCTACCACGCTGCCCGCCTGATCGGAAAAGGGATAGACTCGTCCGGAAGGCTCCTCGACGGTCAGCAGGCCGAGCGAACGGAAAAAGGCTCTCGCGTCCTCCGCGGAAAAGGCGTGCAGTGCCGGAATCGCGAAGTCAGGCTGCAAGCCGTGATAATGCCCCTCGAGGGGCTGCATATTGCTCAGATTGCAGCGGCCGTTGCCGGTGGCGAGGAGTTTCCGCCCCACGCGCGCCTGCCGCTCGAAGACTGTGACGGCATGACCGCCCTCCGCTGCCGTAATGGCAGCCATGAGGCCGGAGGCGCCGCCGCCGAGAATGGCAACTTGCATAGCGATCTCTCCAAATTCAGAATCGCTTTCAGTATAACAGACGCCGCCGGCAAAGACAAGCAATGCGGCGGATCGGCCTGCAATCGCTGTGGCCTGCCGGTGTTTCTATTGACGGCGGCTTCTCCCCATGCTATTTTGGCAAATAGGGGGGAGTTTTATGGAAAAGACCGCTGTTCTGATCTTCTGCAATGTTTTCATACTGCCCGGCGTCGGCATCGCGATTGCCCTGCTTTGCGGGCACGGTGCGGATCTGATCGCCGGCTTCAACACCGCCTCTCCGGAGGAAAAAGCGAAGTGGAACAAGCAGGCCCTCTGCCGCGGCGTCGGCGCGATACTGCTGCTGGGGATGCTCCTCATCGAACTGACGGTCATCGGCGGCGCTCTGGGCCTGATGCCGCTCGTGTGGATCCCTCTCGCGCTTTTCTTCGTCGTTATCGTTCTGGGCGTCGTCTGGATCAACAGGGACAGACGCTTCAGGAAAAAGTAAGGGAATACGAACATCGCCGCCCGACTTTGTCACTGGTCGGGCGGCGATGTTCGTATTCCCTGTCGGCGGAAAAGGCTTCAGGCCTCGTCGAGCATGGAGTGCAGCAGTTTCTGTGTATAGGGATGCTGCGGGTTTTCATAGAGCTGTTCGGTCGGCGCGGTCTCAACGATGCAGCCCTTCTCCATTACCATCACGCGGTCGCAGATCTGATAGATCACGTTCAGGTCGTGGGAGATGAACAGATAGCTCAGGCCAAGTTCGGCGCGCAGCTGCCGCAGCAGTTCCAGGATCTGTGCCTGGATGGTCACATCCAGCGCGCTCACAGGCTCGTCGGCGATGATCAGCCGCGGCCGCTGAATAAGCGCCACAGCGATAGACACACGCTGGCGCTGCCCTCCGGAGAGTTCGCGCGGCTTGCGGGAGGCGTACTCCGCGCCGAGCCCGACGCGCTCGAGCATATCCATCACGCGCCGTTTCCGCTCAGGCGCATCGTACTTGCCGAAGATGCGCAGCGGCTCCTCTACGATCCAGCCCACCGTCCTGGCGGGGTTGAGACTGCCGAAAGGATCCTGAAATACCATCTGCGGGCGTTTGCTGTAGTGGATGACATCTCCGGAGATCTCCTTGTGGATGCCGAGGATGGCCTTGCTCAGCGTGGACTTTCCGCAGCCGCTCTCGCCCACGAGTCCGAGTATCTCCCCCTCGTTGAGGCAAAAGCTCACATCGTGCAGCACCTCGACGCGCTTCTTTTTCCCCAGCATGCTGGTCGAGCTATACCACGCGCAGAGATCTTTGACTTCCAGTATCGGCTGCGTCATGGTCTGCCTCCGATCCGCGGGATCGCCGCAATGAGCTTCTTGGTGTATGCGTCCTGCGGGTTTTCGTAAATGTCGCGGCAGGTTCCCATCTCCACGATATGGCCGTTCTGCATCACCGCCACGCGCTCGCACAGGCGGCGCACGACGTTCAGGTCGTGGGAGATGAAGAGGATGCCCATACCGCTTTCCGCGTTGATGCGGTGCAGGAGTTTCAGGATCTGCGCCTGTACGGTCACGTCGAGCGCGGTGGTCGGCTCGTCGGCGATGAGCAGCTTCGGCCGGTTGATGATCGCGGCGGCGATCATGGCGCGCTGGCGCTGTCCGCCGGAGAGCTGGTGCGGATACTTGCGGTAGCAGACCTCCGGTTCGGGAAGCTCCACGTCCGCCATCACTTCCAGCGCGCGCTGTTTGCGCTCGGCCGGCGGCATGTCGGTGTGCAGGAGGAGGCTCTCCTCCACCTGCTGTCCGATACGCATCGTGGGATCCAGGCTCGTCATCGGTTCCTGAAAGACCATGCCGATCTCATTGCCCTGCAGCTTGCGCAGTTCGTCACGCGGGCAGCTGAGCAGCTCGCGCCCCATGAACTCCACTCTGCCGGAGGTCACAGCGCGGCTGCGGCCGATGAGTCCGGCGACGGTGAGCGCGGTGATCGTCTTGCCGCTGCCGCTCTCGCCCACGAGCCCGAGCCGCTCGCCTTCCGCCATGTCAAGGTCGATGCCGTGGACGGCCTCTCCGTCCTCAAAGGAGATGTGCAGATTTCGAATCTTCAGCATCAGGCATCCCCCATTCCCTCGCTGAGCAGGGCAAAGCCCAGAATCAGCAGCACGATGGCGATACCCGTGCCCAGCGCCATCCACGGCGCGGAGAACAGATATGCCTGACTGTCGGAGAGCATGCGGCCGAGACTGGCCTCCGTCGGGGATACGCCGATGCCCAGAAAGCTCATGCCGGCTTCGGCAAGCACGGCGTTGTTAAAGCCGATGGCAACGCTGCGAAGCAGCGTTTTTCCCGTGTTCGGCAGAATATGCAGGAACATGACGCGCAGATGGCTCGCGCCCATCAGGCGCGCCGAGCGCACATAGTCGAGGTTCTTCTGCGCGGCGAATTCCGTACGCACCACGCGGGCGAAGCTCGGAATGAACAGTATCCCGAGCGCCAGAATGACGTTGTATTTGCCCGGGCCGGTCAGGCTGAGGATCACAAGCGCCAGCAGGATGCTCGGGAACGCGGAGAGTGCGTCGTTCAGGCGCATGAGTCCCTCGTCCACCCAGCCGCCGAAATAGCCGGTGAGCGCACCGATCACGACGCCGACGAAGCCTCCGATGGCTACCGTACAGAAGGCGATGAGCAGCGTCGCGCCCGCGCCCGTGAGCACGCGCGAGAGGATGTCCCGCCCGAAGTTGTCCGTGCCGAGAAGATGCAGCAGGCTCGGGCCCTGTGAGCGGGCGGCACTCATGGCGTTGGGGTCGTAGGGAGTCCAGATCCGGCCGATGAGAATCAGCAGGATCATTGCCCCGGCGATGACGCCGCCCCATATCAGGTTGTGATTTCTCTGTTTGGGCATGGTATCACCGCAGACGAAGTCTTGGATCCAGATACTGATTGATGATGTCCGCCGCCGTGTTTACGACGATGACGATGGTCGCAAGGATGACGATGATGGCCTGCACGACGGGGTAATCGCGGTTGCCGATGGCGCTCAGCAGAAGCCGTCCGAGACCGGAGATCGTGAAGATCTGCTCGACGATGATGCTCCCGGCAACGATGTCCGCGAGTGTAAATGCCAGGAATGTCACGACCGGCAGCATGGCATTGCGCAGCAGATGACGCCGGATGACGCCCTTTGTGTCGTTGCCGCGGCTGTAGGCCGTGCGCGCGTAATCCTTGCCGTATTCCGAGAGGATGTTGCCTCGCAGAAGCTTGATGACCATCGTACATTTCGGCAGCGCGATGGCGAGCGCGGGGAAAATGAGGTTGAGCAGGAAGCGTCCGACGCTCACCTTATAGGACACGAACTCGCCCGGTGTGAACCACTTGAGTACGAGGCCGAAGAGAAATGTGAACAGGATGCCGATAAAGAAGGACGGCACGCTCATCAGGATCTGGTTGACCACACCGAAGAGCCGGTCGATGAAGCTGTTCGCGCGCCATGCCAGCCCCACGCCCGCAGGTATGGAGATGAGCAGCACAAGAAGAAAGCTCATGGCCGAGAGGCAAAGCGTTACGGGCAGTTTGTCGGAGAGCAGCTGGGCCACGGGCTGCTGATAAGCATAGCTCACACCGGGATCGCCGCGCAGCATGCCGGTGAGCCAACGCCAGTAGCGCGCGGGGATGGAGCCGGTGAGGCCGAGCGTCTCGCGCAGCGCGGCGACCTTTTCAGGCGTCGCGCTCGTGCCGAGCAGCTTCGTGGTGGGATCACCGGGGATAATCTGGAAAGCCAGAAACGCCAGTACGGACACCAAAAGAAGCGTGACGATCAGCATGCCGATTTTCTTGACGATATAACGCATGCTTTGTCACTCCTTTCGGTGTCCGTCTTTTGCGATCCGGTCTTACTTGTAATACACGGTGGAGAGATCCATCGCGTAGAGCGGGTAGAACTGATAGCCGCCGAGCGTGGCCTTGATGGCGACAAGGTCGCACATATCCTGGATATAGAGGTTGGCCGCCTGCTCGGTGAGGATGGTCTCGCAGCGCTTGTACAGCGCGGTCTGCTCAGCGTCGTCGACGCTTGCGTTCGCTTTGTCGAGCGTCTCGTCGTACTCGGCGTTGTTGAAATTGATCATGTTGCCGCTCGCGTCGCTGCGCCAGCGGTCGAGCATCGCGCCGGCCGTGAGGTTCTTGGCGTCGAAGCCGATCACGGTCGCCTGGAAATCGCGGCCCTGATAGGTGTCCTTGAGCCAGGCGCTCCACTCAACGGCTTTGATGGATGCGTTGATTCCGATGGCTCGAAGCTGCTCGACCACGACCGTCGCGGTATCCATGTGCGGCTGATAGGCCGAGGGAACGGTGATCTCCAGATCAAAGCCGTTCGGGTACCCCGCCTCGGCAAGCAGGCTCTTGGCCTTCTGCACGTCGTACTTGTAGTAATCCACGAGTTCCGGCATGAAGTACTTGCCGAAAGCAGGATAGATACTGCTGCCTACGGCGGTGCCGCGGCCGTCGGCAAGATAGGTCATGATCTCGTCACGGTTGATGGCGTAACTCATGGCCTGGCGCACCTTCAGATTGCTGAGCGGCTCCACGGCGTTGTTCAGATACACAGCCTGCACGAGGTTCATCGTGCCCTCAAGAATGTCGAAGTCGCTGCCGAGTTCGGCTGCCTGCACAGAGGTCAGATGGCTGCACAGATCGACCGCGCCGCTCTTAAGGGAGAGCACGAGCGTGGAGGGATTCTCAATGATCTTGAATGTGACGGTCTTCAGTCTGGCCTTCTCGCCCCAGTAGTCATCGAACCGCTCGAGCACGAGATTTTCCTGTGCGGCCCGGGAAACGAAGCGGAAGGGGCCGGTGCCGACGGGCGCAGTTGCCTGATCTTCATACCCCTCGGGTACGATGGCCGCGGTCAGTGCCGCGAGGAATGCGGGCGAACTCTTCGTCAGCTTGATGACGACGGTATCCTCGCCCTCGGCTCTGACCTCTTCAACGATGTCGAAGCCGTCCACCGTCACGTCGCCGTACTCGCCCATGCAGCGACGCAGAGAATAAAGAACGTCCCCGACCGTCACCAAGTTGCCGTTGTGGAACCGGACGCCTTCACGCAGTTTGAACGTGTAGACGTCTCCGGAGTCGGAAACGACGTACTCTTTGGCGACAGCGGGGAACAGATTGCCTTCGCTGTCGGGCTTCATGAGCCCTTCGAATACGTTGAACAGAACTTCCCTGGTTCCTGCGGCCTCCATACGGTGAGGGTCAAGACTTTCGCCAAGGTCCTGCGCAATGGCAACAACGATGCTGTCCTTCGCGCTTGCACCCGGCGCGGGCGAGCCTTCAGTCGAGTTTGCCGGACCATTCGGGGTATTCGGCTTGCCGCCTCCGCATGCGCAGAGTGCCGCAGCCAGACACAGAACGGCCGTCAGGAGAGCGATGAGCTTTGCGGATTTCTTCATGGATGTTTTTTCTCCTTCACTTGATTTGGCTCATTCAACCATATTCAGTTGTCACGCACGGAGTTATCCTCTGTGCAGAGTGCAGTATACAATCATTGCTCGGGCATGTCAAGTGGCTTTGTCCGCCTGTTCTGTCATCCGGAAACCGCGGACCGGAGGCCCCAGAAAGAGGTCCTCCGGCCCGCGCACACTCAGGATGACAGATTCCGTCCGTCCCGACTCAGTCCGCAAACTCGTAGGAATAGGTCGTCGTGCGAGACTCGCGAGATGCGCCGTACTCATACGACTCCACGATCCGCACGGGACGGCATTCGGCATCGTATTCGTACTCAACGGTATCCACCTCCGGATCGTCCAGATACTCGGTGCGTACGCTCTTGATATCGCCCCACTCCGTATATGTCAGCGTCTCCACATAGTGTGTGTAGCCATTGTATGAGATACGCGAGACTTCGCCCGTCTCATCGTCGTATTCATACTCCCAGCGTCGTTCTCCCTCCATGTCGGTCTCATCCTTGCGGATCAGTTCGCCTTCTTCATTATAATCATATCTCGACTCGGTGGTGTGCTTCTCGCCGTATTCGTCGATCAGCATCGTACGTTCATTGCACAGTCTTCCGTCCTCATATTCATACTCCGTTACGGTCTGCGAGCCCGCGCCAGCGCCTTCCTCATAAACCTCGCGAATGAGCTCCCCGCTCCAGCTGTCGTAGGTATAAGTCTTCACGGAAACCGGGTAATCTTCTTCCGCGGAGGGGACCACCGTGATCTCCCCCGTCAGGTTTCCCTTTGTGTCATATTCATAATCGATGCGGAAGAGAACGTCCGTGCCGGAGTTCACCGTGCGGAAGAGAACGTCCGTAGCCGCTTCGTATATGTCCTCACGCAGCGTACCCTCGCCCTCGTTGGTACGGAACCGGGTGCTGTTGATATACGTCTCCCATTCATACTCGTAGCACGGCACACCGTAAGAGTAGACGAATTCGCTGGCGTAATCATCGGAGTCGACCGTGCGTTCGAAGCGGACGCGCCCCTCGTTGTCATAGGCCGTGAGCGTCTCGCTGCAGAAGCGCATCCTGTCTCCAGAGTCGTTCGACCAGCGGGATTCGTAGCGTTCACGGACGAAGCGAACCGCATCCTCGACATCGGTAAAATCCAGCAGCGTCCAGTCCGGCTCCCATTCCGGCTCTGGCTCCGGGGTCGGTTCCGGCTCCGGCTCTGGCTCAGGCTCCGGCTGTGCATCCGGCACGCCGGTCGGATCCTGTACGCCGTCCGGAGTCACTTCGGGAGGCACCGGGGTGACAACAATCGGCTCGACCTCCGCAGGGGCCTTCTCGCCGCCGCAGGCAGAAAATGCCGCCGTAAGGCAGAGCGCGAGCAGCAGGACAACCAGCTTCTTCCAGTACATCGGCGTTGTTCCCCCAAACATAACGTGTTTATTTTAGTATAGCACCCCGGGTATTTGACCGCAATGCGGAAAATGGGTCCGTTTTCTGCTGCAGCACGCCCGCTCGAGCCTGTATGCGTACCGGACTTCTGTAGAATGGCCTGCAGACCGCAAATCCGGATCCCGGCATTCCAGATGGATATATCCCTCACCGGGTCTGCCTCCCGCAAAGGCCAGAGCCCGGGAATTTCTATGGAATATGCACAAACCAGAGAGCTGTTTTCGGTCTCAGATATGGCATTCAGCCAAACAATTTCGTAATCATTATGATTTTTATTGTAATATTTTGTTTCTTTTGGTATGATGACCGCTGTTGTCGGCAGGCCTCACGCCTGTCGACGCATATGATTTGAAACGATCCGCCAACGAAAGGAGGCATAGCCATCTGGGTACGATTATGACTTTTGCGGCCACAGTCGCGGTCTGCGCGGCTCTCGCGATGCCCGTGAGCGGGGATGCGTGGGAGTCCGACTATCTGGAGGAAATGGTCTGCGCCGTTGTCGAGGAGGACTACACGCGCGGAGAAGCCGCGGCCGAGGCGCGCAACGAAACACTCCGGCTCCTGGATGCCGAGGACGGCGCATTTGAATTTGAGGATCTCGTGCTGCTGAGCCGGATCATGTACGCGGAGGCGGGCAGCTTCTGGCTCTCCGACGAATGGAAGATGTGCGTGGGCGAGGTCGTCCTCAATCGCGTCGCAAGCCCTGAGTTCCCGGACACGATCCGCGAGGTCCTGGAGCAGCCCGGCCAGTATTACGGCAAGAACTGCCGCTATTTCGATACGCTGCAGCCCTCGGAGCTCTGCGTGCGGCTGGCGGTGCGGCTGCTGCGCGGTGAGCGCGTGATGAACGACCCCTCTGTTGTCTTTCAGGCCAACTTCCGGCAGGGCGGCGGCGTCTTCGCAGAGTACCGGGACGAAGCGCTCGGTTCGACTTTTTTCTGCTACAGCAACCGTCCGGAACTCTATCTTCCTGCAGAGGAATAGATCAAAAAACGCCTGCGATGAACGCAGGCGTTTTTTGATATTCAAAGCTTATCTGTCGATGCTCTTTTCCAGGTTGGCAACGATGCGGCGCACCATTGAGAGCAGCTGCTCCTCTTCTTCCTTGGAGAAGCCGTCGAGCATCTCCGCGTTGACCTTGTTGAAACAGCGGCGGCACTTTTTTGCCGCTTCCTCACCCTGTGGAGTGAGCTTCGGAAGCATTCTGCGGCGATCTGCCGGATCCTGCTCCCTGCTGACATACCCCTGACGAATGAGACTCTTCATGGAAGTCGTGATCGTCGGGTCAGACACGTGCAGCGCCTGCGCGAGGTCATTCTGCGAAACGGAGTAGTCGGAGGAGGCCGCCTTTTCCAGAATCATGAGGATGACGGGCTGACCGGGTTCTGCCTTTACTTCGGAAACGAGACGATTGCGCAGAGCAAGCTTGTGCAGCCGATCGACGCGGCGGAGCAATCCCGGAAGGGACATCTTATTGGACATATTCTTGTACAGTTCGTCACGAATCATTGTTTTATCCGCCTTTCACGTTCTGAAATGAACTTTCACGTGGCTATCCTTCGCAAACTGACCAGTGCTCACTATGTTATACAAATTATAGCATCTGTCCTGTGGGGTTGCAAGCATTTTAAGTAAAGATAATTATTCTATTTTGAAAAATAATTCATTGATTACTGTAAGAATTCACAGTATCCCTTGTGCATTTTCACAACCCGGGCGAGAAAATCATTTCGTAATGAATACCCGCAGAATCCCGGTGCTCGTGATCACGCCTTCCCTGTCGAAAAGTGGGAAGTGCAGACCCGGCCGCTCTCGCCGCAACGCTGCTGAAGCAGAATGTATGTTGTTCTTCTACGAGGTTTGTGCTACACTGGTATCGGAATCTATCCACAGCACTGGAATCCATTTACGGAGGGACGTTTATGAGCCGCGCGGACGAGATCTTTATCCAAAACTGCCGTGACATTCTGGAAAACGGCGTCTGGGACACCGACCGGGAAGTGCGCCCCCGCTGGGAGGACGGCACGCCCGCCCACACAGTCAAAAGATTCGGCATCGTCAACCGCTATAATTTAAAAGAGGAGTTTCCCATTCTCACCATTCGCCGTACCTATCTCAAGAGCGCTGTGGACGAGCTGCTCTGGATCTGGCAGGCGAAATCGAACAACGTACATGAACTGCGGACCCGCGTATGGGACGCCTGGGCGGACGAGACCGGCTCCATCGGCAAGGCATACGGCTATCAGCTCAGCGTCAAGCACCACTACCCGGAGGGCGATATGGACCAGGTCGACCGCGTACTCTACGATCTGAAGCACAACCCCGCCTCGCGCCGCATTCTTACGAATATCTACAATTTTGCAGATCTGAGCGAGATGGCGCTGTATCCCTGTGCCTATTCGATGACCTTCAATGTTTCGGGAAACACGCTCAACGCGATCCTGAACCAGCGCTCGCAGGACATGCTCACGGCCAACAACTGGAACGTATGCCAGTATGCGGTGCTCACGCACATGTTCGCACAGGTTTCCGGCCTTGAGGCCGGCGAACTTCTGCATGTCATCGCGGACGCGCACATCTATGACCGCCACGTGCCCGTAATCGAGAGCATCCTCCAGAATGAGCCGAAAAAGGCGCCCCGTTTCGTCATCGACAAGTCCGTGACGGACTTCTACAGGTTCACGCGCGACAGTTTCGATCTGGAGGACTACGAATACAGCGACTTCACGGGGCAGATTCCCGTAGCGGTTTAAGGAGCGGTTTTATGGATGCGATCGTTGCGGTATACAGTGACTGGGGCATCGGCTGCGGCGGCACGCAGCCCATCGTCGTCAAGGAGGACCGGAAACACTTCCGGGAGATCACCGGTTCGGCCGCCGTCCTCGTCGGCCGTCGCACGCTGGCAGACTTTCCCGGCGGCAGGCCGCTCAGGGGAAGGCGCAACATCGTGCTCACGCGCTCGAAGCTGTCCATCCCGGGTGCGGAGACAGCCGCGGACGTCGAGGCGGCGCTTGCCCTCGTCAGGGATGAGCCTCAGGTCTTCGTAATCGGCGGTGAGAGCGTATACTGCGCCATGCTGCCTTACGTGGACCGTGTTTACGTCACAAAAATAGACGCCTGTCCCCACTCGGACGCCTTTTTCCCGAATCTCGACGCAGACGCGGGCTGGACCATCACCGAGCGTGGCGAGGAGAAGGAACAAGACGGTCTGCGATACTCGTTTATGACCTACGAGAGAGTTGGAGAGGGAGACTGAACAATGATCTCGCGCACATCGTGCGCGAATAGCGAACACCCCGCGTGCACATGCTGCGCGCGGGGTGTTCGCACTAATATTTCAATTACAGTTTGATCGGGCCGCCCTGTTCGGCGCGCTCCGCGACAGCGAAGGCCACGGCGTACTCCGTCTCCCAGGAAAGCGACAGATGCACATGAGTCACGCCCGCGCGCGCGGCGAAGTCCGCCATGCGCCCGAGCAGCCGTACGCGCGGGACGCCAAAGACGTCGGAGAGGATCTCGATCTCATCGAGCCGGGCCAGATCCGGATTCATGCCGAGCGCCTTGAACACGGCCTCCTTCCCGGCAAAGCGGGTGCAGTACCAGCGGTTGGGGTCGCTCCTCCCCTCAGCCTCCGTCCGCTCCGCCTGCGTATAGGCTCTGCGGATGAAGGGATCGTCCGGCTCCGGCGCTCCGAAGCGCGCGCGGGAGAGGATGTCCGTTCCGACGCCGTGGATCATTTGTTCTCCTCCTTGTATTCTTCGCAGAAACGTATGTGCTTTCCGCGCGAAGCCGGCGATCTGCCGCGGGCTCCGTCTGACTTCCTTATGGAAAAAGCGCTCCGGTCTTCCCCGGAGCGCTTTAAAGCCGTTTTACTTCGCGAGAGCGGCCTTCGCCTGCTCGGTGAGCGCGGTGAAGGCGGCGGGCTCATGGATCGCCAGCTCGCTGAGCATCTTGCGGTTCATCTCCACGCCGGCGAGCTTCAGGCCGTGCATGAAAGTGGAATAGTTCATGCCGTTGAGCTTGCAGCCTGCGCTGATGCGGGTGATCCACAGCTTGCGGAAGTCTCTCTTGCGCTGCTTGCGTCCGACATAGGCATAGCGGCCGGACTTCATCAGCTGCTCGAAAGCCATCTTGTAGTGCTTGCTCTTGGCTCCCCAGTAACCCTTGGCGAGGCCGAGGACTTTATTTCTTCTCTTGCGCGTCATCATCGCGCCTTTGACTCTGGCCATTTCCGTTGCCCTCCTTATTTATACGGGATCATGCGCTTGATTGCGGACTCGTTGGTAACGTCCGCATAGGCGGCCTGACGGAGGCCTCTCTTGCGCTTGGTGGTCTTTCCGTGTCCGTTGAGCAGATGACTCTTAAAAGCGTGCGCACGCTTCACCTTGCCGGTCTTGGTGAGATTGAATCTCTTTTTCGCGCCGCTGTGCGTCTTGAGTTTGGGCATTTTTCGTTTCTCCTTCCAATAACTTTGAGTCCGGCGCGCGCTGAGCGCCGCCGGACATGTATTACGTGTCTGGCGTTTTTTGTTTATTTTCCCTGTGCCTTCGGCGTGAGGAACATGCTCATGTTCCGTCCCTCCAGCTTGGCGCCCTTGTCCACGGTAGCGACCTCGGCGCACCCCTCGGCAAAGCGCGTGAGCAGCTCCTCGCCCAGATGTGTATGCGCCATCTGACGGCCGCGGAAACGCACGGTGACCTTCAGGCGGTCGCCGTCCGAAAGGAACTTCTGGCCTGCGCGGAGCTTGGTGGCGAAGTCGTTGTCACCGATACCGGGAGACATGCGGATCTCCTTGATCTCCACGACGTGCTGGTTTTTTCTGGCTTCCTTCTCACGCTTGGTCTGCTCGAAGCGATACTTGCCGTAGTCCATGATCTTGCAGACGGGCGGATTGGAGCCCGGGGCGATCTTCACGAGGTCCATATCCTTCTCGACCGCGATCTCCAGCGCGGCCTGTGCCGACATAATGCCCAGCTGCTCGCCGGTGTCGCTGATCAGGCGCACTTCCTTGTCGCGGATCTCCTCGTTGATCTGATGAGACGTGCTTGCGATGCGGGAACACCTCCTACTTGAAATAAACAAAAAACGCGAATGCCTCCGGCATCCGCGCACAGCACACCGCTCCCTTGACGGGGCGGTAAGGAACTGTATCGACCGGACGCGCCATGCTGCGGTCCGGTGAGGACGGATGCCATCCGTTCTGCTTTGTTGTAAGCGCTGATACTATATCAGACGCCTTTTCGCTTGTCAAGGTCTTTTTTGCGCTTCAGAGCATCGGAAAAAACCTGCCGTACTCTGACCTTTATCCTTCTTTTCAAGCAATT
>JAFYCC010000031.1 GCA_017539885.1 Oscillospiraceae bacterium
ACAAAATCGCGGCTCGTCCAGCTCTCGTTCATGCGCTCCCGCGCCACCTCTGCCGGCACATGACGCCAGCCCTCATCGCCTGTAAGCATGCCGTACAGACGCTTCATCTCCTCCTCGGTAAGCGTCACTGCCTCCGCTCTTGCGCAAAAGCGGTTTAGCTCCATCATACATCCTGTCGAGCCTTTTCTGGCTTTCAGGCCAAAGCGCTTCAGGAACTCCTCACACAATCCGGGGATTGAGACGCGCCTTCCCTCGGTCTCAAAGTTCTCTGCGGGACTTCCCTGCAGCTGGTGCAGATAGACGAAGTTCTCCGTGCTCGTTTCCTCCACGCGAAGGCAGACGGAAATCTGACATACGTTCACATCCGGGTATACGGAGATTACGATGTGCGAATCGGAAATTGCCACCCTGTCCAGATGGAGATTAACGTTCGTGAAGAAATACCGTTTCGCGGGGAAATGCAGTCCCCCGCCGTACAGAAAGCCTTCTGCCGTATCGAAGTCGGCGCGGATCGTTTTCGCGCGCTCTTCTTCCCTGACCGCGTTCAGAATGGAAAGATCCTGCTTTTTCCCCTCCAGGTTGAAAAACTGCATATAGCAGATCTTTCCGGCTACGCTGTCATCATTCGTCTCCGTCCTTACTTTTCGGCAGATATAAAATGCGTCTCGCGCCTTCCCGAGCTCTTCCGGGTTTTTATTCCGATCTTCGTCTCCCTCCGGATCGTGAGCGTCTGCAAAGTGATAGGCTGCAAAGAATTCCGTTTCATATCCGAAACCGGCAAGCAGCTTCTCCATCCACGGACGGGAAAAGCGGCAAACGGGAAGTATGCCGGGCTTTCCCATAACATTGAGAAATTCAGCATAGTCGATCACGCGCATCTGGCGCCTGCCGTCTTCAAAAAACTCCTTGGAATACTCGTTTTCTTCGCGGTGAATGTAGGTAGTCGTAAAGATAAAGTCCGCATCCGCCCCGGTACAGGATTCCAGATCACGGAGGATCTGAATGAAAAGCTCATGCGGGATATGCTGGAAAATATGGCTGCACAGAACGACGTCGAATCGTGCTCCCGGATTATCATGCAGATATGCGGTACAATCTGTGTTGACCGCGACGGCATTCGAAATACGCTGCTGACGGATCAGTTCCTCCGCGCCCGCACAGCGATCTGCATCCGGCTCGAGCCCGACCACCCGGCCAAACAGTCTCGCGAAACGAGGTATCAGCCTACCCATACCGCAGCCTAGATCAAGCAGCGTCATTGTTGAGAGCCGTTCCTCACCATATCGCTTCAGGAGATACTCTTCTGCTCGCATGAGAACGCAATCTTCACTCTTTCCCCAATACTCGCCGTCGAATTGTTCTTCGATCAGAGCCGCGGTCAGTACGTCGTTCTCGTCCGGGTATTTGAAATCAGACAAAACCAGTCACCGTCGCTTTCGAAAGGATAGTTACATTTTAACCGCAGATGGGTAGTTTGTCCACATGCGCAGCGATTTTTCGTTGACCATTCGATTTGAAATGCGTATAATAAAAATGTTATGAAACTCTATCTGAACGGACATAGCTATAAATATGCGCTGGAGCAGATCATGCTGATGCTGTTCCCGGACGAGCGCCCGGAATACCCTGATTCCATTCCCGAAACCGCGGTCGCCTGTGTGAGCAATCTGCGGCTGGGAAGGATCTGGTGCACATCCGTATGTACGCTTCTGCTCTCAAGCGGTACGTTCCGTGCTGCCGCGCGTGTCCGCACGGAAGAACTGACCGACGAGCTTACACGTACGCGGCTGCTGACGAAGATCGTGAAACTGGCCTTCTACCGTGCCGCGCTCCGGTCCGGCCTTCCGAAGCCGGAATGGGGCGCGCTTTCAGGCATCCGTCCGACCAAGCTCCTTACACGTCGGCTTGAAGCAGGCATGCCGCCAGATGCAGCGCTTCGCGATTTTTGCCGGGAATATGATCTATCTCCCGCACGTGCCGCGCTTTGTCTGGATACTGCCAATGCATCTCTTCGAGTCCAGCACAGTCTTTCGCCGCGAGATGTGTGCCTCTATATCGGCATCCCCTTCTGTCCGACGCGCTGCGCATACTGCAGTTTCGTGAGCAACAGTGTGGAAAAGAGCATGAAGCTTATCGAGCCTTTTCTTCAAGCACTTCTGCAGGAGGTCGATGCGACAGCAGAGACCGTTCGCCGGCTCGGGCTGCGCGTCATCTCGATATATATGGGCGGAGGTACGCCCACGACGCTGTCCTCTTCGCAGCTCGACATCCTTTGCTCACGCCTGGCGGAACGCTTTGATTTAAGCTCACTGCGTGAATACACCGTTGAAGCCGGACGTCCTGACACGATCACGTCTGAAAAGCTGCGCACGCTTCGTGCTCATGGTGTTGGGCGTGTGAGCGTTAACCCGCAGACGATGTGTGACAGTGTGCTGGAGGTTATCGGCCGACGTCATACGGCCGCGGACATTGTAAATGCGCTCGAACTGGTACGCGCGGAGGGCGGTTTTTCCGTGAACATGGATCTTATCGCCGGTCTTCCTTCGGACACCCCTGAGATCTTCTCCCGAACGCTCGATCAGGTACTTGCGCTCGCGCCGGAAAATGTCACAGTACACACGCTCACGCTGAAAAAAGGCTCACGCATCACGCTTGCCGTGACAGACGGCGCCGACGCCGTGCTGCCCTCTCCTTTGGACGTTTCGCTCATGCTCGACGAAGCAATGAGCCGGCTGCGGGATTCGGGCTACACGCCATATTATCTCTATCGGCAGAAATTCATGTCCGGCGGTTTTGAAAACGTCGGCTGGACAAAGCCCGGATTTGATAACCTGTATAACATCTGTATAATGGAGGAGCTTTGCAGCATCCTCGCGATGGGCGGCGGCGCATCTACAAAGCTCGTAGACGCTTCACGCGGTCACATCGAACGTGTCTTTGCGCCGAAATATCCTCAGGAATACGTTTCGTCTATCGGAAAAACGATCGAAGACAAATCAAAAGTGGAGGTATTTTACAATGCGCTTGCCCGCTGAGCTAAAACCACCTTATAAATTATCCATCATCAACCGGCTCGCTAAAGAGGATCCCGCCGGTTTTCTGGAGGCCTGCGACGAGGTATATAATGACAAGGTGCGGAAGGCCGCGGATCTGATCCTCGAAAACCGGAAGCAGAGTCCGATTGTTCTGCTTGCCGGCCCATCCGGCAGCGGTAAGACTACCACGGCCATGAAAATCGAGGAGGAACTGGAGAGGCGCGGCATCCGTTCCCACTCCATCTCCATGGACAACTACTTCAAAACGCGCGGTACATATGAGCAGCCGCTCGCTCCAGACGGCAGTCCAGATCTGGAGTCTCCGTTATGCATGGATATGGACCTGCTCAACGAACACTTTACGCATCTTTCCGAAGGAAAGCGCATCTTTATCCCTCACTTCGATTTCTCGCAGCAGATGCGCGACACGGTATACTCAAAGCCGCTTCGACTGCGCAGCGACGAGATCGCGATCTTTGAGGGAATTCACGCGATCAATGACGACATCACGCAGGTGCATCCGGAAGCCTTTAAGCTCTATGTCAGCGCTCGCGCGAATGTGATCGACGACGACGGACGCATTCTCTTCAAGGGAACCTGGTCACGCCTGATGCGCCGCACGGTACGTGACTACCTGTTCCGCGGTGCGGACGCACTCGCTACGATCAAAATGTGGGGAAACGTACGCCGCGGCGAGAAGGCATATATCTCTCCATACAAAGACAAGGTCAACTATCAGTTTGATACCCTGCTCCCCTACGAAGCGCCTGTTATGAACAACACGGCTCTCGATCTGTTTGCCGAGATTCCTGAAGGCGTGGACCGTTACGACGATCTGAAGAAAATCATGCCCGCGCTGCAGCTCTTCCAGGACATAGACCCTGCGCTCGTCGCCCCTGATTCTCTGCTGCGTGAATTCTTCGGCGGCGGCATCTACGAATACTGATCCGTAAGGATAAACAGATATATGATTCCGTTTATCGAAAGCCTTGACGCGACAATCCTTCTGTGGTTTCAAAGTCTCCGCGGTCCGCTGGACGGCATCGTTACAATAATCACACATCTTGCCGATCACGGCTATCTATGGATGCTTGTGGCGCTCGTGCTCATTCTGATCCGCAAAACACGAAAGGGCGGTTTTGCCGTTGCAATCGCTCTTGCCTGCGGCGTACTCATCACGAATCTTTACATAAAAAACGCAGTCGCTCGAATACGGCCATATGAGACGATCGAAGGTCTCTATTCCCTGATTGGGCCAATGAAGGACTGGAGTTTCCCTTCAGGTCACACAACCGCCAGTTTTGCCGCAGCGACCGCGATCGCGTTCACGCTGGATAATCGCTTCAGCATTCCTGCGATAATCCTCGCCGTGTTGATCGCGATCAGTCGTCTATATGTTGGCGTTCACTACCCCACCGACGTTTTAGCCGGCGCCGTCATCGGTTTTATCTGCGGTGTGATCAGTTCGACAATCGTCAAAGCCATTGCCAAAGCATGGACAAAGAGGAAAAAGACCTGACGGCATGGAAAAAGCAGGGATCCGAAAAATCGGAACCCTGCTTTTATTATGACTTATTGATTGATCACTTGCCCATGTTCATCTGGGCAGCGACCTCGGCAGCGAAGTCTTCCTGCTTCTTCTCGATGCCCTCGCCCTTGATATAGTGAACGGCGGTGACGAACTTCACGCTGCCGCCGAGCTTCTTCGCGGCATCGGCGATATAGCCTTCAACGGAGCCGGAGAAGAGGTCGGAGCGGACAAACTCCTGCTGAAGCAGGCAGTTTTCTTTATAGAAGGCGTTGATCTTGCCAGCAGCAATCTTCTCTTTGACAGCAGCGGGCTTGGAAGCCATCTTGGGATCGTTCTCCATAAGAGCGACCTGAACCTCGAGCTCGTGGTCAATGTCAGCCTGCGGAACAAGAGCCTTGTCCCAGAACTTGGGATTCATGGCGGCGATCTGCATAGCAACATTCTTGCCGATCTCGGTGGCGTCGATGCCGCCCTCCACGGACAGGTTCACAAGGACGCCGTGGGTGCCGCCTGCATGGACATAGGCAACGCTGGTATTCTGATCAAACCGAACAAAACGGCGGATCTGCAGATTCTCACCGATGCTCATAACCTTCTCGGGCAGAGTCTCGGCGACGGTGAGATTGCTTCCGGGATACTTGCACTGCAGCAGAGCGTCCACATCAGCGGGTGCATTGTCAATGACGGCCTTGGCAACGTCCTTGACAAAAGCCTTGAACAGGTCGCTCTTGGCACAGAAATCGGTCTCGCAGTTGACCTCGATCACAACGCCGACACCGCCCTCAACGACGGCGTAAGCCATGCCCTCGGCAGCGATGCGTCCAGCCTTCTTTGCAGCCTTGGCAAGGCCCTTCTCACGCAGCCAGTCGACTGCTTTATCCATATCGCCGTCGGTGGCCTGCAGCGCTTTCTTGCAGTCCATCATTCCGACGTTGGTCATCTCGCGGAGCGTCTTGACATCCTGAGCGGTAAAAGCCATTATTCTTTCCTCCTAATCGAAAAATACACGCAATGCCGGGGGCAAACTGCCCCCGGCTGTACTCTGCTTACTCGGCCTTGTCTTCCTCGGCGGCAGCCTCGACTTCAGCTTCGGCTGCATCCTGGCCCTGACGGCCTTCCTGAACGGCGTTCGCCATGGTGGCGGAAATCAGACGGATCGCGCGGATCGCGTCGTCGTTGCCGGGAATGACATAATCGACCTCGTCGGGATCGCAGTTGGTATCAACGATCGCAACGATCGGGATATGCAGCTTGCGGGCCTCGGCGATGGCGTTGTGCTCCTTGCGAGGATCGATGACGAACATCGCGCCGGGGAGACGCTTCATCTCTTTCACGCCGCCCAGATACTTCTCGAGTTTGGCCATCTCGCCCATGAGCTTGATGACTTCTTTCTTCGGAAGCATGTCGAAGGTGCCGTCCTCCTGCATCTTCTTCAGCTGCGCGAGACGATCCACGCGGGTGCGCATGGTCTTGAAGTTGGTAAGCATGCCGCCCAGCCAACGAGCGTTGACATAGAACTGTCCGACGCGCTCCGCCTCTTCCTTAACGGCGTCCTGTGCCTGCTTCTTCGTTCCGACGAAGAGGATGCTCTGTCCGTTCTCCGCGAGAGAGCGCACGAAAGAATAAGCCTCTTCAAGCTTCTTGACAGTCTTCTGCAGGTCAATGATATAGATGCCGTTGCGCTCCATATAGATGTACTCGGCCATCTTGGGGTTCCAACGGCGGGTCTGATGTCCAAAATGGACACCGGCCTCCAGAAGCTGCTTCATGGATACGACTGCCATAGTTTGATTTTCCTCCTTTTTTGTTATTACCTCCGGCAGGATCGACCACGCGATACCCAGCTTTCGCCACAGGGCGTCGTGTCCCCCACCGTGCGTAATGCCTTGGTATTATAGCAAATCCCTTCCCTAAATGTCAAGTACTGCCGCGTCGAAATTAAGTGGTATTTATTTCCAGTTCCAGCGCATGTATTCGAGACCCATTCGTATGCTTGTGAAAGAGAATTGTTACATTTACAGGACTGGACGAGCGCGCTTACCTGTGATATATTTAATTGCAGAATGACTCCCAAGGAGGCACTGCTAATGTATCTCAAAGACGAAGGCGCGATCTGGCTTGCGACCGGCAGCGAACGCGTTTATCTCAACCCCGCCATGGCAAACCGGCACGGTCTTATTGCCGGAGCGACCGGTACAGGCAAGACCGTCACACTCAAGGTGGTTGCGGAATCGTTCAGTGATCTTGGTGTACCCGTGTTCATTGCGGATATCAAAGGTGATGTATCCGGTATGTGTGTCCCGGGCGTCGAGACAAAGCACATCCTGCGCAGCATTGACAGCATGGGAATCGAGGGTTTCGACTACAGATCCTACCCTGTCCGCTTTTTCGATGTATACGGCAAGCTGGGCCATCCTGTGCGCACGACGATCTCAGACATGGGTCCGGAACTGCTGTCCCGCCTGCTAGGCCTGAACGAGACGCAGAGCGGTATCCTGCGAATCGTTTTCCGCATCGCAGACGAGGAAGGTCTCCTGCTGCTGGATCTGAAGGATCTTCGCAGCATGGTGCAGCATGTCGGCGACAACGCGAAGGATTACAAGCTTCGCTACGGCAACGTCGCGCCGCAGTCTATCGGAGCCATCCAGCGTGCCCTTCTCACTCTAGAAGACGAAGGCGGGGACGTGTTTTTCGGCGAGCCCGCACTCGATATCTCCGACTGGTTCGACTGGGATGAAGACGGACGAGGCGTAATGAATATCCTCGAGTGTCAGGAACTGTTCCAGCATCCTCTGCTCTATGGCACTTTCCTGCTTTGGATGCTCTCAGAGCTCTATGAGCTGCTGCCCGAGGCCGGTGATCTGGACAAACCCAAGATTGCGTTCTTCTTCGATGAGGCGCATCTTCTTTTCAAAGATGCCCCGAAGGCGCTGCTCGATAAAGTGGAACAGGTCGTGCGCCTGATCCGCTCCAAGGGCGTGAGCGTCTGGTTCATCACCCAGAATCCCGCAGACATTCCGGAATCCGTGCTTGGGCAGATCGGTTCACGTGTGCAGCACGCGCTTCGTGCCTATACGCCTAACGAACAGAAAGCGCTTCGTTACGCAGCGCGTTCGTTCAGAGTTAACCCGGATTTCGATACGGAGACGGTTCTGCAGGAGCTTGCCGTCGGAGAGGCGCTGGTGTCTGTGCTGGATGCCAAAGGTGTTCCGACTGTCGTGCAGCGTGCTGGCATTCTTCCGCCGCAGAGTTCGATGGCCGCCGCGCCAGAGAGTACGATCCGCGCCGTGATCGAAGCAAGTCCTCTTGCGGAAAAATACACGGAGGTCGTCGACCGAGAGTCTGCCTATGAGCTTCTTGTGGCTCAGCACGAGCAGGAAGCCGCAGCGCAGGCTGAGGAAGCCGAGCGCGCAGCTGCGGAAAAGGAAGAAGCGGAGCGTAAAAAGGCCGAGGAAAAAGCAGCCGCCGAGAAAGCGAAAGCCGATGCGGCGAAGAAGAAAGCAGCCGCAGCCAGGAAAAAGACCAGTGTCGGATCCAAAGTCGTAAATTCCGCCGTAAACTCGATCGGACGAGAGATCGGCAGATCTCTGGTAAGAGGCCTGCTCGGTTCCCTCCGCCGCTAGCAGACTGCCTACTCACTAATAATTGTCAGCGCCCTGCCTGTCGGCAGGGCGCTGATCTATCTAAATCTGTTCAGCGCTTCAGCACGCCGGTAAGCGTATCGATAACGTTCTTCATATCGACAGGCTTGGCAATATGTCCGTTCATGCCCGCTTCAAGTGCAGCAGAGATGTCTTCACTGAACGCCTTTGCCGTCATAGCAATGATCGGGATCTCCGCCAGGCTTCTGTTTCTAAGGCTTCGTATAAGCTTAGTAGCGTTGTATCCGTTCTTGATCGGCATTTCGATGTCCATGAAAACGACTGCGTACTCGCCCGGCATGGATGCCGCGATGATCTCGACTGCATCCTCTCCGTTCTCGGCGACATCTACGATAAAGCCGGCATCTTCCAGAAGCTTCTGCTCGACCTCACGGTTGTCTTTGTCATCCTCCACCAGCAGAACGCGCATGCCCGCAAAAGCTGCCGCAGCAGCCATATCGTCCGCGCTCAGGCCCACTGTCTCTCCGGCTGCGGGATCAACAGGGAACGATACCCGGACGATGAATTCGGAGCCTTTCCCCTGCTCAGATTTGACTTCGATCGTGCCGCCCATCAGTTCAACGATGCTCTTGGTGATTGCGGTGCCGAGGCCGGTTCCCTGAATCCCCTCAATGGTCTCCGTCTTCTCGCGTTCATAGGCCTCGAACACCTTTGCGGCGAACTCCGGACTCATGCCGACGCCTGTATCTTTCACGCGAAGCTCGAAATCCGCCATATTTCCTTTGCGTGCCGTCTGCCGGAGGATAACGCTGACGGTTCCGCCCTCCGGGGTGAACTTGTAGGCGTTGCTGATCAGATTGAGAAGCACACGATTCATGCGGTTGCCATCGCAAAGGACCTTCGGGTCGCTGACATCTTCACAGGTAACGACATAGGTCAGGCCTTTGGTCTCCATCTGTGTTGAGAACATACCCTGGACTTCGCTCATAAGCTTGCGCACATCTGTAGGAACTGGCATCAGCTCCATGCGGCCGGCCTCGATGCGGCTCATCTCAAGAACGTCATTGATCAGTGCGAGCAGATGGGCGCTGGAATTCTCGATCTTATCCAGATAATCCGAGACCCTCGGCGGCAGCTCCTTCTCGCGTTTAGCAAGACTGACGTAGCCGACGATTGCGTTCATGGGCGTTCTGATATCATGGCTCATGTTGGACAGGAAGGTACTCTTCGCCGCACTGCTCTGCTCGGCGACCGTCTTGTCTTCCACAGCTGTCTGGTGCCTCTTCTGAACCATAGAATACACCCGGAATATGATTAGCAGAGATAACAGGAACAGCCCGAACTGAATGACGGTATTGCGAAGGATCGTACTTGTTACATGATGGATACGGTTATACAGCTGCTGTGAGAAGTCTCCGATTGCCTGCTCCCTTTCCGCAGATTCTCCCCGATCAAGCATCTCCGAATAGTTTTCGCTCATTTCATCGACTGCCGTTTTTGTAGCGTCGTCAGTCGTGCCAACAAGCCAAACGATAGATGTAAAAAAGATCAGCAGAAGAAGCACGATCCAGGCAGCAGTACTTTTTCCCATACGGCGTGTGCCGTCGTTTCGAAAAACGAAATAGTATGCTATAAAGCCAAGAACCGACCACGACAGCAGCATCAAATACGATTCCGTAGAGAGGTCAGCCACATTGGACTTATTAGGGATCAGATAATAAACAAGGAACGCAGCAGAGATTACTGCACCGAGGATTCCAGTCGCGCAGACACCGCGACAGCCTTTTATACTGCCGTCATCGTGCAACGCTCTCCGCGCTGTGAGGAATGCGGCTGCTGAAGTAAAGAAATACGCAACCGTCACGCCGATCGTGTTTACATCGATAATCCAGCCAATAGCGGAACGTCCAAGAAACGGGATCGGGATCGCCAGCGCGATCAGCAGCAGAATGGCTTTCTCCGGCGCGCCATGCCGGTTGAGCTGACTCAGCCCGTCCGGGATCAGGCCGTCTTTCGCGACGGAATAGAGCATTCGGCTGGCAGCGGTCATATTACCGACAAGTCCCGTGATGATTGCTGCCGCCGCGGCAATTCCAAGAATGACGAGTCCGGGCGTCCCGGTCGCCGCGTAGATTGAGAAAAGCACCGGCATTCCCCTCAGCCCGCTTTGCGAGTTCAGACCTGCCAGATACTCGCTGCGGCTGGTGAAGCCCTCAGGCAGCGCGGCTGCACCGATCAGCGCAAGCATCATGTAGGCCGCTGCAGCCGTGAGCAGTGCAATGACCATGATGCGGAAAGTCTTTTTCGTAGAGAACCGGAACTCCTCCGCTGAGTGGGAAACGGATTCAAATCCCGCAAATGCCCACGGTGCCAGGAAAACAATCAGCATTACACTGAAAAACGGTTTGTTTTCCGGGGCAAACAGCGGCTCCAGTTCCTGAAGTGTCGGAGTCACGTCCACTTTTACGAAAACAGCGACGAATCCGAACAGGACGCCGCCGACCAGGAGCAGGGACATAACGGTCTGCACCGTTGCGGCAGCTCTGGTGCCGCGCATACAGATAAGGCCGAAGGCAAAAACAGCCACCAGCGATGCCATGACCTCGCCGATATAGATGTCATAGCCTGCTAACGTGTAGCAGTAGCCAAAACGCAGCACGTCTCCGAAGATGCTCCTGAATATCAGAGGGATTGCCGTGGAGTTTGCCCAAATGATCGCCAGATACACGAGGCCGAGAAACCATGCGGAAAGGAATCCGTAGTCGTGACCGAACGCATTGTTGGAAAAGCTGACCGTACCGCCGGCATCAGGGTAACGGTTCATCAGGAAATGATAATTGTATCCGATAACGACCATGATCAGCATACCGATGCCGATTCCGATCACAGTGCCGAGCGGCCCGGCGATTGGCAGGAAAGTCGTGCCAGGCATGACGAAGGAACCCCAGCCGACGCTGCAGCCGAACGCGAGCGCCCATACCGCCAGCGGTGACAGTCGACGCAGCAGACCGGGCGATTTATCGGGCAAAGTAGATTCCCGTTTGATCATTTGCGGTCTCCTTTCGTCAGCGTCTTATCGATTGCCTTCCTGATCGAATCGGGATCAATCGGTTTGGTAACATAACCATCCACGCCTGCAGCAAAAGCCTCGTTCGAGTCCTCCTGATAAGCATTTGCAGTCACAGCGATAATCGGGACAGATGCGAGCTGCGGCTCACGGAGCGCGCGGATACGAGCTGTTGCCTCGTATCCGTTCATAACGGGCATCTGCACGTCCATTAAAACGAGATCGAAATGGCCGGGATCTGAAGCAGAGACCATCTCGACCGCCTGAGCTCCATTCTCAGCCTGCTCGACAGTCCACCCTTCCGCCGTAAGCATGAGCTCGGCGATCTCGCGGTTGATCGGATTGTCATCGACAAGCAGTATGTTCAGTTTCATCCTATCAGTCGCCGCGGGCAGGGAATCATCCACTTTGACGGCGCTGACAAGCGGAAACTCGAGCCGAATCGAAAACTCCGTCACGGAGTCTTCCGCATTCCGCACCGCGATCGTACCGCCCATCCGGTCAATGAAAGCCTTTGCGACGTTCATGCCAAGGCCAACTCCCGGCAGTTCCTCCGTTTTCTCGTTCTCGTCCCAAGACTGCACCTCGAAAATATGCTCAAGAATGTCCTGAGGAATCTCGACTCCGCAGTTTCGGATCACGAAAACATATACACCGGTCTGCGGATTTCCAGAGTCAAGCTGACGGATCGCGAGTGAAACGCTCTCTCCCTGCGGAACGTAGGCATAAGAGTTCTCCAACAGTCGGGTCAGCGCACTGCCAAGACGCTTCCCGTCGCATAGCACGACGCTGTCCCGAAGCCCGTCCGTTTCCAGACGGAACGTGATCCCCTTTTCCTGGCGTTCGGTGACAAACCTGTCACGGAGTTTCTTTCCCAGCTCCAGGAGATCAGTGGGTTCTTTCTCAAGACGAAGTTTGTCGCTCTCGATAAGGCTCATGGCGATGAGGTCCTCGATCATCGAAAGCAGCTGTTTGCCAGAGAGTTCGACCTTGTCCAGATATTCTCCCCGCTTACGCGGGTCGTCCTCGGATTTGGCAAGATTTGTAAAGCCAAGTATCCCGTTCAAAGGCGTGCGGATGTCATGCGACACGCGACTGAAGAAACGTGTCCTTGACTGACTGGCTTGTAAGGCTTCATCCAGCAAATCCGACAGCTTCTGGTTCTGCGCACGCTGTTCCTCCTGAATCGCTGTGGAATCTGACACAAGCATGAGATAGAACTTGACTTTTGAATCGATCCGGTAAAAGCTGATATGCTTATACCGTTCCTCCCCTTCAAGGAAAAACGGCGCATCTACCTCATAAACTCGGTTTCCCGCTAGAGCTTTATCGATTACCGAGAGACGAAGCGGATTAGGTCCCTCCGTCCTGCGACCCTTTGCCTGCGCTGGAAGAATGTAGTTGAGGTACAGGGATTCATAGCTGTCTTCCTCATCATCTGGGAAAAGCAGGCCTTTCTTTTTGCCGGCGTTGCTAATAACGACACGGTATTTCCCGTCGATCAGATATGCGATCCAATCGTACTGATCCATCAGGACGTCTTCCATCAGCGCCTTCCGGACGATTTCCTCATTGTTAGGCAGCTCGGTGATGAACGCGATCACATCGTTGGATACCGGCATGGTAGACAGTGAAGCTTCGAGCCGGACGTAGACCGTCTCACCGTCTCTTCTCCGCACAAGCAGCCTTTCAGAAACGCTGGTCTGCCCCTCCTGATAACACCGGAGCAGCGCCTCCCTGCCGAACAGGCTCTCCTCTGTCCCTTTATTGCCGGTTTCAATCACATTTTCAGACCTGGCTTTAAGCATTTCTGAATAGGTATCAAACTGGATATCCGTGTCATACAGGTAATCACCCGCACGTTCGAGGATCCGATCCGCCGTCAGATTGACAAGGAACACAGCAGACGCGCCCTTGGTCAGGGCATGGAGTTCGGTCTGCATCTCCTCATAACGGGTAGACAGCACCTTGTCCGTACTCCTCAGCCGGTCAATAATGGAGAACATCACCATCAAAAGCAGGAACACGAATACACTTCCACCGAACAGGATCCCCGCTATCATAAGATCTGCTATTCTGGACAGGCCGACTACGATATATCCGACCAGAAAAAAAATCAGCAGCAGGAGCGGCACGACAAGCAGGCCGAGTTTTCTGTTGATCTGCTCAAGCCGCTGGCTGTCACGTACAAACAGGCCGTAACGCAGGATGTTGTAAACCATAAGCGCGCTTCCGGCGAAAATCATCAGATTAATTATCAGACGCACTTCAATGTTTCCTCCCTGTTTGGGGAATACGCAAATTAATTATTTTATCATTTTATTTTATCATTTCCTGAAGACGCGTCAAGAAAAATATCACCAAATAATTACCTGTCTTGAAAAAGTGTCTCCCTTCAAAGGACAGGAGACACTTTTTCAGGTTTGTAATTATTTATAATACTGAAAATGGCCGCTGGAAGTGTTCAGTTCCAGCCGGGCTTGGGCTTATAATCATCCATCATTGCCGGGTTCTCCTTAGCCTGCTTGGCAATATCGGTATAGCGGCCGTAATCGAACTCGCGGCAAAGCTCCTCGTAGCACGGATCGACACGTTCATTGCGGGGCAGCGGAACGTTCTGATCGACAAGGATGTTCTGAACCTTTCGGATATCAACATCATGGGTTCCCGTACCATCCGCAACAGCTACCGCCGCGGCTACGCCCGCGGCCTGACCGGTTCCGATGCACTGCGGGATCAGATTGATCCAGTCGATCGCGATCGGGTCCGCAGAGACATGACGTCCCGGAGCAAGCAGATTGTCGACGCCCTTCGGAAGGATAGCTCTGTAAGGAATCTCAACAGGAGCGCAGTCGTTCAGCCGGCATATGGTGGAATGCCAGGCAATGACGTCGTCGTGCTGCAGTCCGAAGACCCAGTCCTTGGCAGACATGACATATTCGCCGGTCAGTCGACGCGAACAGCGAACGCCGGTCTGCGGCGCAATACTCAGCAGGTACATGTCCTTATAAGCGCCGGGCAACACGCGCTTGCAGTAGGCGATGACGTCGCGGATGCTCTTTCTGGTGTTGATCTCGGTCGCGGTCAGATCCTTGATGGTAGAGCAGTCGACGTTTTCATGCCTGTTGAAAACGAGGCAGTTTCCGTTCGGTTCATCCCAGAATGGCGCGTTGCCGGAAAGGCCGGTGATCTTCTGCATCTCCTTGGCGATGCCCCACCAGAGCTGCGGATGCGTTCTGCGCCAGTCCTCAAGATACTGCGTGTTCACGCCGCCGACACGCCAGGCAAGCGTCGTGTTGTGACTGCGGGTATTCTCTCCGGAAAGGTGCTCGAATGGAGCTCCCGTCTGGCGGAAAAGATCTCCGTCGCCGGTGGCGTCGATGACGACCTTGGCGAAAACGGCCTTGCGGCCTTCCTTGCTCTCGAAGATGACGCCTTTAATGATATTGCCGTCCATGATCGGGCGGGTGCCCCAGCTGTGATAAAGGATGCGGATGCGGTCCTTAAGCTCAAGCAACATCAGGTCCAGTTCGATCTCCAGCTGCGGTCCGTCGTAATAGACGCTGCGCACGCACTCTTCGTTGCTTGGATTGGTGCAGTCCATCTTCATGCGCCAGCGCTCGATGAGTGCAGGATCTTTGCTTCCGATCTCATCCATGGTGGGACCCCATGTGGAGCCGGGAGCGGCTTTTTCCATGCGGTCGAACCATTCCTCCTGAATTCCGCGCACGAAGGGCAGCGTCTTCCAGGAGAGTTTCGGCACCATGAGCACATAGTCGCCGGTTACGTCGCCGCCGGAGTATCCATAACGCTCCATCAGGATAACGTCCTTGCAGCCTGCGCGAGCAGCCGCAACTGCGGCACTGTGACCGGCAGCGCCTGCCCCTACGACAAGCACGTCGCATTCCGCATAGACTTCGATGTCACTCGCGGGCTCGTGATAGAACTTGTTTGCCATGTGTATAAACCTCGATTCAAATTTTTTTGATGGTACCAGTTTAGCATTCCTGCCAGCCACTGTCAACTTTAGAGACGGTTGTCAACAGTGTTTTTTGTTATTGCGTCATTCGTAGAATCGTTGTACAATACTCCTTGATTTCTCCTCGGGTGGGATAAAACATGAGCTCCGGAAAATGGTACCTTAAAGGATTGCGCGACGGCATCCCCATCATGCTCGGCTATTTTGCCGTTTCTCTCGCGCTTGGCATAGCCGCGCGCAACGCGGGCCTTTCAGCACTGCAGGCGGCGCTGGCAAGCCTCACGAACAACGCCTCTGCCGGCGAATACGTAGGCTTCACTCTCATCGCGGCTGGTGCGAGCTATACGGAGATGTTCGTCATGGAGGCCATCGCCAATGCCCGGTATCTGCTCATGAGCACCGCACTGAGTCAGCGGCTTAGCGCCGCGGTGCCGTTTGTCCAGCGGCTTCTGCTCGGGTTCATGGTCACGGACGAGATATTCGGCGTTTCCATCTCCGTCGAGGGGCATGTCCGTCCAAGTTATCCCTACGGTCTGTTCACCGTTGCCACGTTTGGCTGGACGCTCGGCACTTTTCTCGGTGTGCTGCTCGGCAACATCCTGCCCCTGCGCGTCGTCAGTGCGCTGAGCGTGAGTCTTTACGGTATGTTCATCGCCATCTTCATACCGCCGGCTCGCAAGGATAAGGTCGTAGCCGTACTTGTGGTTTTGAGTTTTCTGACGAGCTGGGCGTTTTCAAGTTTCGGCCCGTTCGCAGCGCTTTCATCAGGTCTGCGCACGATCATTCTGACAGTTGCCCTGTCGCTCGGCGCAGCACTGCTCTTCCCTGTCAAGGATAAGGAGGAGTCAGCCGATGCATAATACGCTTATCTATATCCTCATCATGGCCGGAGTGACTTTCCTGATCCGCGTTCTGCCTCTCACTCTCATCCGCAAGCCTATCAAAAGCCGCGTGATCCGCTCATTCCTCTATTACGTGCCATACGTCACTCTGGCGGTGATGACGTTCCCCGCCATCCTCAGTGCCACGCAGAGCACCTGGTCGGCGCTCGCGGCGCTCGTGGTCGGCATCGTTCTGGCATGGTTCGGCAGAAGCCTTTTCCAGGTTGCCGTGCTCTGCTGCGTCGTCGTATTCGTTGCGGAGCTGTTCATCCATTGATCAAACAACATAATTAACGGCGGACAGTGTCATGACTGTCCGCCGTTTCCGTTCACGCTTTATTGTATTACGTCTTTGGAACGGGATCGGTAACGGAGATCTTGTGATCGTACCAGTTGCCATGGGTGCCGATGATCGCACATCCGAATTCTTCGTCGAGGTACGGCACCGGAATATCGAAGCCGTAGACTTCATCCGTTTCCCCATCAGAATAGGTAACAGTATCCAGCGTAGGCTTCAAAAGCTCCGCGCCCTCCTTCGCGGCGTCCGCCGCGGTCCCGAAATACAGGAACTCTATCTTCTTGGAGGGAAGCGAAATATGCACTGTCATCCTGCCGTTCTCGACAGTGAGCGTGCCCTTGCCCTCCGACGCCTCGTTGAGGTGGAACATGGAACTGTCGGTGTCTACGTCGACAATGTATATGCCGTCTTCAAGCGGGCACTCCGTTTCCGGTACGGAAACGTTCCCTTCGGGCGTTGGATTTGAAGGTGCCGGTTCCTGGACAGGAGCCGGTGCCGGCTTTTCAGCTGCGGCATCCATGCCGCCGCATGCTGCGCAGAATGCGCAGCATGCGGTCAGCATAATTGCAGCCACTATGTGATATCGCGCTTTCATTAATCAGAGCGCGGCAATGGCAGCCTTCGTATGTGCAACGTAGAGCGCCTGCACGGCAGTGATGCGGCCGAGGCCCGCGATCTGGGTCTGGACCTCATCGAACGCGCCGCTTGCTGTGAACATGCTGACCCAGGATTCTTCATCCTCGGGATCGGCCATGTCGTTATTGGCGTGGTCGCCAGCGACGACCATCAGCGGACGCAGAACGACGATCTTGTAACCGGCTTCAGAAACCTTTTCGATCACGGCGTCGCAGGCGGTATCCTCGGGCTCGCCTTCGACAGTACCGATGAAGACATTCTTGTAACCAAGTGCGTCCATCTGCGCCTGCATCTGGGAATAGGTCACCTTCGCGGTGTGGGAAGTGCCGTGGCCCATGAACACGAATGCCACGCCGGCCTTCTCGGCCTCGGCAAGAGAACTGTAACCCGCAGCCTCGACCGCCTCGGCGGTGATTGCCATAGCGACAGCCTGCTTGTCCGCGTTGGTCGTCGAGGCGTCGGAGCCGACCTGGCCGAGCAGAGGCTCGGCAACGGAGATATTCTCGATCTTTCCGCGGTAGGCCTCGACAGCTTCCATCAGCTCGTCGTATTCCGCACCGTGCATCAGATGCGTCGGCTGGATGACGAGGTTCTTTACGCCGTTGGCAACGGCGCGCTCAAGCGCCTGGACCATGTTGTCGATCTTCTCGCCGTCACGGGCCTGTACGTGATTCATGATGATCTGCGCGGTGAAAGCACGACGCACGGACCAGTCAGGATAAGCGGCCTGCAGTGCGTCCTCGATGCCCTTGATATCCATGCTGCGGCTCTCGTTGAAGGAGGTGCCGAAACTCACGACAAGCAGTTCATTCTCGCCGATACCGTCTGCGTTGCGCGGATCGTCCATGGCAGCATCGCCGGTGTCACGGCCGAAATAGTCAGGATCCGCATCCTCACCCTCGACGAGCTCCTTCTGTGCATCGGTCAGCGCATCCCAGCCGGCTTTGGCGGCGGCGCACTGCGCATCGGTGTCGGGCGTCCACTCCTGAACGTAGATCGCGTCGATCATTTCGGCGACAGCGTCAGCAGCAGCCTGATCGATAACGGCGGCGGCGTGCTCGACATACACGTTCTGCACGGCGGCAATGCGGCCAAGTCCTGCGATCTGTGTGTCGATCTTGTCAAATTTTCCGCTGGCGGTAAACATGCTCACCCAGGACTCGTCATCCTCGGGATCCGCCATATCGTTATTGGCGTGATCGCCAGCGACGACCATCAGGGGACGCAGAATCACAGTCTTATAACCCGCTGCGGCAACCTTTTCGATCACTGCATCGCAGGCAGTGTCCTCCGGCTCGCCCTCGACGGTGCCGATAAACACGTTCTTATATCCCAGTTCGTCCATCTGGGTCTGCATCTGGGAATAGGTGATCTTCGCGGTATGAGATGTGCCGTGTCCCATGAACACGAATGCAGTGCCCGCCTTCTCAGCATCGGCAATCGTTCCGAAGCCGGCAGTCTTGACAGCCTCATCAACGACTGCCTTGGCGACTGTTTCTTTGTCCGCGTTCACTTCACCCTCGTTCGCGCCGACCTCGCCAAGCAGCGGCTCGGCAACAACGACAGTCTCAAACGAATCTGCATACTCTTCAAGAGCTTCGCAGAGTTCATCGTACTCAGCGCCGTGCATCAGATGCGTCGGCTGCACGACGAGGTTCTTTACGCCGTTGGAAACAGCACGCTCAAGAGCCTGAACCATGTTGTCGATCTTCTCGCCGTCACGGGCCTGAACATGGTTGATGATGATCTGCGCGGTAAAGGCGCGACGCACGGCCCAATCCGGGAATGCGGCCTGAAGCGCATCCTCGATCCCCTTGATGTCGGTGGCGCGGCTCTCATTGAAGGAAGTACCGAAGCTCACGACCAGCAGTTCGTTCTCCCCGATGCCATCCGCGTTGCGCGGATCGTCCTTCGACGCGTCTCCGGTATCACGGCCGAAATAGTCAGGATCGGCCTCCTCGCCCTCGACGAGCTCCTTCTGCGCGTCGGTCAGCGCATCCCAGCCTGCCTTGGCGGCAGCGCACTGCGCGTCGGTATCAGGCGTCCATTCCTGAACGTAGATCGCATCGATCAGCTTTGCGACCCCATCGGCGGCAGCCTTGTCGGCTGCAGCGGTGTCAGCCGGCTCATTGGTCGGTGCCGACGGCTGATTTGCTTCTTCCTGCTTCGCGCCGCAAGCTGCCAGCGC
>JAFYCC010000032.1 GCA_017539885.1 Oscillospiraceae bacterium
AATGATCAGGGAAGATATGCTCATAAACAGGGCCTGCATCCCGGCGGGCAATCCGATTTTCAGGATCTTCAGCAGATCCCGCAGCGGCAGCGCGGTTCCCGTGAGACGAAGCGAGCATCCGTCGCCGAGATGACGCAGCCGCAGGAACAGCAGCGCAGCAAGCAGCCACTGAGAGAACAGAGTCGCCAAGGCCGCGCCGCGCACACCCATGCGCAGTCCGATTACCAGGAGAACATCCAATGCAAGATTCGCAGAGACACTGCCGCAGAAACACAGCAGGGGACCGCGGCTGTCACCCAGGGACCGAAGCACAGAGACGGCAACGTTGTAGAAAAGCTGCGCCAGCAGTCCACAGGCGCAGATGCGCAGATAGACGGCTGCCGGCGCAAGAGTCTCCGACGGGCAGCGCAGCAGTTTCAGAACCGTATCGGCTGCGGATACTCCTACGGCGGAAAGCAGCAATCCGGCCAGCAGCACAAGACGAAAGACGCTGGTCATCGTTTTTTGCAGCAGGGCCGATTCACCCTTCCCGAACTGCTGCGCAGTAATGACGCTGACGCCGGAAGAAAAACCGATAAAGAAATTGATGAGTACAGAAAGAAACAGCCCGGCAATTCCGCTGGCGGCCAGAGCGTTCTCGCCGCCAAAATGCCCGAGAACAGCGCAGTCTGCCACGTTGTACAGTTCCTGCAGAAGCTGAGTGATCAGAACGGGCAACGCAAACGAGAACAGCGTCCGTCCGATGGGGCCGTTGTCCACATGCACGACACGGGCCATTATGTTCCCTCCAGAGCTCGAAATTCACTTTCATTATATCGCTGCGGCCGATATCCTTCTATTGCGCAATTCTTATGTCCTGATATAATGAAATGTTATTTTTCGCTTGAGAAACACAGCGCCGCGTGCTATGATACGCACAGGGGGGGACGAACGTGGAACTGAGGCAGCTGGAATACTTCCTGAAGTGCGCGGAGAAAGGCTCGTTGACACGGGCGGCAGAAGAACTGTATACGACACAGCCGCATGTGAGTCAGGTCATCCGCGCCCTCGAGAGGGAACTGGGCGTTTCGCTTTTCAGGCGGACCGGAGCGGGGGTCGCCCTGACCGATGACGGGGAAAGAATCCGCTTTTATGCTGAGAATGCCGTTAAAAATGCTGCGCTGATCGGGGAAACTGCGAGGGATCACAGCGGAGAAAGACTGCGGATCGCAGCCAATCCGAGCAGCCGGCTGGCTGTTCTTGCAGGCGAATACATCTGCGCACATATTCAGGAAGGGCTGACGATGCAGTATACGGAATGCGGTATTGAGCAGATGACAGATCTTCTGCAGCATCGTCAATATGATCTGGGTTTCATCTTCATGCCTGAGAACAAGCGCTCCGCGCTGGTACATCTGGCAGAGCGGAGACACCTGAATTATACCCCGCTGCTGCAAAGCGATCTGGTTGCGCACTGCGGGAAAAAGAGCCCGTTTTATGGACGCAAGGTCATTTCGCCGGAGGAATTGAACGGCTGCGAGTGTATACAGATGGAGGACGATTTCTTCTCGCTGGAAGATCTTCTGATGGAGCACCCGGCTTTCTACAGCGGAAAATGGACACTGAAAAAGCTGGTACGGACAAACAGCGACCACTTGATGATGGATATGCTGAAGACGACAGCACTGTGCAATCTTGGAAGCTATTGGCTGCGGGACGGCGGTGAAGATGATCCTCTCTCCCGCGCGGTCGTGGACGGCTTTCAGGGACGGGTTTCGTTCGGCTATCTGCAGATAGATAATCGTCTGCCGAATGAGCCGGCGCAGAGATTCCTTGCCGTGCTGCAGGAACTGCTGCACTGAGCGAAGGCCGCGGCACGCCGTTCGCGCCGGAAAGTGCCTGATGATCAAATAAACGAATTGCCCGACGTCCGCTTGCGCAATCGGACGTCGGGCGTTCCTGTTCTATTCGATGTCTGTTATGAGCGCTGCGGCACCGATGATGCCGGCGTCATTGCCGAGCGCGGCTGCGCGAATGGGAGGCAGCAGCGATCTGTCGCGCACGAAGCTGTGTTCGTGCACATATTCGCGAACGTGGCCGAAAAGCGCTTCTCCTGCGTTCGCTATGCCGCCGCCGATCAGAACGATCTCCGGGAACAGTACGTTGATCAGGCTGACAAGACCCATGCCGACGTATTCGGCGTACTTTTCCGTAACGCTTCTTGCGGTGGGGTCTCCAGAAGCGGCAGCCGCATAGACCGTGCTGCCGCTGAGCGTGCCGCAGCGGTGAAGCGCGGAGTCGGGGCATACGGACGCGGCACGCGCCGCCTGCCGTACGAGCGCGGTAGCGCTTGCGTACGCCTCCCAGCAGCCGAACTCTCCGCAGCTGCACTTTTCACCGTCTGCCGCGATGCGGATATGCCCGAACTCTCCGCCGAGACCGTTGTGGCCGGCGCAGAGCTTCCCGCGCAGAACAAAACCGCCGCCGACGCCGGTGCCGAGCGTCAGAACCAGCGCGCTTTCACAGCCTTTGGCGGCGCCCGCAACAGCCTCGCCGAGTGCGGCACAGTTGCCGTCGTTGGCGATACGCACGGGCATATCCAGTTTCTTCTGCAAAGCATCAGCCGCTGAGAAGTCGTTCCAGCCTAGATTGTGGGCGTACCGCACGACGCCGCGCCCCGTGTCGCAGATACCCGGCGTTCCCATCCCGGCTCCTATGCAGGATGAGCGCTGTATGCCTGCGGCAGCCAATGTCTCCTGGGCGCACGCGGCGATTGCTTCCGGGATCGTGCGCCGCGTCTCCGCTTTCGGCGTAGCGGCGGCAGTACGTGCGAGTATCCTGTGTGCGTCGTCCACAACGCCGACAGTAATGCTCGAGCCGCCGAGGTCGATTCCAAGTCTGAACATTGCCTGACCTCCTATGCTCTTCTGAGTGAATTATAACACGTTTCTGCCGGATGGCAAGTTCACGTTGAAACTGCTTGTCGGCTGTTCCTCCTATTGAAACAAAGACCGGTGTTTGATATGATTAAAAACATGGAAAGCGAGGTGGACTTATGCAACTGAAAAAGGCAAACGCGATCCTGGCTCTGCTCTCGACGCTTCTGCTGCTCGTGCATCTTGGGTACAGCTGCTTTGAATACCTGACATTTTACTATAACCCGGGTCTGACGAAGCTGCTTGCGATTCCGTTCATGGTTGTGGTCTGCCTTCATGCCGTGTGCGGGATGGCGATCGTGTTCTTTCTGAAGGACGGCACGAGGATGGACCTTTATCCCAGAGAGAACATGCGTACGATCCTGCAGCGGATCTCAGCGGCGCTGATCTTTCCGCTTCTGATCCTTCACATCAACACCTTCAGTCTTTTGCAGAAAAGCGCGGCCGCGGGACATACCGCGTTCGTTCTCCTTCTGATGCTGTCCGGTCCCTTGTTTTTCGCCACGGTGCTGACGCACACGGCGACGTCTGTCTCCCGCGCGCTGATCACGCTCGGCGCTCTGCGCTCGGAAAAGACGCTCAGAGTTGTCGATCTCATCGTCTATGTGATCTGTGCTGCGGCATTCGCCGCGGTATCCTTTGCCGTCATCAGAGGCCAGATCATAATGTTTATGCACTGAGGAACGGACGATGAGCAGAAGAGAGGTTTTGATCATCGGCAGCGGCATCGCGGGGATGTCCTGTGCGCTCAGGTGCGCGGAGCACGGCCTGCACGCGACGCTGATCTCGCCATTTCCCTCCGAGCGGGCCCAATCCGTGATGGCTGCGGGGGGGATCAACGCGGTCCTTTCCGACTGCGAGCCGGGGGACTCCCTCTCGTGTCACGTGGACGACACGCTCAGGGGCGGCTGCATGCTCGGCGGAGAGGAGGCCGTCCGCGGCCTGTGCACAGGCGCGGAGGGGATCATCCGCTGGCTCGAGGGGATCGGAACGGTCTTCTCGCTGGATGAGAACGGGCATCCGGCGAGGCGGGCGTTCGGCGGGCAGACATACAAAAGAACATATTACTGCGGCGCGTCGACCGGCAAACAGATCGTTTCCGCACTGGTGATGGAGGTCCGCCGCTATGAAGCGGAGGGGCTGATCACACGGCGTCTGCGGCTGTGCTTCCATTCGGCGCTGATCCGAGACGGAATCTGCCGCGGCGCGATTCTGTACGATGAATCCACTCGACGGCTTGAAGCCTTTACTGCCGACGCGACGGTGATGGCGACGGGCGGTCAGAACGCGCTGTTCGGCAAGACGACCGGCTCGACACAGTGCGACGGATACGCGGCGGGCAGGCTGTTCCTGCAGGGAGCTGAGCTGAAGAATCTGGAATTCATCCAGTACCACCCGACCACCATGGAGACGCCGCAGAAGAGGATGCTGATCTCCGAGGCGGCGCGCGGAGAAGGCGGACGGCTTTTCTATGAGGAAAACGGCGAGCGCGTCTACTTTCTGGAGAGGAAATTCGGCCCGCGCGGAAACCTCATGACACGGGACGTGATTGCCCGGGAGATGGAGGCGGCGGGGAGAAAGATACTCTTGGATATTTCCTTTCTCGGGAGGAAGGTGATCGACGAACGACTCCCGGAGGTGCGTGATCTGTGCCTGAAATACCGCGGGATCGACGTGTGCCGTGATCCCATTCCGGTCGAGCCTTCGGTGCATTTCTTCATGGGCGGGCTCGCGGTGCGTCTCAATCATGAAACGAGTATATCCGGCCTGTTCGCGGTGGGCGAGTGCGCTTCCATGTATCACGGCGCGAACCGTCTAGGCGGAAACTCGCTTCTTGCCGCCATATATGGGGCGAAGACTGCCGCGGATGCGATAGCTGGAAGGACTGAGAACCGCCGCCGGGATGCGGATTTCGATGCGGAGCTGCAGCAAGAGAGGGAGCGGTTGGATGCCGCACACAGCGAGGACAGCCCGTTCTCCGTGACGGTGTTGCGGGATATGCTGGCGGAGACGATGCGCAGCCGTCTCGGTATCGTCCGGGACGAACGGAATCTCGAAGAAGGGCTTCACGATGTGGATTACTATCTCTCCGTAGCCGATCGTATCAGATTCGACAGCAGCGTAATGCCATATTTCAACTACAGCCTTACGGGCATCCTGACCCTGGCGCGCGCGACCCTCAGCTGCGCGCTCTCTCGCAGGGAAAGCCGGGGAGCTCATTTCAGAAGCGATTACCCGGAGGCAGACGAGGATTTCGGATTCGCCACGCTGATCTCGTATGATGAAGGAAAATACAGCGTGCGGCTGGATAGAGAGTGTGACTATGAAAGTTAAGATTCTGAGGCAGCAGTCGCCGGTCGCCGAGTCGTATTGGGAGAGCTTTGACTATGACGGCCCAGCAGAAAACTCCGTGGCGGGCATGCTGGACTATCTCAATTATCACGATGACATCTATAACGACAGGGGAGAGCGCACGCGCAGGATCGGCTGGGAGTGCTCCTGCCTGCAGGGCGTCTGCGGAGCCTGCGCCATGGTGATCAACGGGAGACCGGCGCTCGCCTGCGAGAGTTTCCTGCGCGATCTCGGCGAGACGGTCGAGATCCGCCCGCTCCGCAAATTCCCCGTGCTCTGCGATCTCGTGACGGATCGGTCCTCCATTCAGGAGAACCTGACAAAAATGAACGTGACGATCGGAGAATACACGCCTGCGGCAAACGGAGATCATGCGCACCAGTATGCGGCGGCAAAGTGCCTGAAATGCGGACTGTGTCTGGAGGTCTGCCCGAACTACACGAACGGAGAGAGTTTCTTCGGCGCGGCCTTTGCCAACGACTGTTACCTTGCCGCTTCTCGCAATCGAACAAAGCGAAAAGAAATTAGGAAAGCATACGGCGAACACTTCGCGGGGAGCTGCTCGAAATCGCTCTCCTGCATGGAGGTCTGCCC
>JAFYCC010000033.1 GCA_017539885.1 Oscillospiraceae bacterium
ACGGTGACGGCAACAACGCCGGAATCTACATCGGCCTGATCGAGACCGGCGGCTATCAGAGCATCCCGCGCTTCGACTGACGGTATACGGCCAGACGGTTGACATAATTCTATCCGCTGCCGCTGTTTGCAACGGTCGATGGCATATCTTCGGGTTTGGAACGCCCCCTGCATCGAGTTGACGCAGGGGGCGTTTTTCCCGTTGTGTCAGACCGGGGCCTAGAATAAGAGACAGCCGCAGGCGGTCGCCTGCGGCTGTCTTGATTGCACGCTTATTTCAGAACGACGTTTTCCTCGCCGAGCAGTTCCGTAAGCTCGCGTACGAGCGCATCGTGTATGACGCATTTCGCTCCGAGCCGTTTGCCGCCGTCCGCGAAGGCGATCACCATCTGCTGCGTACCGGGGAACATGGTCAGCACGAGTTCGATGCGCTTCATGCGCCTGTCGTTCCGGGAAGGCAGACGGACATAGAGCTTCTGCTCGATTTGCCGATCCGTCGGATCAGGCTGTCCTGACGAGTGCGCCTGCCCGGAAGCCTGTATGTCGGAAAGCGGCCGGAAACCGTTTACCATCAGCTGAGGTTCCTTCTCGTCGCGTACGGAGATACGTCCGTTTACAAGAAGAGAGGCTCCTTCCTGCACGTAGCTGCCGCCATTGTCGAGCGCACGCTGGAAAGCGATCAGCTCGATGGAGCCGGTGTCATCTTCAAGCGTGACGTACGCCATCAGCGTGCCGTTCTTCGTCGTACGCGTACGGGAGGCGGAGACGATGCCAGCGACGGTGATCTGATCGTCATCGTGAAAACGTGTAGGGCCGCCCTCTGCGGAAAAGTCGCTCATCAGCGCACCGATCGGTACCGCGCCGACCTTGCGCACTGCGTCACGGTATTCGTCCATCGGATGACCGGTCAGATACAGGCCTGTCGTGGCCTTTTCCATGGCCATGAGCTCCTGCCGCGAATACTCCTCGACATTCGGAAGAGGAATCTCGTCGGAGACGTGCGCGGATTCGTCGTGGTCGTCGAACATGGAGAACATATCGATCTGGCCGCTGATCCGGCCCCGTGCATCCGAGGCAATGCCGTCGAGCACGGCTTCCGTGATCTGGACCAGCTGCCTGCGCTTGGCGCCCATGCTGTCGAAGGCGCCGGACTGGATAAGGCTTTCGACCACGCGCCGGTTGAGCTCCTTGCCGTACATCCTGCGGCAGAAATCCTGAAAGGACTTGAAGGGGCCGTTATCCTCGCGCTCGCGCATCAGAGCCTCGATCACGCCGCGGCCGACGCCCTTGATCGCGACAAGGCCGAAACGGATATGCTCGCCTATGACTGTGAAATCGGCGTCCGACTCATTTACATCGGGAGGAAGGACCTGAATGCCGATCCCGCGGCACTCGGAAATGTATTCCGCGACTTTACCGCTGTCGCTGAGGACGCTTGTGAGCAGAGCGGCCATGTATTCGCGGGGATAATGGCATTTCATGTAGGCGGTGCGGTAACTGACGATCGCATAACTGACAGCGTGCGCTTTGTTGAAGGCGTAACTGGAAAAATCCAGGATTTCGTCATAAATGCTGCTGGCGACGTCTTCGGGAACACCATTGGCGACGGCACCGGGGATCCCGCGTTCCGGATCGCCGTGGATGAAGGCGACACGCTCTTTTTTTATGTCCTTTTCCTTTTTCTTGGACATTGCCCGGCGTATCATGTCCGCCTGACCGAGAGAGAAGCCTGCGAGATTGCGGAATATTTCAATGACCTGCTCCTGATAGACGATGCAGCCGTATGTGACGTCAAGGATCGGCTTGAGCAGGGGATGCTTGTAACTGATCTTCTCCGGATGCGCGGAGCACTCGAGAAAGCGCGGAATGCTGTCCATCGGGCCCGGACGATACAGGGCGATGATGGCCGTGATGTCCTCGATGCTGCGGGGCTGCAGTCCGGTACAGACGCCGGTCATGCCTGTGCTTTCAAGCTGGAACACGCCGTCCGTTTTGCCCTGCGACAGCATTTCGAACACAGCCTTGTCATCCTCCGGAACGGCCTCGATACGGAAATCGGGGACGCGTCTGCGCACGAGCTGTACGGCGTCGTCCAGCACCGTGAGGTTGCGAAGGCCCAGGAAGTCCATCTTCAGAAGGCCAAGTTCCTCCAGCGTCGTCATTGGAAACTGGCAGACGATGGATTCATCGTTCCTGGCCAGAGGCACGTATTCATAGACGGGCTTTTCCGTGATAACGACGCCGGCCGCATGCGTGGAGGCATGACGGGGCATGCCTTCGAGCTTGCGCGCCGTGTCGATGAGCAGACGGAGCTTTTCGTTCTGCTCATAGAATTCACGCAGGGGTTTCGACAGCCGCAGCGCCTCGTCGAGCGTCATGCCCAGCGACATGGGTACCTGCTTGGCGACGGCGTCACATTCGGCGTAACCAATATTAAGCGCACGTCCGACATCGCGTATGGCAGCGCGTGCCGCCATCGTTCCGAATGTGACGATCTGCGCGACATGATCGCTGCCGTATTTGCGCGCAACGTAGTCGATTACCTCGCCGCGGCGACGGATGCAGAAGTCGATGTCGATATCCGGCATGCTCACGCGCCCCGGGTTAAGGAAACGCTCAAAGAAGAGGCTGTATTTGATCGGGTCGACGTCCGTGATGTGCAGACAATAGCTGACGATACTGCCGGCGGCGCTCCCGCGGCCGGGACCGACGGGAATACCCTGCTCCTTCGCATAACGGATGAAATCGGAGACGATCAGAAAATAGTCCGTGAAGCCCATCTGCCGGATCATGTCCAGCTCATACCGGAGCTGCTTCTCCAGGGCGTCTCCGCCCTGCGGATATCGCTCACGAAGGCCTTCACGACAGAGCCTGTCGAGATAGGCGAAACTGTCCGTCTCGCCCTCCGGAAGAGGAAAGCGGGGCAGATGATAGTGGCCGAATGTGAAGGAATAATCGCACATGGCCGCGATCTTTACCGTGTTGTCATACGCCTCCTGCTCATTCGGGAAAAGAGAGCGCATCTCCTCCTCGCTCTTGAGATAGAAGCTGTCTCCGCGGAAGGCCATGCGGTCGGTATCCTCGACCGTCTTGCCCATCTGGATACACATGAGCACATCCTGACTGTTGGCGTCTTCAGCGTGGATATAATGCGCGTCGTTCGTCACAACGAGGGGGATGCCCGTCTCTGCATGAATGCGCAGCAGGCCTTCCGCTGCGCGGCGCTCCTCCGGCATGTCGTGGTTCTGCAGCTCCAGATAGAAGCCGTCATCGCCGAACAGTTCCTGAAGCCATAGCGCCCGGGCTTTTGCCGCCTCGTAGTTGTCTGCAAGGATATTTCGCGGGATCTCTCCAGCGACGCAGGCGGAGAGGCAGATCAATCCATCCGCGTGCTGCGACAGAAGCTCCCAGTCGATGCGCGGCTTCGTGTAAAACCCTTCCACAAATCCCATGGACACCAGATAGCAGAGATTTCGGTATCCTGTCTCGTTTTTACACAGGAGGATGAGATGGGAATACTCCGAGTCAACGCCGTGCACACGCCCGAATCTGGAGTTCGGCGCAACGTAAACCTCGCAGCCGATAATCGGCTTGATTCCTGCGCTCTGTGCGGCCTTGAAGAAATTCACAGCACCGTACATGACTCCGTGGTCCGTGATGGCGAGCGCCTCCTGCCCGAGTTCTTTTGCCCGCGCACAGACTTCATCTATGCGGCAAAAGCCGTCGAGCAGGCTGAATTCGCTGTGGACGTGTAAATGAACGAAGCTCATGGGAATTCCTCAATTCGTTGTGGCGTAGAAGTACCGGACTTCAGTCAGGGCGTCTCCGTTTCTTCCGGCGTGAAGAAATCCGGGTCCGGAATCGTCAGATCGAGATCTGTGCCGATGCTGCAATCCGGCAGCGCTTCCTGCAGCGCGCGTACCTGTTCCGGCGTGACGGCATTGTGCGAAAGATAGAGGGTTCGGAGCCCGTGCAGACCATACAGCGGAGTCAGGTCGGAGATCTGGTTGCCTTCCAGTTCGAGACAGGTCAGAGAAGTAAGGGCGGTCAGAGCGGAAATATCGGAGATGCCGGTATAGTTGAGGGACAGTGTGTTCAGCTTTGTCATCCCGCTGAGCGCAGAGATGTCACCAAGCATATTGTCACTCAGGTAGAGCTCCGTGAGTTCGGTGAGCGGAGCAAGCGCGGTGACACTTGTCAGGCCGCAGTTGTTGAGCACCAGATGCTTCAGACCGGTCAGCCCGGAGAGAGGCGACAGATCCGTGAACCGGTTGCCCGCGCCGGAACCGGTCAGGTTCCCGAGAGTCAGATTCTGCAGCTTTTTAAGCTCAGAGAGCGGCGACAGATCGAACAGTTCATTGTCATTTACGGTGAGTGTGACAAGTCGCTCAAACTGCTCCAGGCCTTCAAGCGTGCGCAGATTCGCGCCGGGAGCGACGATGGCTGTCGTTTCGGTGGATCTGTAGTCTGTTTCCCCGACGCGGAAGAGGAAATATGGATCATCGTGCGTGATCTCGCACTCGGGCAGTGAACGCTCCAGAGAGTCGAGCCACTCCGCCGCGATATCGTTTTTCTCGATTGCCAGCTCTTTCAGGGAGGAAAGCTGACAGATTACCTCAATGTCCTCCTCGGTCAGCCCGATGGATTTGAGACCGAGCCGTTTGAGCTGCGTAAGGGATGTCAGCGCATTGAGATTCTTCGGATCGTTTCCGCTGAGCCACAGTTCCTCCAGATTTTCCAGCGAGCGCAGGGGAGCAAGATTCGTGACCGCATTTCCGTCCAGATCAAGATAACGCAGGGCGCTCAGAGGCAGCAGCGCCGCAACGTCCTCGACCTTGTTGTTCCAGAGACAGAGCCAGTCCAGTGCCGCAAGGCCGGACAGCGCGTCGAGATTGCTGATCTCATTGTCGCGAAGGTCGAGTTTTGTGAGTCTCGTGCATTTAGCGAGCGCCGAGATGTCCGTGAGACCCTTCCCGCCGAGGTCAAGCTCCGTGACGTCTGACTTGAAGGTCACGCCGCCGAGCGTGATCTCCTCGACAACACTCTCCTCATCACAGTAGATTGTGCAGTTCGGCAGCGCAGCACGAAGTTCATCAAGCTGCTTTTCTGTCATTTCCACGTCGCGCAGGCTCAGCGTCGTAAGTGAGCGGAGAGAATAGAGCGGACTGAAGTCGCTGATCGGGTTCCCGTCCAGGTAGAGAGAACGGAGCGCAACGAGACCGCTCAGGGGGCCGAGATCGGTTATCCGGTTGTTCCCGAGCTGCAGATATGTGAGCGTGATCAGATTCTCGAAGGGCCGCAGATCGGAGATGCGGTTGTCCGTGAGCGTGATGCTCTCGGGAGCGGTCAGTTCAGATAGCTCCGTTACGTCGGACAGATTGCGTTCGGCAAGGGAGACGATGCGCGTGTCGAGCCTGAGCTCTTCTCCGGCAATGCGGACCGTTCCAACCTCGGTGCCGGGAACGACGGAAGTCGTTTCGGTGCCGGACAGAAGCTTTTCGAGCTGTTCGTTGATCACTTTGCTGTCAAACTTCAGTGCGGCAAGACGCAGGACGTTCTCCGCTCTGGCGGTGTCGTTCCGAGCCAGATGGCACTCGGCCAGCAGAAGATAGGCTTCCTCTGTCTCCTTGATCTTCAGGGCATCCTCGGCACTCAGCGCGGCTTCCTCATATTTACCGGACAGATACAGGCGCTGCGCACCGTCGTATTTCCTCTCATAGCGACTCGTTTTGGAAAAAGGCCCGAGCAGCAGAGCTGCCGCTATGACCGCAACGGCGGCCAGCGCGATCACTGCGATCATGCCGAAGCGCTTTCCCTCGCGACGTTTCGTGTTTCTCATATATAATACCTCGAATTCTCATTGCAATTTCCGATGCGGGACCGATCGGAAACTCATCAGGGTGATTATAATGCCCAATTGCATCAAAGTCAAACAAGGCGCGCCGCGCTCATGAGCGGCGGCGCACGGCCATGAGGCAACGATGGCGCATAATCAGACGCCGGTAGAAGGTCGCGAAGTGGCCGGATGTTTCCCGTTCCGGATAGCAAAGCCTCCTGTCGACGGCTCCGCGGAGGGCAGCGTCAACAGGAGGCGGCTATTCTAGAATCCGTCGAAGAAGCTGATCTGGTTTTCTTCCGGCAGATCACCGAGGGCACCCATTGCCTTGAGAGTCTCCAGATGCGTCTGGCTGACCTTCGGACAGGCCTTGGACAGTTCCTCCACGGAGATGAAGCCGTTGCCGCTCGTGCGGCAGTTCATCAGATCCTGCGCCGCAGCCTCGCCGAGTCCGGAGATCGCCACAAAGGGCGGACGGAGACTGCCGTCCTCAATGAGGAACTTTGCCGCGTCAGATCTGTACAGGTCTATTCCCAGAAAACTGAACCCGCGCATATAGAACTCATACACGGCTTCGAGCGTGGTGAGAAGATCCTCTTCCTTTGCGGTGGGGGCGGGATTGCGCTGTATGTCGTTGATCGCCGCACGGACCTTATCGACACCGCCGAGCATCAGATCGGCGTCAAAACTGTCCTTCTGGCTCCGGCGGTAGAAATAGGCACTGTAAAAGGCCAGAGGCTCGTGAACCTTGAACCAGGCGATGCGGAAGGCCATCATAACATACGCGACGGCGTGAGCCTTGGGGAAGAGGTACTGGATGCGGCGGCAGGATTCGATGTACCATTCCGGCACGCCGAGAGACTGCATCTCCTCCACGATGCCGTCCGGCCAGGGCTTGCCCTTGTGGATAGCGCCTTTGCGAACGGCCTCCATGAACTTGAAGGCACGTTTGGGTTCCATGCCGACACTGATGAGATAGAGCATGATGTCGTCACGGCAGCCGACGGTATCCTTGACGCTGGCCGTGCCGCTCATGATCAGGTCCTTGGCGTTCCCGAGCCACACGTCGGTGCCGTGAGAGAAGCCGGACAGACGGATGAGGATGTCGAAATGCTCCGGTTTCGTATCCACCAGCATCTGCCGTGTAAAGCCAGTGCCGAATTCCGGGATGCCGATGGTACCGGTCTTGCCGATGATGGGGTCGTCATCCGGCAGACCGAGCGGTTCCGGCGAGCGGAAAATACCCATGGTCTGCTTGTCGTCAAGACGGATCTTTTTCGCATCGAGACCGGTCAGATCCTCTAACATGCGGATCATGGTCGGGTCATCATGACCGAGTTCGTCGAGCTTGAGGAGATTGGCCTCCATCTTGTGGTAGTCGAAATGCGTCGTGATGATATCACTGTCGCGGTCATCCGCGGGATGCTGAACGGGGCAGAAGTCCGTCACGTCCATATCCTGCGGGATGATGACGAGACCGCCGGGATGCTGGCCGGTCGTGCGTTTGACGCCCACGCAGCCGGCGGCGAGCCGATTCTCTTCCGCCTTCGTGACGGTGAGCCCGCGCTCCTCCAGATACTTTTTAACGTAGCCATAGGCGGTCTTCTCGGCCAGCGTGCCGATGGTCCCGGCTTTGAAGACGTGATCGCGGCCGAAGAGCGTTTCGGTATACTTGTGGGCATTGGCCTGATACTCGCCGGAGAAATTCAGGTCGATATCAGGCACCTTGTCGCCGCCGAAACCCAGAAAAGTCTCAAAAGGAATGTCAAAGCCGTCCTTGTCCAGCAGCGTGCCGCAGACGGGACAGAGCTTGTCGGGCATATCTGCGCCGCAGCCGTAGCCCTTGCCGCTTTCGAAGTCGCTGTAACGGCAGTTCGGACACCGGTAATGCGCAGGCAGCGCATTGACTTCCGTGATTCCGGACATATAGGCCACCAGGGAAGAGCCGACGCTGCCGCGGGAACCGACCAGATAGCCGTGCGCAAGCGAGTCGGACACGAGCTTCTGCGCGGACATATAGATGACGTCGTACTTGCGCATGAGGATATCGTGCAGTTCCGTCTCCATCCGTTCGGTGACGATCGCAGGAGGATCGTCGCCGTAGAGCGCGTGCAGTTTCTCATAGCAGAGCCGCTGAAGATCCTCAGCGGAATTCTCGATCTTCGGCGGATAAAGATCCTTCGGCAGAATGTCGAATGATTCTATCTGGTCAGCAATGGCACGCGAGGCGTCGATGACGACTTCCTTCGCCTTTGCCTCACCGAGATAGGAGAACTCCTCGAGCATCTCCGATGTGGTCTTGAAATACAGGGGCGTCGGACGGTCAGCGTCATCCATCTTCTTGGAGGCCAGGAGGATGCGGCGGAAGATCTCCTGCTCCGGTTCCAGGAAATGAACGTCGCCTGTGGCAACGACCGGCTTGCCCAGCTCGGATGCAAGTTCCACGATGCGGCGGTTGAGATCGCGCAGTTCTTCCTCACCGGAGACCCTGCCTGCGGGAATCAGGAACTCGTTGTTGCAGATCGGCTGGATCTCCAGATAGTCGTAAAAAGCCGCCAGACGCCGCTGCTCAGCGGCGCTGCGCCGGCCGAGGATCGCGTCGAACACCTCGCCCGCCTGGCAGGCGGAACCGATGATCAGCCCGTCACGATACTGCTGCAGCAGACTCTTCGGGATCAGCGGATGACGGTGGAAGTATTCAAGATGAGATTTGGAAACCAGTTCGTAAAGATTTTTCAGGCCGGCCTTGTTTTTGGCGAGCAGCACGATGTGCCGTGCTCGGTGACCGCCGAGCCCGCTGCCCATGCCGCTGATGACCTGCTGGATTCCGTCAAAGCTTCTGACTCCCTTTTCCGCAAGCATGGCAAAAAAGCGTTCGCAGATGCGGCCGCAGATATAGGCGTCATCGTCGGCACGGTGGTGACGGAAGTCCGGAAGGCCGAGCCGACCGGCGACCATATCAAGCTTATAGCGCTTCAGATCGGGCAGGAGCGTCTGCGCGAGCGCGAGCGTATCCGCATAGACGGGCGTGAACGGAAGGCCCAGCCTCTCACAGGCGGCCTGCACGAAACCCACGTCAAAATCGGCATTGTGCGCGATGAGCGGCCGGTCCCCGACGAATTCCAGAAAGCGGGGGATGGCCTCCGCCTCGCTAGGCGCGTCGAATACGTCTCGCTCCGTGATGCCGGTCAGATCCGTTATCTCCCGCGGCAGCGCCCGGCCGGGATTTACAAAGGTATCGAAGCGCGCGATGCATTCGGTGCCGCGGAAAATGACGGCGCCGATCTCAATGATGCGGTCGCGGTTCTGATGAAGGCCTGTCGTTTCCAGGTCAAAAGCGACGAACTCGTCGGTAAGCGCGCGGCCGTCATGCCCGTGTACCGCGAGACGGTCATCCACATCGTTGATGAAATAGCCCTCAAGACCGTAGATGACCTTGATGCCCTTCTTCTTCGCGGCATTCCACGCATCCGGGAAGGCCTGCACGACTCCGTGATCGGTGAAGGCGACGGCCGGATGGCCCCACCGTGATGCCGTTTCGACAACGGCGACCGGATCGCTGAGCGCGTCCAGCGTGGAGAACCGCGTGTGCAGATGCAGTTCCACGCGCTTGTCACCCGGATAGTCGTCCATGCGTACGGGCTTTTTGGCCAGAATGATCGCCTGCGGATCCACAACGAGATCCTCATCGTAACGGTTATATGTGGCAGTGCCTTTGACGGCAACGTACATGCCGGGCTTGATCCGGTCCGTGACGCTGCGGTCTTTTCCGGAACTGATATATTTTGAGACGCGGATGGAACCCGTGTAGTCCGTTATGCAGAAGTCCAGCACAACGGCCTTCGTCTTCTTGATATCCCGGTTTTCCACGGAAAAGATCTCGCCCCGAATGACCACAGGACCGCTCTCTCTGGTCAGATTGCCGATCTCCGTGAGCGGCGCGGGCTTGAAATCCTTGCCGAACAGGACGCTGTCCGAGACGGTCTCCTCTTTCGGAACCGACCGCTTCTTCTTTGGCTTGACGGGCACGGGTTCCGCTGCCGGCTCGGGTACGTCGGACGGCGACAGAAGCGCCACGCTGTGCAGACCGTATTCGGTGGCGATACAGGCCTCCAGTTCGAGCAGCTCCTGCGCGGACGGCGCTGCAGCGAAACGTACGTCCGCATTCATAGAAAGACGCTCGCGGTTGATCGTAACAGAACTGACGAGCGCCTGATCCAAACCGCCGCAATGCGAGCGCAGCGGCTCGCAGCAGCGGAACAATTCCAGAAATGGTGTGATTCTGTCCATGTTTTGCTTTCCTTATCTCAACTGTCGCTGTGAATCAGGTCCAGGAGCGCCTTCAGCAGGTCGTCGCCGGGAACCTTGCCGACGATGACGCCTTTTTTGAACAGCACGCCCTCACCGTCGCCGCCGGCGATGCCGTAGTCTGCTTCTCTGGCTTCGCCCGGACCGTTAACGGCGCAGCCCATCACGGCAACCGTGATGTCGCGCTTTTCATTGCGCAGCGCGTCCTCCACCCGATGTGCGAGAGGGATGAGGTCGATGCGCGTTCTGCCGCAGGTGGGGCAGGATACGACACGCACGCCTTCACGGCGAAGGCCCGCAGCTTTTAGTATGGCCAGACCCGCCCTGACCTCGGCGACGGGATCCGCGGTGAGTGAAACGCGCAGCGTGTCGCCGACACCGTCGAGCAGCAGCGCGCCGATGCCGACCGCGGAGCGGACAAGACCGTTGTACTCTGTGCCGGCCTCCGTAACACCGATGTGCAGCGGGTAGTCCGTCTGCTGTGCGAGGAGCCGGTAGGCCTCCACGGTCTCACGCACGTCCGAGGACTTGATCGAGATGCAGATATCTGTGAAGTCCATGCTCTCAAGCAAATGTACCTGACGTAGGGCGCTTTCCACAAGCGCGCGCGGACAGCGTCCATACTGCGCGAGCAGGTCCTTTTCGATGCTGCCGCTGTTGACGCCGACGCGGATCGGAATGCCCCGGGCTGCGCAGGCGTCGGCAACGGCGCGCACGTTCTCCTGCGCGCCTATGTTGCCGGGGTTGATACGGATTTTCTGCACGCCGGCTTCAACAGACGCAAGCGCAAGTCTGTAATCAAAGTGGATATCCGCCACAACGGGCAGAGGAGACTGCCCGCAGATCGTCTCCAGGGCCTGCGCGGCAGCCATATCCGGCACGGCGCAGCGCACGATCTCACAGCCCGCGGCAGCGAGCGCGCGGATCTGCGCGAGCGTTGCGTCGATATCATCCGTGCGCGTATTCGTCATGGACTGCACACTGACCGGAGCGCCGCCTCCGACGTACACGCCGCCGACCCTGATCTGTTTCGTAGTGTTTCTCATAGGTACTTCCGTTTCCCGTAACCGTCAGCGGACGATGAGCCGCACGACGTCGTTGTACATGACGAAGAGCATCAGCCCTACCAGCAGCACGAGGCCGGCCGCGTGGACATAGCCTTCATATTTCGGATCGATCTTTCTGCGGATGATGTGTTCGACGATCCAGGTGAGGATCAGAAACAGAATCCGTCCGCCGTCGAGCGCGGGGATCGGCAGAAGGTTCATCACGGCAAGATTGATGGCGATAAAGGCCGCAAGATAGGCAATGTTATCGAATGCGTCGCGCGCGGATTCTGAGGCCTGCCCGACGTCATTGATCATCGAGACGATGCCCACGACACCGGAGAGATCCTTCACGCCCACGGCACCGGTGAACAGATCCGCGAGACTCAGGCGAATCATGCGCACGAAGTCGAGCGCACAGTACCAGCTGTATTTGAGCTTCGCGCCGAAGCCCTCTTCCTTGACACCGAAATAAAAACCGTACTGGAGCTGCTCGTTGCCGTTGTCGTCCGTCGTGACGACCGTGCGCTCCAGACGCAGATCCTCAAGCGTGAGTTTGTGCCCGTCTCGAACGACGACGATGTCGATGGGACGCTCACCGGCGCGGGAGAGAAAGGTGGAGACGTTCGAGGAAAAATACGTACGTTCCCCATCGATCTTGTATATGGTGTCGCCGACCTGAAAGCCGTCTTCCCCGACGTAGGGACACCCGTCCATGAAGCCCGTGAGCGTAGGCGTACGGAAACCGGACGCGCCTGAAAAGACAACGAAGATCAGGATCAGGCCGAACAGAAAGTTCATCGTCACGCCCGCCAGCAGGATGAGAAGCCGCTTCCAGGCGCTCTGCGAGGAGAAAGCGCGCGGATCGGAGGAGTCGCCGTCCTCGCCCTCCATTGCGCAGAAACCGCCGAGCGGCAGAGCCCGCAGCGTGTAGAGCGTTTCCTTGCCCTGCTTTTTCAGCAGCTTCGGACCCATGCCGACGGCGAACTCGTTGACTTTTACGCCGCAGGCTTTGGCGACGAGAAAGTGACCGAGCTCGTGCGTGGTGATGAGAATACCGAAAACCAGTATGGCGACGATGACGTACATAGTTTACCTCGTAGAAAAGTGATCCGCGGACGCTTCAGGCGGAGAAACGGTATTCCGCGGCGGCGGCGCGCGCAGCCCGGTCTGTTTCCAGAATTTCCTCCAGCGTGAGACGTGCATGAAAGTCCATGCTGCCAAGCACAGCCGCGACGCATTCATAGATTGCGCCGAAGGGCAGTTCCCGGCGAAGAAAACGGGCGACCGCGACCTCGTTGGCGGCGGAAAGCGCCGCGGCGGAATCATCCCCGCGGCGTGCGCAGTCCATCGCAAGCGCAAGGCACGGCGTGTTTTCAAGATCCGGCGAGCTGAAATGCAGTCCGGACAGTTTCGTAAGATCGAGCCGCTCCGCCTGGGAGACCAGACGCTCCGGCCAGGTCAGCGCGTACTGAATAGGAAGGCGCATGTCTGCGACGCCGCACTGCGCGATCACGCTGCCGTCCGTCAGCTCGACTGCGGAGTGGATCACGCTCTCCGGATGGATGAGGACCTCGATCTGATCCGGCGTGACGGAGAACAGATGCATGGCCTCAATGAATTCCAGGCCTTTGTTCATCATAGTTGCGCTGTCGACGCTGATCTTCGCGCCCATGTTCCAGTTCGGGTGGGAGACAGCCTGCTTCGGGGTCGCATTGAATATCTCACGAAGCGGCCTGCCGCGGAATGGTCCGCCGGAGGCAGTCAGAAGGATCCTGCGCAGTTCGTCGTGACTGCGGCCGCTCAGACACTGAAAGATTGCGGCATGCTCGCTGTCCACGGGGAGGATCTCCGCGCCGAAGCGGCGTGCTGCTTCCATGACGATCGAGCCTGCGCACACGAGCGTTTCCTTGTTGGCAAGGCATATGCGCTTGCGCGCCTCAATCGCGGCGAGCGTCGGGCGCAGTCCCACGGAACCCGAAACAGCGGTAACGACAGCGTCTGACGCGGGATATACGGCGGCCTCGATGAGACCGTCCATGCCGGAGACGACGCGTATCGGCAGATCGGCCAGCGACGTGCGGACAAGCCGGGCGCCGGCCTCTTCCCAGACGGCGACAAGTTCCGGCCTGAAGCGCCGTGCCTGTTCCTCGAGAAGAGCCAGGTTCGTATTCCCGGTTATGGCTGCGACACGAAAGCCGTGGAATGCCGCAACGTCCAGAGTCTGGCGCCCGATCGAACCGGTCGAGCCCAGAACGGAAAGCGTCTTTATGCTCATACGATTGCCGGGACCCACAGCATCAGGATCTCGATCAGCGGCGCAACGAACATCATGCTGTCGAAGCGGTCGAGCGCGCCGCCGTGGCCGGGCAGGAGATTGCCGTAATCTTTAACGCCGCAGCAGCGCTTTACGGCGGAAAACGCGAGATCGCCGATCTGACAGATCAGACTGCCGAGAAAACCGTAGATCAGCAGGGCCGCGAAATTGACCTCGATCTTGCAGGCGCGGAGGATCAGCCCGTAGACAAGCGCGAGCACGATTCCGCCGACAAAACCGCCGACGCAGCCCTCAAGTGTTTTGTTCGGACTGACATGCGGCGTGATCTTGTGGCGCCCGAGCGCAAGCCCGGCAAAATACGCGGCGCTGTCGCAGGAGAAGGTGATCACGAAGGGGAGCAGAAGTTTTACCGCGCTGTTTTCACCGATACCGATGCGCACGAGCGCAGAGAGGAGGATCGGGAAGATGCCGGCGCAGAGCGCTGCCGCGAAGACATCGCGCAGATCAAGATGGCGCTCTCCCCGGAAGGAAAGAATGAGCTCGCCCATCAGGTACAGCACCAGAAGGAACAGCGCGGCGGCGGTTACTGCGTTGTGCGCGCCGAAAGCCGAGGAAACAGGAACTGCGAAAGCCAGGGCCATGCTTCCGAAGCATATGCGCTTCGGAAGCGTCGGAGCCGTGCAGCGCAGAAACTCCATGACGCACAGCGCGGCGACCGCGCCGACGAGAACGGCGAACAGCCACAGCGGCGCAAGAAAAACGACGATGAGCAGTACGGCAATGCCGATACCCGCAACGATTAGGCGTTTCTTCATTTGGAATTAACTCCCCCATACCGTCTGCTGCGGTGCTGATAGCTGATGATCGCAGCATCCAAATCTGATTCGGTAAAGTCTGGCCAGAGCGTATCGGTGAAATACAGTTCGGCATAGGCACTCTGCCAAAGCAGAAAGTTGCTCAGGCGATATTCGCCGCCGGGCCTGATGACGAGATCCGGATCCGGGATCCCGGCGGAATACATTTCTCCGGAGAGCGCGTCCTCGGTGATCTCCTTTCCGGATTCGACGCAGGCGCGCGCCGCGCGCACGATCTCCGCACGGGAGCCGTAATTGACGCAGATGTTGGCCTGAAAGCCGCTGTAATGCGTAGAGATCTCTCTCGTTCCCGCGATCAGTTCCTGCAGAGAAGGGGAGAGAACGGACGTGTCTCCGAAGACAGCCATGCGGATGTGGTCACGCTCCATCGTCTCGATGGCCTCGTGCAGATACTTGTCCAGCAAAGACATGATCGCAGAGACCTCCTCCGGCGGACGCTTCCAGTTCTCCGTGGAGAAGGCATAGACAGTCAGATATTCGACGCCGAGATCACGGCAGTGCGTGGCGATTCGGCGGAAGGTTTCAGCCCCCACAGCGTGCCCGGCAGTGCGCGGCAGACCGCGCTTTTTGGCCCAGCGGCCGTTTCCGTCCATTATGACGGCAATATGGCGGGGAAGGTTGACAGCGTCAACCTTCTCCGCCTTACGATTTCTAGTCAGCAGACCCATATTAAAGCTCGAACAGTTCTTTTTCTTTCTTCGCCGTGAGAGAATCGATCTCCTTGATGGCTTCGTCAGTCATTTTCTGCAGATCCTTCTCGATGTCCTTGAGATCGTCTTCGGTGATCTCGGACTTTTTCTGCTGCTTCTTGAATGCGTCCATCGCGTCGCGGCGGATGTTGCGGACAGCGACCTTGCTTTCCTCGCCGTACTTGCGAACGAGCTTGGCCAGTTCCTTGCGGCGCTCCTCGGTAAGCTGCGGAAAGACCAGACGGATGATCCGGCCGTCGTTCTGCGGATTGATGCCCAGATCGCTGGCGAGGATAGCCTTCTCAATGTTCTTGAGGACGGACGCATCCCAGGGCTGGATGGTCAGCGTCCGGGGATCAGGCGTGGCGATCGTGGCAATCTGCTGGATGGGCGTGGGCGTGCCGTAGTACTCCACCGTGATCTGGTCGAGAACGGCGGCGTTTGCGCGCCCGGCACGTACGGATGCAAATTGCTGGGCGAGCACCTCCGTGGTTTTCTTCATTTTATCTTTGTAGACCTGATAATCTGCAGACATGCGAATGACCTCCTTTTTGCGTTCGTGTTTTACTCCGCGCGTTCAGTCGACGACCGTTCCGATCTTTTCGCCCATTACGACGCGGACAATGTTTTCGGGATCTTTCAGTGCGAAGAGAATGACGGGGATATGATTGTCCATGGACAGGGAAGTGGCGGTGGAGTCCATCACGGCGAGATGCTGTGCCAGCACTTCGTCATAACTGATGCTGTCATACTTTACGGCTGTCGGATCCTTTTTCGGATCCGCGGAATACACGCCGTCAATGTTTTTCGCCAGCAGGATCGCGTCCGCCTCGATCTCGGCGGCGCGCAGGACTGCGGCTGTATCCGTAGAGAAATAGGGGCAGCCGGTGCCGCAGCCGAAGATGACGACACGGCCCTTGGAGAGGTGACGCATGGCGCGCAGCCGGATATAGGGTTCCGCGATCGCCCGCATCTCGATGGCGGTCTGTACGCGGACCTCGACACCCATCTGCCCGAGTACGTCGGAGAGCGCGAGGCAGTTCATGACCGTTGCGAGCATGCCCATGTGATCGGCACGCGTACGTTCGATGCGCCCGCCGCCGTCCTTGACGCCGCGCCAGAAGTTGCCGCCGCCGACGACGATGCCGACCTCGACACCAAGTTCCACGCAGCGCTTGACAGCCTGACAGACACGCTCGATCACTTCAAAATTGAGCCCGGTGGAGTTCTCACCGGCAAGCGCCTCGCCGCTGATCTTCAGCAGGATGCGCTTATACGCGGGCTTTGCGCCCGAGAACTGTTCCATAGTCCGTCCTCCATATGATTCGTTCCCGATTATCTTACTATAAATTGGCGGAATAGAAAAGAGGTTTTCCGCAAAAATCCGAAAATGTTTGTACCCGGCGGACAGAGCATCTATTGTAATTCTACGCAGATCAACTTAAAATAGATTTATAAAACTTGAAAAGGAAGAGACGACATGACTCGAATCGGACCGTTTTTCTACATTGATGACCGTCTTATCTTCAACGCCTGTGCGGTGGAGACAGGCGAGCGGCGCGGAGGCAAGGTCGACAATCCCTACAGCCATGAGAGACTGTTTCAACGGCGCGGACCGGGCGGGGATTACATCGACTTCCCGCGCGGCAGGGTCGTCTGGGACGAGGAACATGACTGCGCGATCATATATATCGATCCGTGCATATGGCGGCCGGAAATCGTTGACGCCATTGCGCGCGCCTTCGAACTGACGGACTACGTCGTGGAGGGGGATGTCCACTACCATTGCAAAGACTGTGCGGACGCCCTGCTCTCAGAAGAGGGATTGTGAACAGAAACAGATCGCAGAGCACCGGGCGCAGAGAAATGCGGCCGGTGCTCTGCGATCTGCGTCAGGAGCGCCGCACAGCCATAAGAGGAAATGTGACAAATTGTTTACAAAATAGTGCCAATGTTTGACATAATATCTGCGCATTGCTATAATGACCGAGATAGATGCTTCACGCTTGAGAGAGGTGTTCTGTTTGCATAGAAAAGCTTCGGCGGCGATCCTGGCCCTCTGCCTGCTGCTTGTATGCGCCGCACCGGCGGCAGCGGTCGGAGCGTTTTTGGACGTCGAACCGAATTCCTGGTATACCGAGGCCGTCTCCTATGTCGTGGAGAACGGATACTTTAACGGCGTTTCGGAGACAAGCTTCGCGCCACGCGTTCCGATGACGCGCGGCATGTTCATCACCGTTCTCGGCAGAATCGGCAATGTACCGCAGGATTCACCCGCTTACGGCTATATCCACCGGGACAGCGTAAATCTGCGCGAGGAGCCGACGACCAGTTCGAAGCTGCTCGCAACGCTGCAGCGCGGAACGGAACTTCGCGTGCTTGGAGAGAGCGGTGACTGGTACCGCGTACAGGCGGGAACACAGACCGGATACATCCGCGGTGACCTGATGAAACTGACAGGCGGGCCGTTTACCGATGTGCCTGCGGACAAATACTACGCACCGTATATTCAGTGGGCGGCCGGCCAGGGCATAGCCTGGGGCCTGACGCAGACGATCTTTGCTCCGGACGATCCGATCACCCGCGAAGATCTCTGCACAGCGCTGTACAATTTCTCAATGAAGTACGGCGTGCATTTTTACGGCACGGTTGAGACAAGCGTGTTTGCGGATGACGCGCAGATTTCTTCCTATGCGCGTACCGCAGTCTACACCATGCAGGCGATCGGCGTGATCGAGGGCAGAGAGAACAATCTTTTCGCGCCCAGGGCCGGCGCGCAGCGCGCCGAAGTCGCCGCTATCCTCAAGCGCTATGCGGACGCCGTCGGGCAGAACAACATCCCCGACGCGAGCGTCAGGTTCGGAGAGCCTGTTCCGCAGAGCGAGGCTGTGCCGGACAGCTATTTCGACGACGCATGCTTTATCGGCCACTCCCTGGTCGTAGGCATGAAAAACTATTTCCGCCTGCCGAATGCGGACTTCTTTGCCGTCAACGGCGTATCAGCTTCCTGGCTGCTGAATAACCCCTATTTTGAACTCGAAGAGACGGAGACGGACGAAGACGGCAAAACGGTCAATGTGACCGGCACGCTCGCACAGGCGCTCGGGGAGAAGGCCGGAAAGTACGGCAAAGTCTACATCATGCTCGGAACAAATGAACTCGGCGCTGAGGAGAGCCATTTGCGGCAGTATGCCGCGAGCATGGAAGCGATCGTTGATCTTGTCCGCGCGACCCAGCCGGAGGCAAAGATCTATCTGCTCTCGATCCTGCCGGTATCCGAAAAACGCAGCGAGAAGGACGAGCATTTCAACTGCGAGAACGTGAAAACCTTCAATGCGCGGCTTCGGCAGATCTCCGCGGATAAACAGGTCTATTTCGTGGATACCTACAGTGTGCTTGCCGATGCGGACGGCTACCTTCCAGAAGGCAGCTGCCTGAGCGACGGTATCCACATCCTGGCACCGCAGTACGCGATGCTCAAGGCGTATCTGAAAACACATACGGTATAATCTGTCAGACGGCCGCGGGATTGAACCGCGGCCGTCTGCGTTGCTTGGAACAAATTGACATGGCCTATTCGGAATGTTAAAATATGCACGAACATTTGTCGAGCGTTCTCGGGGAAACGGGGTTTTCATGTGAAAAAGATCCATCTGATACGGCATGGCTGGACGCGTGCGGACAGGCACAGACTCTACTGCGGCGCGACTGACCTGCCGCTGACCAAATCCGGCGCGGCGGAGCTGCGCAAGGACGCGGCGGAATTCGTCTATCCATCCGCGGAGGGCTGCCGGATCTACACGAGCGGCGTCACCTGCGCGGAGCAGACTCTCAAGCTGATCTGGGGCGTGCAGCCGCATGAGAAACTGCCGGCGCTGCGGGAGATGGATTTCGGCGTGTTCGAGATGCACTCGTATGAGGAACTCAAGGAAGACCCTGCCTATCTGGAATGGGTCAGCGGCGACAATGAGGTGAACGTCTGTCCGGGCGGCGAGAGCGGCGCAGACCTGAAAAAACGCGTGATTGCCGCGTTCACGGCGCTGGCCGGCAATTCCGGCGATGCGATCGTCATCACGCACGGCGGCGTGATCGCCTCCATCATGACGCATCTCTTCCCCGGCGAGGGCAAAAACCGATATACCTGGCAGCCGGATCCCGGAAAAGGCTATACCCTGTTTTTTGAAGGACTGCGTCCGACTGGGTACGAGGCGATCCCGAGCGTGCGCACCAGGCACGGCAGGGCAAAGTCCCGCGAGCCGGACTGGAAGACGAAGAACTATTCCTTCTTCAGCCACAAGACCTGCGAGTATTTCCCGTGCCACAAGGCGCCGGATCCGGACAATTTCAACTGCCTGTTCTGCTATTGCCCGCTCTACGTCCTCGGCGATAAATGCGGCGGAAACTTCACATATACGGAATCAGGCGTGAAGTCCTGTATCAACTGCTCTCTGCCGCACAACCGCAACAGCTATGGCTATATCATGGAGCAGTTTGCCCGCATACGGGATGTCATGGACAGACTCGACGAGGACGACGAAGATGCATAACGAGAAGACACTTGCGCTCCTGCGGGCGGTCGCGGAGGGAAGCGTGAAGCCGGAGGAAGCACTGCTTTCTTTTCGTGCTGCGCCTTTTGAGGATATCGGCTACGCGAAGGTGGACCACCACCGCGCAATGCGGCAGGGAAGCGCGGAGGTCATCTACGGCGCGGGGAAAACACCTGAGCAGATCCTCGGCATCGTGCAGTCCATGCGTGACGCTGGGAGCCGCAATATCCTCATAACAAGGCTCTCGGAGGAGAGCGCCGCCTTCCTCAGGCCGCAGATCGAAATGGCGTATCACCCCGAAGCGAGGCTTGCCGTTGCCTGTCCTGAACCCGTCAGCGCCATCGGATGTGTCGTCGTCGCCACGGGCGGCACGAGCGACATTCCCGTTGCGGAAGAGGCGGCGCTGACGGCTGAGACGCTTGGCAGCCGTGTCACCAGACTCTATGACGTTGGCGTTTCGGGCATCCATCGGCTGCTTGCCAACCGGGAGATGCTGATGGGCGCACGCGTGATCATCGCGGTCGCCGGCATGGAGGGCGCACTGGCCTCTGTGATCGGCGGACTGACCGATTGTCCGCTCATCGCGGTGCCGACGAGCGTCGGTTACGGTGCAAGTTTCGGCGGACTGGCGGCACTGCTGGCCATGCTCAATTCCTGCGCAAGCGGGAGCTGCGTGGTGAATATCGACAACGGCTTCGGCGCCGGATTTCTCGCCGACCGCATCAACCGCATGGAGAGCCCCAATTAGGAGCATTGAAATGAAAACGCTGTATCTCAATTGCAATATGGGTGCCGCAGGCGACATGCTCATGGCCGCACTGTACGAGCTCCTGCCGGACGGACAAGCTTTTCTGAAGGCCATGGCGGACGCGGGTATTCCCGGACTGACGCTGGAACCGGAGAGAACGAATTCCCACGGCGTTGCCGGTACGCATATGTCCGTGCGCTTCCATGGCGAAGAGGAGGATGAGAACGGGCACGAGCACCATCACCACCACGCACACGGAATGACGCCGGAGCAGATCGCGGACGTGCTCGACGGTCTGAGGCTGCCGGAGACAGTTCGCGGGCGGGCAAAGCGCGTGTACGACCGCATCGCCGCCGCGGAGGCGAAGGTGCACGGCGTTGAGCCGGGCGGACACATCCATTTCCATGAACTGGGCTCGCTCGACGCCGTCGCGGATGTTGCAGGCGTGTGCCTTGCTGCGGAACTGCTCGGGGCGGAGAGGATCGTCGCATCGCCGGTGCGGACCGGAACAGGTCAGGTGCGCTGCGAACACGGGCTGCTGCCGGTCCCTGCACCTGCTACGGCGGAGCTGCTGCTCGGCGTTCCCTGCTACGGAGGAGAGATCGAGGGAGAGCTTTGCACGCCGACAGGGGCTGCGCTGCTCGCGGAACTGTCCGACAGCTTCGGCCCGCAGCCAGACATGATCCCGGAGAGACTCGGCTGCGGCGTCGGAAAGAAGGATTTCGGTGAGCCGAACGTTCTGCGCGCAGTGCTCGGTGAGAGCGCCGCGGGTCAGCGCGGGGAGATCACGGAACTGCGCTGCAACATCGACGATATGACGCCGGAACAACTGGCCGGCGCGCAGCAGACGCTGCTCGAAAGCGGGGCGCTGGACGTCTACATACTTCCGGGCGTTATGAAAAAGGGGCGCCCGGGATACGAACTGACCGTGCTTTGCGATCCGACGGATGAGGAGAAGCTTGCCCGCGCGGTATTCGTGAACACAACGACCATCGGTCTTCGGTCACGCAGATGCGGGAAATACTATCTTATGCCGGAAAGCGGAGAGGCAGAAACGCGTCTCGGCGTGCTCAAAACGAAGCGGGCCACCGGCTGGGGCGTTTTCAGGGAAAAGCCGGAATACGCAGATGCGGTGCGGCTGGCGCAAGAGGAGAATGTACCGCTGCAGGAGGTCTACGACGCGTTTTACAGACGCTGAACAATACGAAAACGGAGGAGCGGTTTTCCGCTTCTCCGTTTTCGTTATCGAAAGATCGCGACTTTGTTTCGCTGAGCCGTCAGCCGTACATTTTTCCGATGATCCAGTTGACTGTGGAGCTCGGAAGGAGTCGGCTGATGACCATGAACAGACGGTATTTTTCGCCCGCCACATAAAAAGGGCGGGGGCGCTTGCGCGTCGCTGCGATATAGATCTTCTTCGCGACCGCATCCGGGGTCATGCCGCCCTGCTCGTCTTTTTCCATGGCGGATACAGCGCGTTCAATGGCGCCGCCGTAAAGCTCGTTGCCCTCTTCGGATTTCTCCCGGTTGGCAGTGAAGCCGGTCTTCGCGTCGCCCGGCATGACGCCGCTGACGCGGATGCCGAAGCGCCGCAGCTCACAGCGGAGCGCGAGGACGAGATCGTTTACGGCGGCCTTGCTGGCCGAATAGAAAGCCTGATAGGGAATGGCGAGCGGTCCGGCTACGCTGCTCAGGCATACGATGCGTCCGCTGTTCTGCGCGCGCATCGCGGGAACAACGGCCCGGATGCAGCGCAGCGCACCGAAGAAATTGACATCGAAGAGCTTTTTGGCATCCTCCACCGTGGTGAATTCCACCGCACCGGAGATGCCCCAGCCAGCGTTGCACACGAGCACGTCGATGCGGCCGCACTCTTCCAGAATCTGTGCAAACGCAGCGTCAACGCTCGCCTCGTCCGTCATGTCGGCGGTCAGGTGGCGCACGCCTTCTGCGTCCGCACCGGAGCGGCTGAGCTCGTAGACCCGGTAGCCCGCGGCGGCGAAGCGTGCGGCGGCGGCTTTGCCGATGCCGCTGCTTCCGCCGGTGACGACGGCAACCGGCTTACTTGCTGAGATCATAGCCGGACAGAACGCGCGCGATGACTTCGACGGCCTCGTCGATCAGGGCCTTGGTGTGGGAGGCCATCAGGCTGCAGCGCAGCAGGCATTCGCCGGGAGCGCAGGCGGGGGGCAGGGTGGCGTTGACGTAAACGCCGCTCTCGTAGAGTTCCTTCTGCGCCTTGAGGGTGACGATGGGGTCGTAAGTAAAGATTGGAATGATGGGCGTGACAGCGTCCATGATCTTGATATTGTGCTTTTTGAGCAGCTCGCGCATGTACTGCGCGTTATCACCGAGCTGCTTGGGGAGCTCGGGATGCGCAATCAGATAGCGCAGGGACGCGTTTGCCACCGCGATGCTGGCAGGAGGCACGGAAGCGGCGAAGATATACGGGCGGGAATTGCAGCGCACGAAATCCACGATTTTGGCATCCGCAGCCATATAGCCGCCGAGAGAGGCGAGAGACTTCGAGAAGGTCCCCATGTAGATGTCGACCTCGTCCTCGATGCCGTAGTAGCTGGCCGTGCCGCGGCCGCCCTCGCCGAGAATGCCAAAGCCGTGCGCATCATCGACCATCACGCGCGCGCCGTACTTGCGGGCAAGCTTCACGATCTCCGGCAGCTTCGCCACGTCGCCGCCCATGGAGAACACACCGTCAGTGACGATCAGGCAGCCGCACTCTTCCGGAACGCGCTGGAGCATCTTCTCCAGTTCGTCCATGTCGCTGTGCTTGTAGCGGAGCATCTTGCCGTAGGAGAGCTTGCATCCGTCATAGATGCTGGCGTGGTTCTCCTTGTCGCAGATCACGTAGTCATTACGGCCGACGATCGCGGAGATGATGCCCAGGTTGGACTGAAAGCCGGAGGGGAAAGTGGCCACGTCGCCTTTACGCAGGAAGGCAGCCATCTCTTTTTCAAACTGCTGGTGAAGGATCAGGGTGCCGTTAAGAAGCCGGGAACCGGAACAGCCCGTGCCGTAGGTTTCCAGCGCCTTGACGCCGGCCTCTATGATCTCGGGCTTGGTGGTCAGTCCGAGATAGTTGTTCGAGCCGAGCATGATGCGGCGCTTGCCTTCCATAATGACCTCCACGTCCTGACGGGACTGGAGCTCGCGGAAGTACGGAAACAGATCCTGCGCGCGCAGGTCGTCGGCGACCGCGTAATCATAGCATTTCTTAAAAATATCCATTGTGAATCCCCTTTGTCGTTTTCAATCGGAATCGGTGCTGTGAATAAACATTGTGCTAATTCTACCGCATGGGAAGATAAAAGTCAATTGCCGGCGGAGGTTCGGGAATAAAGGAAACAGGGACCTCAACCGAATTGAGATCCCTGCAGTTTTCCTGTTCTGTGTCCTTACAGGCGCTCCTTGACCTTGGCCTTCTTGCCGATGCGATCGCGCAGATAGTAGAGCTTCGCGCGACGCACTTTGCCGCGGCGGATGGTCTCCACGGAAACGATCGTGGGGGAGTGGACCGGGAACACCTTCTCACAGCCGACGTTGTAGCTGATGCGGCGGACGGTGATCGTCTCATTGATGCCGCCGTGCTTCTTGGCGATGATGATGCCCTCAAAGGCCTGATTGCGCTCGCGGCTGCCCTCTTTGACGCGGACAGTGACGCGGACGGTGTCGCCGACGTTGAGCTCGGGAAGCTCGGGCTTCATGTACTCGGCGGCGAGAGTCTGAACGAGATCCATTTTAATTCCTTCCTTTTCTTCAGACGTTCATGCCGCGGCAAATGGCCTTTAACGACAGCGGACCGCCTTGATATGGGGCTGTGCCCCGAAAACGCTTTGATATGTTACCATAGCTTCCGGCGGAATGCAAGCTTTTTTTTGCTTTTTCGGGAATAACACTCAGCCCCGCTCCGAAAGAGGGATGAAGGGACGCGTTTTCACCACGGACTTGTAAGCCGGGCGGATGATCTTGTTGGCGTTGCAGCACTCCTCAATGCGGTGGGCGCACCAGCCGACCATGCGCGCGATGGCGAACAGCGGCGTATAGAGGTCGATCGGGATATCGAGCATCTTGTAGACAAGACCGGAGTACATGTCGACATTGGCACAGTAGACGCGATCCTCGCCGCGCAGTTCGTTGAGTACGCCCGGACCGATCTTTTCCACAAGCTCGAAGAGAGCCAGCTCGTCCTCCATGCCTTTCGTCCTCGCGACGCTTCTCGCGAAGTGCTTGAGGGTGACCGCACGGGGATCGGAGAGCGTATAGATCGCATGACCGATTCCGTAGATGAGGCCGGTTCCGTCGCCGATCTCTTTCCGGGCAATGCGCTTGAGCGCCTCACGCAGCTCGTCCTCATCCTTCCAGTCACGGACGTAACTCTCGAGCATGTTGAACTGCTCCATGACTTTCTTGTTCGCACCGCCGTGACGATGGCCCTTCAGAGAGCCGACGGCAGCGGAAATGGATGCGTAGATGTCCGTACCGGAAGATGCCAGAACGCGGCAGGCGAAGGCGGAGTTGTTGCCTCCGCCGTGCTCGGCGTGGAGCACCATGCAAAGATCGAGAAGGCGGGCTTCTTCCTTGGTGAAATGGTTGTCAGGCCGGATGGAATACAGGAAATTCTCCGCCATGGACAGCCCGGGCTTCGGGCGGTGCAGGTAGAGACTCTCCTCATCGAAATAGTGCTTCTTTGCCGCGAAAGCATGAGCAACGATGACCGGACAGCGCGCAATGAGGTACAGCGCCTTTCGAATCTGCGCCTCATAGCTGTTGTCGTCCGGGTCGTCCTCGTCGTAGGAATACAGGGACAGCACGCTTCGTGAGAGCTTGTTCATCACGTCGCGGCTCGGCGCGGAGAGGATCATGTCCTCTGTGAAATGATAGGGGAGTGTGCGGCAGGCCTCGAGTACCTGCGTGAACTTCGAGAGATCCTCCCGGCTGGGCAGATCCCCGAACAGAAGCAGATAAGCTGTCTCCTCCATGCCGAAACGGTCGTCCTGAACGAAGCCGTTGACGAGTTCGACGACGTTGACACCGCGGTAGAACAGCTGGCCGGGGGCTGGAAAACGCTCGCCGTCCTGTACGAAATAGCCGAGCACGTTACCGATCTTCGTCAGTCCCGCAAGCACGCCTGTGCCGTCTGCATTACGCAGACCGCGCTTGACTTCATAGCGCTTGTCATAGCGCTTGGTGTCAATATAATTGTTCGGCTTGCAGGCTGTGCACAGCTCGGTGATGATCTCCTCGGATGCTCTCTTGATGCTGTCGTCCATGCCGTCGCCTCCTCGGTTCGAGAAATTCGATGCTCTATCTTAACTTTTTTGATTTAAAGTGTCAATAGATAGAAACGGCAAGTTTTTTGGCAAAGAGGACTGGAAAAATGTGTTTTCTCACAAGATGTGAGCGGCAGCGATATGCCGAAGGGAAGAAAAAACCGGCGGACAGAAGTCTGTCCGCCGGTTTCAGTGCCGACAGGATTACTTGTTGGGCTTGGTCAGCACGACGAGCATCTTGACGGTCTCGGTGCCGTTGTTGTGGATGCCCTTGTTGGTGCCGGGGCCGCAGTGGAAGGTGTCGCCGGGCATGAGAACGGTCTCGCCGTCCTCGGTCTTCAGAGTCAGCTCGCCGGAGATGACGTAGTAAACGGACTCCATGGCGTTGTTGCCGAACTCGCAGCCGCCGCCGGGCAGGAAGTGGGACAGGCCGACGGTCAGAACGCCGTCATTGACGTCCTGGGGGTTGTGCAGGCGGGTAGCCAGCATGTTGTAGTGCTTGGGCGCTTCATAGGGATACGCGTCAGCCTTGCGGACGATTTTGTAGCTCATTGCAGTGAACTCCCTTTCAAATTGAATTGGATCAGCTTTGGCATAATCCAAAGTCTTCGTAAAAGTATATTAGCACGCCGTGCCGGAAATAGCAAGCGGGGGAGAGAATATTTTGACATTCCGAAGCGTTTTTGATACAGTATTCAAGAAGGAGTGTGAGGGATATGATCCTGGCTCTGGACATCGGTAACACCTGCATCGTCGTCGGCGGCATGGAGGATGGCCGGGCGATGTTTTCTTTCCGCCTTTCTACCGATCTCGCCCGAACTGCGGACGAATATGCCGCGCTGATCAGCTTCTCCGCGGCGCAGAAAAAAGCGGATCTGTCTGCGGCGGAGGGCGCGATCATCAGTTCGGTCGTTCCGCAGCTGACAGGCGCGCTGTTTGAGGCCGTGCGCGGTCTTACCGGAAAGACGCCGCTGATCGTCGGGCCGGGCGTGAAAACGGGACTGAGGATCCGCATCGACGACCCGGGAGAACTGGGCGCGGATTTCGTCGCCGCGGCCGTCGCCGCGCTAGACCGCTATCCGCTTCCGTGCGTCACGATCGATATGTCTACCGCGACGGCGATCGGCGTTTTGGACGCTGAGGGCAATTATATCGGCGGAGTCATCGCGCCGGGACTTGTCGTCTCCGGCAACGCACTGGCCAGACGCACCGCGCAGCTGCCTAACGTATATGTGCTGCCGCCTCAGAGCGTGATCAGCAGAAACACGGCTGACAGCATGCGTTCCGGTCTCGTTTACGGTACGGCCGCAATGATCGACGGACTCCTTGACCGGATCGAGGAGGAACTCGGCAAGCCGGTCAGCGTCGTTGCGACGGGGGATCAGGCCGCGAGCATCACGCCGTTCTGCCGCAGGCAGATAACGCTTGAGAACGATCTGCTGATGCGCGGACTCTGGCTGATTTATCAGAAGAACAGACGCGCGTAGGAAAGGAAACAGTATGCGTATTCTCGGTGTCGACCCCGGCATCGCGACGGTCGGATTCAGTGTTCTGGATGCGGACAGGGGCAGGCAGGAACTCCGATGCTGCGGCGTGATCACCACGCCGGCGGGGGTCTCGCTGTCCAGCCGGCTTGAGCGCATTTACAGCGATCTTCGGGAGCTGATCGATACTTATTCTCCCGAAGCGATGGCGGTCGAAGAACTGTTTTTCAACACAAATATCACTACCGGCATCGCCGTCGCGCACGGCAGGGGCGTGATCCTGCTCGCCGCATATCAGTGCGGCGTCCCGATTTACGAATACACGCCTTCACAGGTCAAGCAGGCGGTCGTCGGCTACGGCAAGGCGGAAAAGAAGCAGGTGATCGACATGGTTACGCGTATCCTGCACCTTCCACATCCGCCGAAACCGGACGACGCGGCGGACGCGGTCGCCATCGCGCTCTGCCATGCCCGGAGCGAGACCTCGCTGCTCAACAGAGGAGGATTTGATCCATGTTCTACTATATAAACGGTACGGTCGCGGAGATTCAGAACATGCTGGCGGTCGTGGATTGCGGCGGCGTCGGCTACGCGCTGAACACCACGGTGAACACGCTCGCGGCTCTGAAAGTCGGCGAAAAGGCCAAACTGTATACATACCTCAACGTCCGCGAGGACTGCTTTGATATCTATGGATTCGCCACGCTCAGCGAAAAGCACTGCTTCGAACTGCTCATCGGTGTTTCGGGCGTCGGTCCGAAGGCGGCGCTCTCGATCCTTTCTGCAAATACGCCGGACGCGCTGGCAATGGCTATCCTGACCGAGGATGAGAAAGCGCTGATGGTCGCGCAGGGAATCGGAAAGAAGATTGCCCAGCGCGTCATTCTGGAACTCAAGGACAAAATGAGCAAGCAATCGCCGGAACTGGCAAAGGGCGCGACGGTCGTTCCGGGAACGGCGCCGACAGGCTCGAACAAGGCCACCGACGCGGCGGCGGCGCTCGCGGTGCTCGGCTACGGAAGCGCGGAGATCAGCGCCGCGCTCAAGGGAATCGATGTAGACAATCTGGCGCTGGAAGACATCATCAAGCAGGCGCTGCGAAAAATGGTAAAGTAAGGTGCGGCTATGAGCATTAATTATTCCAACAGCTTTGAAGACAGCGTCGTGACCTCCGCCTCGATTCAGCCGGAGGACCGCAACGAGGCCTCGCTCCGGCCGAAGACCATTTCGGAATACGTCGGTCAGGAGAAGGCGAAAGACAACCTCTCTGTTTTCATCGAAGCAGCGAGAAAACGCAACGAGCCGCTCGATCACGTGCTTCTGCACGGCCCTCCGGGACTGGGCAAGACTACGCTTGCCTCCGTTATCGCCAACGAGATGGGCGTCAATATGCGTATAACAAGCGGCCCTGCCATCGAAAAGGCAGGAGATCTTGCCGCGCTGCTGACGAATCTGCAGGAAAACGACATCCTCTTCGTGGATGAGATCCACCGGCTCAATCGAGCGGTGGAGGAGATCCTGTATCCCGCGATGGAGGACTATTCAATCGACATCATCATCGGCAAGGGACCGAGCGCAAACTCCATCCGGCTCGATCTGCCGAAGTTTACGCTTATCGGGGCAACGACGCGCTCCGGCCAGCTTACCGCACCACTGCGCGACCGCTTCGGCGTCATCCTGCGCCTGGAGCTGTATACGCCGGAGGAACTGTGCCGCATCGTACGGCGTTCAGCGGGCATCCTCGGCATTGAGATCGAACAGGAAGGCGCAGAGGAGATCGCCCGGCGGAGCCGAGGCACACCGCGCATCGCCAACAGAATGCTCCGGCGCGTGCGTGATTTCGCGCAGGTTCGCGCCGACGGCGTCATCACCAAGGATGTCGCGGACGCCGCACTGACCAAGCTCGAAGTCGACAAGTGCGGTCTCGATGCCACGGACAGACTCATGCTGCGCAGCATCATCGAGTTTTACGGCGGCGGACCGGTCGGACTGGAGACGCTGTCCGCGACGATCAACGAGGAGGCAGTCACGCTTGAGGACGTATACGAGCCTTATCTGCTGCAGCAGGGGTTCCTGACGCGTACGCCGCGCGGCCGCTGCGTGACACGAAAGGCGTATCGGCACCTCGGAATCGAGTATCTTGGACAGCAGCAGCTTGATGAGTAAGTCAATATTCTAACGAATTCACAAAAAACGGGCTGGTTTCAGCCTGAAAGTTGAAGAGAAATTACAAAAAACGCTTGACAAGCAGTTATACCGCTAATATAATCGTGTAGCAGTGAATACTATAATGACTGAAAAGTATGCATCAATGGAGGACGGGGCACTTCTGCAGCTGGCGTCTCAAGGGGACCGAGAAGCGGAAGGGCAGCTTGCCGGCCGTTACAGCAGGCTGGTGATTTCCTGTTCGCGCCCTTTGTTTCTTGCGGGAGGCGACAGGTCGGATCTTGAGCAGGAAGGCATGGTAGCGCTCCTGCGAGCGATCCGGGAGTATGATCCGTCCACGAATGTGCCCTTTCGCAGCTTTGCTGAGACGTGTATCCGGAACGGACTGCGCTCTGCCGTCAAGGCTGCTTCGCGGCGCAAGCATATGCCGCTCAACAGTGGCGTTTCCCTGGAAGAGATCCTCGACAATGAAGCCTCCCCGGCACTGCCAGCCGATGATCTGTATCGGCGCGAGGCAGAGGAAATGGTCCTGGCCAGAGAAAGAGAAGACGAACTGTTCCGAACCTTTGATCGGTATTTGTCCAAATATGAGCGGAGAATCCTGAGCCTGTATCTGGACGGCGCGTCCTATAGGGAAATGGCACAGAAGCTTGACCGACCCGAGAAATCCGTGGATAATGCCATTCAGCGCATCCGACGCAAGTTGGCCCGGTACCTAGACCCTGGCGACAGCAGCGAAAGCTGACGCAATATATTATTACAGCCCCCAAAGGGGCAGCAGAGCAAAGAGAGGATCTCAAAATGTTCGAAGACAAGACACTGGTTTGCAAAGAGTGCGGCGCCGAGTTCGTGTTTACGGCCGGTGAGCAGGAGTTTTACGCGGAGAAGGGCTTCCAGAACGAGCCCCAGCGCTGCAAGGCCTGCCGCGATGCCCGCAAGAACGCCGCCCGCGGTCCCCGTGAGTACTTCACCGCCACCTGCGCTGCCTGCGGCGGAGAGGCTCGGGTTCCCTTTGAGCCCAAGTCCGACCGTCCGGTCTACTGCAGCGATTGCTTCGCGCGTATGAAGGAAGGCCGCTGAACCCGGTCTTAAACGTAAAAGAGGCGTCTTCGGACGCCTCTTTTACGTTGTCCGGAGCTGCCGCGCGAAAAGCATTGAAATTTTCCGTGCATTCAGTTATAATGCTATTCGATACGGCTATCAAAGAGCTTATTTCGCTTTTTTGAATGTCTAATGTCCACTATTTTACTCTGGAGGTAGAACCATGTATCAGGTCACCAAAGACACCGTTATCGCGGAGATCATGCAGAACGCTCCCGATACGATGCCCGTCTTCCAGTCCATCGGTATGCACTGCATGGGCTGCGCGATGGCCAGCGGCGAGAACGTCGAGCAGGCCTGCGAGGCGCACGGCGTCGACGTCGACGCTTTCGTGACGAAACTCAACGCGTTCATCGCTGCGATGTAAGGAAAGAAAAACAGGGCGGGGCATCGCTCCGCCCTGTTTTTCTTTCCCCTGAAGGATGGTGTGATATGATTCGCCTGTCACCGAGGCTTTCGGCAGTCGCAGCGCTTGTCCCGCAGGGCGCGCACGTGGCTGACGTCGGCACCGATCACGGGTATCTGGCCGTATATCTGATTTCGACGGGAATCGCGGATTCCGTCGTCGCAACGGATATACGGGAAGGCCCGCTCACGGCTGCGAAACAGAATATCGAGGGGGCTGGGCTGTCCGGAAGGATCGAGCTTCGACTGTGCGACGGCCTTGCCGGCGTGCAGCCAGACGAAGCGGACACGGTCGTGATCGCGGGCATGGGTGGAGAGACCATCGCGGGCATCCTCTCACGATCGCCGTGGGCGCTTGAGAAGGACAGGCTGCTGATCCTCTCGCCGCAGTCAAAGCCGGAACTGCTTCGCGCATGGCTCTACGAACACGGATGCGGAGTCAGAAGCGAGCATCTCGTGCGCGACGCGGGCCGGATTTATCCCATCCTTTGCGCAGAGGGCGCGCCGGACCGAAAGCCGAAAGCCGCAGAGCTCCTGATGGGATACTGGCCGCCGGAAACGCGCGGCGGGGTTTTCCGGGAAGCGCTGCGGCGGAACATCGAAAAGCTGCGCAGGGAGGCGGAAGGCCTGCGCGCGGCGACGACAGACAGAGCGGCTGCGCAGCTGCGGGAAACGGAATCACTGCTCGCGGAGCTTGAGGAATGGGAGGGTCAGCTATGATAAAGGTGAGAGAAATCCGGGATTATCTGGACAGCAGGATCCCGTTTTCCACAAAGATGGATTTTGACAATGTAGGGCTGCTCGCTGGCGAGCCCGACAGAGAGGTGCGTCTGGCGCTCTGCGCACTGGACGTAACCGACGCCGTTATCGAAGAGGCAGCATCGATCGGCGCGGAGCTGATCCTGGCGCACCATCCGCTCATTTTTCATGCGTTGAAGAGCGTGCGCAGCGACGACCTCGTCGGACGTAAGATCTACGCTCTGGCGAGGAGCGGGATCTCTGCGATCTGCCTTCACACGAATCTGGACGCCGCTGCCGGCGGCGTAAACGACGCGCTGATCGAGGCGCTCGGCTGCGTGGAGACTGAGCCTCTCGGCGGAGAGGGCGCGATGCCGCGGATCGGACGCCTGCCGAAGAGCCTGCCATTGGAAGCCTTTCTTTCCCAAACGAAGCGCGCGCTTTCCGCAAACGGCCTGCGCTATGTGGACGGCGGGCGGGAAGTCTCCATTGTCGGCTGCTGCGGCGGCAGCGGGGGGGAGTTTCTGGAAGAGGCAATAGAGGCGGGCTGCGACACCTTCGTTACGGCGGACGTCAAGCACGACAGGTTTCTGGCTACTTCCGAATACGGTGTCAACCTGATCGACGGAGGGCATTTCAGCACGGAGAACGTGGTCGTACCGCGGCTGAGACAGCTCCTGCTCGACGGATTTCACGGACTGGATGTGCGCATAACGTCCAGTCAGGAGCAGCCAGAACGATTCTACATGTGAAGCTGAAACAGCTTATATGACAGCCGCCCGGAACTGTATGTTCCGGGCGGCTGTCATATAAGGAAGATTACTGTTCCCAGGGCGGCCGCTGATAGCCGGTACTGCCGTTCCCCGCGTTCGGAAGTCCGCAGAGTGCCTGGTAATAGTTGCAGTAGGTGACCTCCATGTAAGGCGCGACCCAGACGGAGACGAATGGGATAATGCATAGAAGCGCCCAGCCGATAAAGGAGAGATCGAGCACAAACAGCTCACCCTTCCGCCCGGACATCATCTGCTTGCTGGCACGGATGCAGTCGAGCGGGGACAGCTCCGGATGGTCGATCAGGATGTAGGTGGCCATGCGGTAGCGGTAAGCGGCTACGATGCCGGGAATGATGAACAGGAGACTCCACAGAAAGACGAAGACAGCCATCAGGATCCGCAGGAGCAGAGCGCGCCAGAAGATTGAGAAGCCGTCGAACAGCGTCCCGACCCCGGCCTGACGCATACGGCTGACGTTCAGCGCGTAGATGACAAAGCCGACCGCGATTGTCGCTGCGACGATCTGAAGCGCGATGGACAGCAGACTGCCGCCGAGCGTAAGCTGATCCCAGTAGCGCTGCATGGCATCTGCGAACCGTTCATCCTGCGGATAGAGAAAACCGAACCGAAACGGACTCCCGCTGTAGAGCTGCTGAATCATATCCGCGCCTGAGACGCGATCCGACAGATAGCTCAGCAGGTTGTTTATCAGATAAAAGACGAGACCGACGATGCACACATGCGGCTTCGCCATGAGCATCTGCCGCTTCGCGTTGGATTTGATGGCGGCTCGGTTGATATTCATGCGCAGTGACCTCCTTTTGAATGCATCACTCAAAGAATAGCACAGAAACCGGTAGCTTTCAAGCGGCACGAAAACGCCCCGCCTCCCTGCAGAGGCGGGGCGGAATGGATTCTGGATCAGGAATCAGCCGCGGACCTTCGCCACGTGGGCGAGAAGATCGAGCATCTTGCAGGAGTAGCCCCACTCGTTGTCATACCACGCGATGAGCTTGACAAAGCGTTCGTTGAGCGCGACGCCGGCTTTCGCATCAAAGATGCAGGTGTGACTGTCAGTGGTGAAGTCGCTGGAAACGACCTGCTCGTCCACGTATTCGACGACGCCCTTCAGCTCGCCCTCTGCAGCTTCCTTCATTGCCTTGCAGATGTCGGCGTAGCTCGCGTTGTCGCGCAGACGCACGGTGAGATCCACAACGGAAACGTCGGCCAGCGGGATGCGCATGGCCGTGCCGGTCAGGATGCCGTTGAGCTCCGGAATGACCTTGCCTACGGCCTTGGCGGCGCCGGTGGAAGTCGGGATGATGTTCGAAAAGGCGCTGCGGCCAAGGCGCCAGTTCTTCTTGTTGTATTCGTCAACGGTGGACTGGGAGGCGGTCGCCGCATGGACGGTGGTCATGAGGCCCTCGATGATTCCGAAACGGTCGTTGATGACCTTGGCGAGAGGCGCCAGGCAGTTTGTCGTGCAGGAGGCGTTGGAGATGATCGTCATGTCCGGCGTATAGGTGTCCTGATTGACGCCGTAGACGAAGGTGGGCATATCGTCCTTGCCGGGGGCGGAGACGATGACCTGCTTCGCGCCGCGCTCCAGATGCACCTTGGCTGTGTCCTTGGTCAGGAACTTGCCGGTGCACTCAAGGACATAGTCCACACCGAGCGCAGCCCAGTCGAGACCGTTGGGGTCGCGGCTGTCGAGCAGAAGGATCTTCTTGCCGTTAACGATGAGGTGGTGCTCGTCATATTCGATCGTCCCGTTGAAGCGCCCGTGTACCGTGTCATATTTCACATAATACGCGATCTGATCGGGCGTCTTGTCCGGCGCGTTGATCGCGATGATGTCGATGTCGTCACGCTCGACGCCCGCACGGAAAACAAGTCGGCCGATGCGGCCGAAACCGTTGATGCCCGCTTTGATACCCATGTTTTTCATCCTCCGTTTGTATCGTTTCCATGCCGTCTGGCATGATACAGTTTTATATTAACGCAACCGCGTGCGTAAAACAACCCAATCTGTAGCGTCAGACGAAATTTTATGGAGAATGATGTTGTGGTCAATGTCAAATTGTGCAGTTTGTGCATGACGTGGGTCTCGTTGACAATTCGCGGTACTTGTGAAAGAATGATGCTGATCGGCCGCCTGCCTGGAACAACGAACGCAGTCTTCCGGAACTTCGGCCGATACGGCCGCTGCAAAGGCGGAGGAACCGGCATTATTGAACGCACGGGGAGGAAAGACGATGGCCTTGGCGCGACTGGACAAGCTGATATCGGCGGCGGGACTCGCATCCCGGCGCGGGACCGCCGAACTGGTGCGCCTCGGCAGGATCACTGTGGACGGACGCCCTGCGCGCGCGGCAGATGAAAAGCTTGACCCGGATACGGTCGAGCTCCTGCTCGACGGGAAGCGGGTGTGCTGCGCGCGATACAGGTATTTTCTTATGAACAAACCGGAGGGCGTGCTCTCCGCGACCGAGGACGCGCGGCAGGAGACAGCGATCGATCTGCTCCCTCCGGAACTGAGACGAATCGGGCTTTCTCCGGCGGGCAGGCTGGACAAGGACACTACCGGACTGCTCCTGCTGACCAACGACGGGCCGCTGCTCCATAGGATTATATCGCCGAAGAATCACGTTCCCAAGCGCTATCTGGCCGAGGTCGGGAATGCGCCGGACGCGGGGGCGGAGGCAGCCTTTGAAGCGGGAATGGAGCTCGGAGACGGAACAAAATGCCTCCCGGCGCGTCTGGAAAGACGCGGGGAGAGGGAAGTCCTCGTAACGGTATACGAGGGAAAGTATCATCAGGTGAAGCGCATGCTCGCCTCGTGCGGCGCACCGGTCGTCCGGCTGCACCGGCTGAGCATCGGATCCCTTTGCCTTCCGGCGGGACTGCCGCCGGGGAACTGGGTCGAACTTGATGCCAAAGAGATACAAAAGGCGTTAGAATAAGACGCATAAAGCGCGTCGGGACGAAGGGAAACGAAGCCTATGTCAAGCGTTACGCTAAAGCACGTCAGCAAACTGTATCCGAGCGGGATCAAGGCCGTTGACGATTTTTCGATGGAGATCGAGGATAAGGAGTTCATCGTGCTCGTCGGGCCGTCCGGCTGCGGCAAGTCCACCACGCTCCGCATGATCGCGGGGCTGGAGGAGATCACCGAGGGAGAGCTCTATATCGACGGCAAGCTCATGAATCAGGTGCAGCCGAAGGACCGGGACATCGCCATGGTGTTCCAGAACTACGCGCTGTATCCGCATATGACCGTTTTTGAAAACATCTCTTTCGGACTCCGCATGCGCCATATGCCGCGAGCTGAGATCCGCAAACGCGTGGAGAACGCGGCAAGGATCCTTGAACTGAGCGAACTGCTCGACCGAAAGCCGGGCGCGCTCTCCGGCGGTCAGCGGCAGCGCGTCGCGCTCGGCCGTGCGATCGTGCGCGACCCGAAGGTGTTCCTGCTCGACGAGCCGCTTTCCAATCTGGATGCCAAGCTTCGCACGGCCATGCGCGCGGAGATCGCCAAACTTCATAAGCAGCTGGGAACGACCTTCGTGTACGTTACGCATGACCAGACCGAGGCGATGACGATGGGCACGCGCATCGTCGTCATGCGCGACGGCGTCATACAGCAGATCTCCCCGCCGCAGGAACTATTTGACAAGCCGTGCAATCTGTTCGTGGCGACCTTTATCGGTACGCCGCAGATGAACATCATCCGGGCGCAGCTCCGGGAACAGGGGGAAGGCATCGCCGTGCAGTTTGGCACGGAAGGGGACGAAGTGTGCATCCCGCTACCTGAAAGCAAGGCATCGATCCCCGCGGTGCGCGCGTTTGCAGGCAAAGAGGTGCTGCTCGGCATCCGGCCGAACGACGTTTATCCGTCGGAGGACGGATTCGCAGGACGGGTCGAGATGTCTGAGAATCAGGGCGCGGAGCGGAATTTCTATCTGCGCGCGGGCGGAGCGTCCATCATGACGCAGGTTTCAAACCGGGATTTCCCGGCGGTGCCGGAAACGCTGCGAGTCAGCTTCAATATGGACATGGCCTATCTGTTCGACCCTGAGAGCGAGAAGACGCTGACCGTCTGAATTCGTGGTTATGCATAAACAATACTGAGACACTTAACGAATTGCGGCGTCGAGAAACGGATGCGTTTGCCGGATAGATCAAATGAACACCCCCGCGTATTTGCGCTATTTACAAAGGATTTCAAATATTTCACAAAAACAGGTGAAGAAAAATATTGAAATTTGATGGAAGTTGCGCTATTATGTAAATTGACATTGTTTACAAATACGCAAAAAGCGTATGCCGGCCGTCAGATTGAGGCTCGCGTGCGCGGAAAAGGGGAATTCAAATGTCGAGTAGAATCTTCCAGAGCGTGATCGTTCAGATGAAGGACGCGACTGACCGCTGCATCGGCGTTATCGACTCCGAGGGATTTGTGGTTGCCTGCAGAGATCTTTCCATGATCGGCTCCAGACTGGAGAATATACAGGGCGTCGCCGGCGATGTGCCGGAGCAGCTTTTTACTTACGGGAACAGGACGTACAAGCTGCTCGGCGGCGTGAACTCCCAGTTCGAGTACGCCGTTTTCGCCGAGGGACGCGACAGCGTCGCGCGCTGCGTCTGCATCCTTGCTGCCGTTGCTTTTAACGAGGCCAAGAACCACTACGAGGAGAAATTCAACAAGGGGACGTTCGTCAAGAACATCATTTCCGACAACATCCTGCCGGGCGACGTCTATGTGCGCGCAAAAGAGCTCCATTTCGTGACCGATGCGCCGCGCGGCGTTCTGCTTGTCCGGCAGGTGGACAAATCCGATGTGTCGACCGTCGAGGTCATTCAGAACATGTTCCCCGACCGCCAGAGAGATTTCGTCCTGAGCCTGAACGAGACGGACATCGTCGTGATCAAGGAACTGGCGCCTGACTGTGACGCGCCGAAATACCTTGAAGAGCTGGCGTCCTCCATCGAGAGTACGGTCAGCAGCGAACTGCTCATCAAGACGGTGATCGGCATCGGAAGCGTTGCCGGACATCTCCGCGAGCTGGCCGACCGCTACAAGGAGGCACAGGTCGCCATTGAAGTCGGCAAGGTCTTCGACACGGAGAAGTCCATCATCCACTATGACAACCTCGGCATCGGCAGGATCATCTACCAGCTGCCGACGACGCTCTGCGAGATGTTCCTGAGCGAGGTGTTCAAGAAAAACCCGATCGAGTCGCTCGATCAGGAGACGCTTTACACGATCAACAAGTTCTTCGAGAACAACCTCAACGTTTCCGAGACAAGCCGCAAGCTCTTCGTCCACCGCAACACGCTCGTCTACCGACTGGAAAAGATCAAGAAGCTCACCGGACTCGATCTTCGGGAGTTCGACCACGCGATCGTATTCAAGGTCGCGCTGATGGTCAAAAAGTATCTCAATTCCCAGAACGCCGGCTATTGATTGACGCACGGCACTGAAAGCAATCCCCGGGAGGACAACAATCCATGATTCAAATGACTGACGTGACCATGATCTACGACAGCGGCAACGTCAAGGCGCTCGACGGCGTATCCATGACGATCGAGGACGGAGAATTTGCCTTCCTCGTAGGACCCTCCGGCAGCGGAAAGACCACGATCATCAAGCTGCTCACGGGCGAGGTCGCTGCCGTTGACGGTGAAATGGAGGTCAACGGCTTCGATCTGCGCCGCATGCGCAGACGGAAGCTCCCGAAACTGCGCAGGACACTGGGCGTCATCTTTCAGGATTTCCGCCTGATTGATGAAAAGACCGTGTATGAGAACGTGGCTTTCGCCATGCGCATAGTCGGCGCGAAGCCGAGAGAGATCAAGAAGCGCGTACCCTATGTGCTGGAACTGGTGGGACTCGAGGGACGTGAGAAGCGCTATCCTCAGGAACTCTCCGGCGGCGAACAGCAGCGCGTGGCCATCGCGCGCGCGATCGTGAACAACCCGCGTACGATCATAGCGGATGAGCCGACGGGCAACCTTGACCCGGTGCGCAGCCTGGAGATCATGCTCCTGCTCGAGAAGATCAATGAAATGGGCAACACGATCCTCGTCGTCACCCATGAGAAGGAACTGGTCAACGCCTTCTCCAAGCGCGTTATATCACTCGAGGGCGGCAAGATCATCAGCGACGGAATGGACGGGTATTACGGCTATGACTAAAATCGGCTATCTGATCAAAGAGGGATTTTTGAGCATTTTTACGCACGGATTCATGTCTTTTGCGTCCGTCTGCGTGATTATTGCCTGCCTCGTCATCATGGGCAGCTTTTCGCTGCTTGCTGTGAATATCGACTCCATCATTCAGGACCTGGAGCGGGAAAATCGGATCATGGCTTTCGTGGATGAGAAGCTCACGGAGAACGAGGCCCGCGAGCTTGAGAGCCAGATCCGCGCCGTGCCGAACGTCCGTGACGCGCAGTTCATGTCCCGGGGCGAGGCCATGCAGAACTATACCTCTCAGTTCGAGGACTCCGCGCTGTTCGAGGAGGTCGACGAGACCTGGTTCCGCGACAGGTACATCATCTCGCTGGACGATATCAGCCTGATGGAGCAGACCCAGCGGAACCTCTATAAGATCTATGGAATCGCGGATGTGCCGGTGCATCTGGAGATCGCGCGGGGCTTTATCACCGTTCGCAACGTGGTGAGCGCACTGTCTCTGGTCCTGGTGGTCATCCTGATCATCGTGAGCATCTTTATCATGACCAACACGATCAAGCTGACGACCTTCGGCCGCAGAGAAGAGATCATGATCATGAAGATGGTCGGCGCGAGCAACGCGTTTATCCGCTTCCCGTTTGTCGTGGAGGGCGTGATTCTCGGCCTGATCGGCGGCGGGATCGCGTTTTTCGCCCAGTGGGGCATTTACAGACTCCTTACTGAGCGAATCATGAACGGCCTGATCGGAAATCTCGTCAGCATCGTTCCGTTTACGACCCTGATGCTGCCGGTGCTCCTGATCTTTCTCGCGATCGGCGTCGTCGTCGGCGTTTTCGGCAGTGGCATCGCCATCCGCAACTATCTGAAAGTCTAAACGCCGACGGGCAGATAGACAGACTGAAGAGGTACGAATATGTCCAAAAAGCAAAAGAGATTCGTCTCCATCGTCTGCATGATTCTCGCCATACTGATGATCCTGTCTGTGCTGACCTACGTGATCTCCTCTGCGGCGCACGGAGTCACGCAGCAGCAGATTCAGACGCTGAAGGATCAGAAGGCGGAGATTACACAGAAAAAGAACGAGATTTCGGTCCATATCGCGGAGATGCAGCAGCAGCAGGCGTCGCTCCTGGAGCAGAAGGCTGCGCTGGATGAGCAGAATGAGCTGACCCGTCAGGAGATCGAACTGATCAACCAGCAGATCGATCTGTACGAGCGCATGATCGCCACCAAGGAGGTGGAGCTCGATGAGGCCATCGAGGCGGAGGAGACGCAGATGCAGGCCTATCGCAAGCATATGCGCGCCATGGAGGAAAACGGACTCATCAGCTACATAGAGATCCTGTTCCAGTCCAAGAGCTTCGCGGATCTGCTCTCCAGACTGGGCGACATCTCCGATATCATGACCGCTGACAAGCGCCTGGAGGAGGAATGCATTGCCGCCAGAGAGCGGGTCCAGGCCGTGAAAGCGGATTATGAAGCCACGAAGGCCGAGTATGAGACGACCAAGGTGGAGCTGCTGGAAGCCAAGCGGCAGCTTGAGGCGGACATCGAGGCCGCTTACAAACGCATTGCAGATCTCGACGCGGATATTGAAGCTGCCTATGAGGAATATACGGCAAACGAGCTTGCAGAGGCGGAGTTCCAGGCGGAGATCGACAAGCTTATGGAGCAGCTGCGCCAGCAGGAGGAGGCGGAACGCCGCCGCCGCGAGGAGGCGCTGCGCCTGCAGCAGCAGCAACAGCAGCAGTCCGGCAGCTCCAACGTGGTTGTGCCGCCGGCACCGACCGTCGTAACTGCAGCTGTCGGCAATTTCATCTGGCCCTATCCGCAGAACAATTACGTCCATTCCGGCTATGGAATGCGCTTCCACCCGATCTTCAAGGAAAACCGCATGCATTACGGTATCGATATCGGCGGCGTCGCTGGGCAGAAGATCGTGGCGATCGCTGCCGGGACGGTGACAGTGGCAACGAACAACTCCTCCTACGGCAATTATGTCATGATCAACCACGGCGACGGGACGGCGAGTCTGTACGCGCATATGGATTCTCTCAACGTAAGCGTGGGTCAGACCGTCGCACAGGGGGACAAAGTCGGCGAGTGCGGTTCAACCGGATGGGCGACCGGCCCGCATCTGCATTTTGAGATCCGCGTCAACGGAGCGACGACCGATCCGCTGGCTTATTACAGCGCGGGGACGTATATCAAGGGCTTCTGACGCACATTCATTTTGAGGGCTGCCTATGACGCAGACAAAACAACGCAGCGTCCGCGCACTGTGCCTGCTTGCCACGCTTGCGCTTCTGATCGGGGCTTTCGCGCTGCTTGGACCCGCCGTGCGGGCAGAAGCGGTGACGCAGTCGGAAATCGATGCGCTCAAGGCGAAGCGGCAGACGCTGGCGGACGAGAAGAACGCGAAGAGCGTCGAGATCAAGCTTCTGCAGGACGAGCAGGCGAGCGTGACGGCGCAGAAGGCCGCGCTCGATGAGCAGAACGAACTGACGCGACAGGAGATCGAACTGATTAACGAGCAGATCGAACTTTATTCGCGGCTGATCGAAGAAAAAGAGATCGAACTCCAGGGCGCGATCGCCGAAGAGCAGTCGCAGATCCTGGCGTACAAAAAGCATCTCCGCGCAATGGAAGAGCGCGGGCCGATCACCTATCTTGAGATCCTGTTTCAGGCAAAAAGCTTTGCGGATCTGCTTTCCAGACTCGGCGACATCACCGACATCATGTCGGCGGATAAGCGCCTGGAGGAGGAGTGCGTCGCCGCGCGCGAGCATGTGCAGTTCGTGAAGGCAGACTATGAAGCGGCACAGGCAGGATTCGAAGCCGCGAAGGTCGAACTGCTGGAGAAAAAGGCGCAGCTCGAATCCGACATCGAAGCCGCCTGTCAGTTAATCGCAGCGCTTGAAGCGGAGATGGAGTCGCGTCTGGAGGAATATGAGGCCATGGAGGCCGAAATGGCCGAAATGGATGCTGAGATCACAAAGCTGATTCAGGCGTTCGAGGCGCAGAAGACCGTAGGGACCGGATATTATATCTGGCCGCTGCCGGGCTATTCGGCAGGCAGCCGCACCTTCGGCAGACAGTTTCATCCCATCGATCATGTCTGGAAAACGCATTCCGGTCAGGATATCGGAGCGCCCTCCGGCACCAGGATCATCGCTGCCGACGGGGGCACTGTTTCCGTCGCGTCCTATGGCTGGAACGGCGGCTACGGCAACTATGTCATCATCAACCACGGGAACGGCCGTGCAACGCTCTATGCCCACATGAGTTCTATCGCGGTCACGGCGGGCAGCTCGATCAAGCAGGGCGAGACGGTCGGCTATGTCGGCACCACGGGAAAATCGACAGGTCCGCATCTGCATTTCGAGGTACGTGAAAACGGCGTCGCTGTGGATCCGATGCAGTATTTCGGCGTATAAATGATATCGTCCGCTGTCGGCAAACGCGAGTGCGTTTGCCGACAGCGGTATTCGGGAGGGTATCCTGTGCGTAAACATCCGTTTCTTGCTTCCGTATGTATCTGCCTGATCTCCGTGGCGGTGACGCTCGTATTCTGCGTCAGCGCTTTTTCGCTGATGTTCGGGGGCTTTTCCGGACTGCGAGAGGCGCTGCGCATCGAAGAGGGGCGCCGCGCGATCGAACGAAACTTCGTCGGCAATATCGAAAATGGCGCGCTCACGGACGGCGCGCTTGACGGGATGGCAGCGGCAACAGGAGACCGCTGGAGCTACTATATGAACGCTGAGCAGTACGACGCCTATCTGGAGGCCTCCGCAAACCAGTATACCGGCGTGGGAATAACAGTGCAGCAGACGGAGGACGGGCGCGGGCTTCGTATCGTGGACGTGCAGGAGGATTCCCCTGCGGAAAAAGCGGGCATCGTCAAGGAAATGGTGCTTCTCTCCATTAACGGTGAAAGCCTCGCGTCGCATACGGCAGACGACGCGAAACGAATGATTTCCGCTGCGGGCGGACAGGAGATGCTCTTCGTTCTGGAGACAAAGACAGGTTCGCATCTGAGCGTCTCCCTTCACGCGGAAACGCTTCATGTGCGCGTGGTGACATACGAACTGCGTGACGACGGGCTCGGATATATCCGCATCCGGAATTTCGACAGCGGCGCGGCAGACGGTGCGATAGCAGCCGTCGACAGTCTCGTGGAGCAGGGGGCTGGCGGGATCATCTTTGACGTGCGGGGCAATCCCGGCGGCAAGCTTACAGAACTGATCAAGCTGCTGGACCATCTGCTTCCGGAAGGCGTGCTGTTCACTTCACACAACCGCAGCGGTGCGCAGCGCACGCTGACTTCCGGGCCGGATTGCGTGGAGATCCCCATGGCCGTCCTTATCGACGGAAACAGCTATTCCGCAGCCGAGTTCTTTGCTGCGGCGCTCTCGGAATACGGCTGGGCGAAGACGGTGGGACAGCCCACGACGGGCAAATCACGCAGCCAGATCAACGTCCTCCTCTCTGATGGCGGCGCGATGCACCTTTCCACAGAAAGCTATCTGACGCCCAACGGCGTTGATCTTGCAGAGCAGGGCGGGCTGAAGCCCGAGATCGAGATCGAACAGACAGAGGAGGGTGACGCCCAGCTCGATGCGGCGGCGCGCTGCCTGCTCGGGACGTCTGACGCGGCAGCATAGACTGCTTGCATTTTTGCGACTCATGTTGTAAAGTATCAGAGATTCACGGCTTTTCGCGGCACTCGCGTGTATTCAGGCTCTCCGGAAGGGTGGTGCAGACATGTCTCAGCCGCAGAAACAGAACTTTCTCCACGGCGCGGCGATTCTCGCATTCGGCGTCGTGATCATGAAGATACTCGGAGCGATCTACAAGATCCCGCTGCAGAACATCCTCGGAGACACGGGGTACGGTTACTTCAACGCGGCCTACGTCATATACAACGTGCTGCTGACCATCGCGACGGCGGGTCTGCCGGTCGCGCTCTCCCGGATGATCTCCGAGACGAACACGCTCGGACGCCCGAAGCAGGCAAAGCGCATTTTCAACGTCGCTACGGCGACGCTGTTCATACTTGGATTCCTGTTTTCCGCGCTGATGTTCTTCTTCCCGACGGAGATGGCCGTGCTGTTCGTATCCAAGCCGGAGATATCCGAATGCGTGTACGCGCTCTCTCCGGCGGTGCTGCTGGTCTGTGTCACGAGCGCCTTCCGCGGCTATATTCAGGGGCACGGAAACATGAAGCCCACAACGGTCGGGCAGGTGCTCGAGGTGCTCGTCAAGGTCATTGTCGGTCTCGCACTGGCCATTCTGTTTACCCGTGCGGGGAAGAGCCTGCCTGTCTCTTCGGCGGGCGCGATTTTCGGCGTTACGGCCGGGGCGCTGGCGGCACTCGCGTATATGCTCCTGTGCTATCTGCGGGATTACAGGGGAAGAAGCCTGGAGGCCATACGCGAGAGCGATGACAAACCCGACAGCGTGGGCGCGACCTTCCGAAGCTTCATCAGGATCGGCGTCGTCATCACGATCGGCGCCTCGGTCATGAGCGTTATCTCCCTCATCGATACGAAGCTGATTCAGGAGCAGCTGCCGCGCGTGCCGGGGATCGGGAAAGCGCTGGCGGACGAGCTCTACGGCTCCTATTCCGCGATGCAGACCCTCTATAATCTCCCCGCCGCCTTTATCACGCCGATGTCGATCGCCGTCGTTCCGGCGATCTCAGCGGCAGCGGCGCATAGGGAATACCGTGAAGCCGGACTGATCGCCGAGAGCGGCATGCGCATCTCCGCGGTGCTCGCCATGCCGATGGGCGTGGGACTTGCCGTGCTCGCCGATCCGATCGTACATGTGCTTTACAAGGATACCAACGAGCTCGGACCGACGATCCTCGTGTATCTGGCGATTGCATCCGTATTCGTGTGTGTGACGCTTGTGACCAACGCCATCCTGCAGGCGGGCGGCAACGAAAAGCTTCCCATCCTGTCCATGATCGCGGGAGGCGCGGTAAAGATTGGAGCGAATCTGCTGCTCGTCGGCCGTCCTTCGGTCAATATTCTCGGCGCCCCGATCGGCACGATACTCTGCTACGCCGTGATATGCCTGATGAACTGCTTCTTTATCAGCAGGACGCAGCGCTTCAAGCCGCGCTACGGGAGCGTTTTCCTCCGGCCGCTCGTGAGCGCGGCCGTGATGGGCGCAGCCGCCTGGGCGGTTTACAGGCTGGCGGAAAAGATCCTGCACGCGGGCGCCGGCGGTTCCAGGATGCTGCTGATCGCCGAGATGGGCGCCGCTATCGTTGCGGCCGTCGTTGTCTATCTCGTGATGGTGATCGTCACGCGCGCCGTCACAAGCGAGGACATGAAGCTCATCCCCAAGGGAGAGAAGCTCGCAAAACTGCTCCGTATCCGCTGAGAAGGAGAGAAAAAACGGATTTTTCAAGGTTTTTTGAAAATATGCTCTTGCTAAGGACGGGGAACTATGGTAGATTTTGAATACAAAGCACATTATGACGTTAATGATTACCGTAGGATCATCCGTCTGCTGCGCGGCGAGGGCGGCTGCCCATGGGACCGGGAGCAGACCCATGAGAGCATCCGAAGGAATCTGCTGGAAGAGGCCTACGAGGTCTGCGAGGCGATCGACGAGGGGTCTCCCGAGCATCTGCGCGAGGAACTCGGTGATCTGCTGATGCAGGTCCTGTTCCATGCGGACATTGAGTCGGATGCAGGGCGGTTCGATCTGGATGACGTAGCGGACACAGCGTGCAAGAAACTGATCCTGCGCCATCCGCATGTGTTCGGCTCTGCGCAGGTGTCTTCCTCGGCGGAAGTCCTGGAAAACTGGGACGCCATTAAGCGCGTGGAGAAGAATCAGCGCTCGACCGGCGACGCCATGGACAGCGTGGCGCGCAGTCTGCCGGCGCTCTGGCGCGCGGAAAAGATACAGAGCAAAGCGCAAAAGGCCGGTTTCGACTGGCCGGATGCCGACGCGGCGGCAGATATGCTCCGTGAGGAGATCGCCGGGGTCGAGGATGCCATGCACCGCGGGGAAGGCGTCGAAGAGGCGTTGGGAGACGCGTTCTTTGCGCTGACGCAGGTGGCGCGCCTGACGGGAACGGATCCGGAGATGGCGCTGCACGAGGCCTGTGAAAGATTCATACGCAGGTTTCGCTTCATGGAGGCGGAGACCGACAGCCGCGGAAAATCGCTGAAGGAGCTCTCAGGAGCGCAGCAGGAGGAACTGTATCGGCGCTCTGAGCGCCCGCAGGATGATTGATATGTTTGCAACCCGGCCGGGAGGATCGGGTTCAAGATAACGGCGCGTACTGCGCCGAACACAATTAGGAGGTTTTCACCAATGAATAAGGCAGAACTCATCGCAAACGTCGCCGAGAAGGCCGCACTGTCCAAGAAGGACAGCGAGAAGGCCGTCAACGCTGTTCTCGAGACCATCACCGCTTCCCTTGAGGCGGGCGAGAAGGTCCAGCTCGTCGGCTTCGGCGTTTTTGACGTCAAGGTTCGCGGCGCTCGCGTCGGCCGCAACCCCAAGACCAAGGAAGAGATCGAGATCCCGGCTTCCCGCATCCCGCAGTTCAAGGCCGGCAAGGCCCTGAAGGATGCCATCGCCAAGTAAGGCTTTCGCGCCTTGATCGTATTGCCGCCGTTCTGAGACGGCGGCAATGCTATTTTGAAGACAGCTTATGAGACTGGATAAGTATCTGAAGATTTCCCGGCTGATCAAGCGCCGCACCGTTGCCAACGAGGTCTGCGATGCGGGGCGGATTCAGGTCAACGGGAAGCCGGCCAAGGCGTCCTATGACGTGAAGGTCGGAGACCGCATTGAGATTCCATTCGGACAGCGGCTGCTGCGGGTGGAGGTCGTTGCGATCAATGAGCATGCGGCTAAATCTGACGCGGCAGCCATGTACAGGGAGATTCCTTGAACTGACGCTGCGAAGCTAATTTGTATAGGAGAGGATCAGCATGAAAAGGAAACTCACACTTGCGGTAACGGCCGTTCTCGTTCTCGCGTTCGCGCTCGCGCTCGGCGCCTGCGGAAAGAAGGACGCGACCATCACGATCGCCGTGCCGAACGACACCACCAACGAGGCCAGAGCACTGCTCCTGCTTGAAAACCTGGGCGTGATCAAACTCAAGGAGGGCGCGGGCATAACCGCGACCATTCTGGATATCGCGGAGAATCCGCACAACGTCTCCTTCAAGGAAGTCGAGGCTGCGCAGCTGCCGAACGTTCTCAGGGACGTGGACTACGCGGTCATCAACTCCAATTATGCCATTGAGGCCAAGCTCAATCCCATGAAGGACGCGCTGGGCATCGAGGGCGCTTTCTCCGCCTACGGCAACATTCTCGCCGTCAAGGAGGGCAATGAAAATGCGCCCATCATCAAGGCGCTCGTCGCTGCGCTCGAGAGCCAGCAGGTCGTCGATTTTATCGCAAAGACCTATGACGGAGCCGTCGTCTCCGTCGTAGAAAAGCCGACCGACGGTTATGATCCCGATGTGGATTATGCGGCTCTTGCCGGTCAGACGGTGAGCGTCGCGGCTTCTCCGACGCCGCACGCGGAGATCCTCGCCATCGCGAAGGAAATCCTTGCCGCGAAGGACATCACGCTCGATATCCGTGAGTTCACGGACTACGTCCAGCCCAATAATGTCGTGGACAGCGGAGAGATCGACGCCAACTACTTCCAGCACGTTCCGTATCTGGATGACTTCAACAAGGAGAACGGCACGCACGTCGTCTCCGTCGCGCCGATCCATGTGGAGCCTCTCGGCATCTACGGCGGCAAGCAGACCACGCTCGACGCGCTCAAGTAAGGTCTGCCACGGTATCGATATCTTAAAATTCAGGCTCCGGCGGAGCGGCGCTCTGCCGGAGCCTTGTCGGAGGCTGGCATGATAGAGATAAAGAACGTGTCGAAGACATTTGCCACACCGGACGGGGAAGTGCATGCGCTCAGGGATGTCTCGATCTCCATACCGGACGGGGATATTTTCGGCATCATCGGGATGAGCGGAGCCGGAAAGAGCACGCTCGTACGATGCATCAATATGCTTGAAAAGCCAACGAGCGGGACGATCGAGATCGATGGCGTGAATGTCGGAGCGCTCTCAGAGCAGGACCTGCGCGCCCTGCGCCGCGAGACCACGATGATCTTTCAGGGCTTCAATCTGCTGATGCAGAGAAACTGCCTGAAAAACGTGTGTTTTCCGTTGGAGCTCACCGGCCGGAGCAAGGCCGAGGCCAGAGCGCGCGCACTGGAGCTTCTGGAGATCGTCGGCCTCAGAGATAAGGCAAAGGCCTATCCCGCGCAGCTTTCCGGCGGTCAGCAGCAGCGCGTGGCCATCGCCCGGGCGCTGGCTACTGACCCGAAAGTGCTGCTCTGCGACGAGGCGACCAGCGCCCTCGATCCGACGACGACGAACGCCATTCTGGAATTGATCCGCAGTATCAACGAGCAGTTCGGCATCACGGTGATCATCATCACACATCAGATGAGCGTCGTGGAGAGTGTCTGCAAGCATGTTGCCATCCTTGACGAGGGAGCCGTGGTCGAGCAGGGCGAGGTCACGGAGGTCTTCTCGCATCCGAAGTCCGAAGCGGCGCGAAGGCTCGTCTTCCCGGAGGGAGGCGCAGATTCCCCCGTCGTCAGTGAGAGCGGCGAACGCTTCGTACGTGTCATCTTCAACGGCGCCGAAGCGACAGCCACGCCTCTCATAGCCCGAATGGCGCTGCAGAAGGGGATCGAGGCAAGTATCGCCTATGCCTCTACCAAGAGCATCGGCGGCAAGATCTACGGATCTATGCTGCTGGGCATCGCGGACGAGCCGGAAACGGTGCAAACGGCTCTGGGCTTCCTTGGAGAGGCTCCGAACGTCGTTGCGGAGGAGGTGCAGGTGCGTGTTTAGTGAACTCTTCAGCCAGGAGACTCTGCAGGAGGCCTGGCAGATCATAGCCACGCAGTTTCCCATCTCTATCTGGGAGACCGTCTATGTGACGATCCTTGCAACGCTCTTTTCTATTATCATCGGCCTTCCGCTGGGCGTCCTGCTCGTGACGGGAGAGAAAAACGGAGTCCTTCCGCTGCCGGGCTGGCTGCTGCAGACGCTCAATGTGATCATCAATCTGCTGCGCTCCGTGCCGTTTCTGATTCTGATGATCCTTGTGTTTCCGCTCACGCGCGCCATAGTCGGCACGGTCGTGGGCACGACGGCGTACATCGTGCCGCTTGTGATCGCTGCCTTCCCGTTCATCGCACGGCTCGCGGAGAGCAGCCTGCGCGAAGTGAGTCCGAATACGATCGAGATGGCACAGAGCATGGGCGCCTCACCCATGCAGATCATCGTCAAGGTGCTGATCCCGGAGAGCGTGCCCTCGCTCCTGTCCAACGCGACCATCGCCATTACGACGATTCTCGGCTATTCTGCCATGAGCGGCATCATCGGCGGCGGCGGCCTGGGCAAGATCGCGATCAACTACGGGTATTACCGTTATAAGTACCTCATCATGGTCGCGGCCGTGATCCTGCTCATCGTGCTGGTGCAGATATTCCAAAGCGTGGGAACGCGCCTGGCCGTGAAGCTTGATAAGAGGCTGAAAAAACAGTAGATAACGAATATCAGGAAGCGCCGTCTCCGCGATTCAGCTGTGGGGGCGGCGCTTCCTGCTGCGCTTTCGGGACTATTCAACGCCCGTCAGATCAAAATCCGGGATCATCTCCGGTCCGGCTGCATCGAGTTCCTGGAAGAAGCCGTTTTCGATGCCGGAAAGTTCCAGATAGCTTCTGCAGCGGGAGTATTCCTCCCGGGTCAGCGTTCGCCGCAGTTCCGGCGGGCAGTGCTCATTGGGGGTGAACTGGCTCATAAGACTGAAGAGCACCGTGTCGCCGGGGAAATGCGACGCAACGTAATCGATCACGTCGAAGCTGTTGTCCAGCTGGCCGGGCAGAACCAGATGACGGATGAGAACCCCACGGATCAGCATGCCGTCTTCATCGAGCGCGAAAGGACCGGTTTGCCGTACCATCTCCTCGATGGCGGCGACTGCTTTTTCCGGATAGTCCGGCGCCGCTGAGAACCTTGCGGCGAGCGGGGAAGAGAGATACTTCAGATCGGGCATGTAAACCTGGACAAGCCCGTCCAGCTGCCGCAGTGCTTCGACGCTGTCATAACCGGAACTGTTCCAGACGACCGGAACGCCGAGATCCAGCCGGCTCAGAGCCTTGGCGATCTGGCGGACATAGTGGCTGCCTGTGACAAGATTGATGTTGTGCACGCCCTGATCCCGCAGCCGCAGCAGTACGTCGCGAAGTTCCCCGACGGATAACTCTTTCCCGATGCCGCCTCTGCTGATTTCATGGTTCTGACAGAAGATACAGCGGAGATTGCAGCCGGAGAAAAAAACGGCGCCGCTTCCGCGGCTTCCGCTGATACATGGTTCCTCACCGAAATGCGGTGCGGCGCGGGCAACGCGTACGAGAACTCCGCCGCCACAGAAACCCCGGCCCCGCGGCGTACCGCAGGACCGGGGACAGTCATAGCAAAGATAGCTTTCAGTCGTCATGAAGGACCTCGCCGATATAGAGTTCGCCGATCGCGGGCTCCGGCGCCGGCTGCATCCGCCCGCTCTGCATTCCGCGCAATGCCAGGTGGAGCATCTTTTTGACCGTGTATTTCGTCTCGCCGGCAACGCGCGGGGAGCGGACATAATAGACCTTTTCAGGCGTGTAACCGAGCCGCGTGATCAGGCCGCGCAGGAAAAGATCCTCCGTGCCGAAACAGCAGAGTTTCTCGACCGCCTCGCGAGTGAGCATACGGTAGTCCGCATGATTGTAGATCAGTTTCGCGCCGAACAGATTCATCAGCCGGTAGTAACCCTGTGCAGTGATGCGCTTGAGCGCGCCGTCACTGTCGCGGTTGCTGCGAACGCCGCAGACGACCTGAGCGCCCGCCCGGTACTTGTCGACCATGCCGTCGACGGCATCGATATCGTCCTGCAGATCGGCGTCCACGGTGATCGTGGCGTCCGCCCAGCGGATCGCAGTGACGAGTCCGGCCATCACGGCATTCTGATGCCCGCGGTTGCGCGTCAGACACACGCCGTCAACGCAGCTGTTCTCCTCGTGCAGCGCTCTTATCAACTCCCAGGTGCGATCCGTGGAGCCATCGTTGACAAACAGGAGACGGCTGTTCACGGACACCTTCCCGGCGGCGATCAGATCGGCGAGCTTTCCGAGGAGTACGGGAGCACTGAGCGGCAGGACCTCTTCTTCGTTGTAGCAGGGAACGACGATGTACAGCGTATTCATACAATCACCGTATTTGTCTTTTCGTTGGATACAAGGCAGTTACAACAAACAAATTATAGTACAAATATACAAATAATGCAAGGCAAATGAGGCGACAGGCGCGATATTTGAAGAAGACGGGCTTTTTTGAGGTTGAATTCTCATCGGCTTTGGGATACAATGACAAATACAAACTGGGCGCAGTATGGCCTGTCAGGAGATCTTGATTTGATCAATATCGTTTTGGTGGAGCCGGAAATCCCCATGAACACCGGCAATATAGCGCGCACCTGCGCCTGTACGGGAGCACGGCTGCATCTTGTGCGTCCGCTCGGTTTCGACATCAGCGACAGAGCGGTCAAACGTGCGGGCCTTGATTACTGGCAGTACGTGGACATCTCCGTGTATGACGGACTGGACGATTATTTTGCGCGGTGCGGCGATGCCGGATTATGGCTTGCCACTACAAAAGCGCCGCGCGCATACACCGAAGCTGCTTTTACGGGGGACGTCACCCTCATGTTCGGCAAGGAGACCGCAGGATTACCTGAATGGCTGAGGGAGAAATACTGTGACAGATGCGTCCGCATCCCGATGATCGGCCCGGTGCGCAGTCTGAATCTGGCAAACAGTGTCGCGATCCTATGCTATGAGGCCCTGCGCCAGCAGGGTTTTCCAGGCTTGAAGGAATTCGGAGAGATGAAAGGGGAACCGCAATGAACTACAACAAGAAGACGGTTCGCGATGTCGACGTCAACGGGAAAAAGGTGCTTTTGCGCTGCGATTTCAACGTGCCGCAGGATAAAAAGACAGGCGCGATTACCGATGATAAGCGAATCCGCGCAGCGTTGCCGACAATTCGCTATCTCCTCGAGCACGGAGCTGCGGTGATCGCCTGTTCGCATCTCGGAAAACCGAACGCGACCTTTGCGGATTTCGTCAAGAAGCAGGTCGAGAAAGGCAAAAAGGCCGAAGAACTGACCGAGGCGGACTGGCGCAAGAGCCTTGACAAGCTCTCCATGAAGCCCGTGGCGGAACGCCTGCAAGAACTGCTCGGCGCTGAGGTGCTGCTTGCATCTGATGTCATCGGCCCGGATGCACAGGCAAAGGCAGCCGCACTCAAGGCGGGACAGATCCTTCTTCTGGAGAACACACGATTTGAAAAAGGGGAAACGAAGAACGACGCTGCCGTGGCGAAAGCACTCGCGGCGCTCGCCGGCGCAGACGGCGTTTACGTGTCCGATGCTTTCGGCACCGTCCATCGGGCGCATGCTTCCACGGCGGGCGTGGCGGAATATCTGCCCTCAGTCAGCGGTCTGCTGATCGAAAAGGAACTGGAGATCATGGGCAAGGCGCTGGCAGACCCCGCGCGTCCTTTCGTGGCTTTGATGGGCGGCGCAAAGGTGAGCGACAAGATCGGCGTCATCAGCAATCTGCTGGAAAAAGCCGATACCATCCTCATCGGCGGCGGAATGGCCTACACTTTCCTCAAGGCGCAGGGCTTCGAGATCGGAACTTCACTGCTGGAGGCCGACCGGATGGAGTACGCGCGAGAGATGCTTGCCAAAGCGGAAAAACTCGGCAAGCGGCTGCTCCTGCCTGTGGATTCTGCGGTGAACACGGCGTTTGAGAATGTTGATTCGCCTCGTTACGTGGACGCGGCCGCGATCCCTGCTGACTGCATGGGGCTGGACATCGGTCCGAAGACAGTGGAGCTTTTCGCCAAAGAGATCCGCGGCGCCGGCACGGTCGTCTGGAACGGCCCGATGGGCGTGTTTGAGCTGAGCGCCTTTGCCGAGGGGACCAAGGCGATCGCACGTGCGATGTCGGAATGCGGCGGCGTGACCATCGTCGGCGGCGGCGACAGCGCCGCGGCTGTGGAGCAGCTGGGCTTTGCGGACAAGATGACGCACATCTCCACCGGCGGCGGCGCGTCTCTGGAATTTCTGGAGGGCAAGGAACTGCCGGGCGTTGCCTGTCTGCTCGACAAATGAAAACAACGATCCCTCGCTTTCCTCTGGAGTCCAGTCACTGAACGGGCCATGCGTAAGCGGGGGAGATTCGGCGGAAATGCCGTTCAGAAGGCGAGCGGAGTGCTGTGGGACCCGTTCGCCGGACAATCGATAAGGAGAATTCCGAATGCTGAAACGATACCGCAAGCCCGTGATCGCCGGAAACTGGAAAATGAACACGAGACCCTCGGATGTCGAGCCGTTTCTTGTCGAACTCACGCGCGATATGCCCAAGGACCGTCCGTGCGAGGTGATCGTCTGCCCGCCGTATCCGCTTATCCCGGCAGTGTCGGCCCATGCGAAAGCGTGCAGGATCGAGGTCGGAGCGCAGAACGTCAGTCAGTTCGTTTCCGGCGCGCACACCGGAGAGGTGAGTCTGGCGATGCTCGAGGATCTCGGCGTCCGCTATGTCATTCTCGGTCACTCTGAGCGCCGCGCGGACAACGGGGAGACGGATTTTCTCGTTAACGCGAAGGCGCGTTACGCGCTGGCTATCGGCATTCGTCCGATCATCTGCGTCGGCGAGAGCGAGGACGAGCGCACGCGCGGCCTGACGATGGAGCGCATCGCCTATCAGGTCAAAGCGGCGCTTTGGGATATCGACCCGGCAGACATGAAAAAAGTCCTGATCGCCTACGAACCGGTCTGGGCAATCGGGACGGGCAAGACCGCCACGGCGGAGCAGGCGCAGGAGGTCTGTGCCGCTATACGCGAACTGGTGCGCGCGCAGTACGGGGGCCTTGTTTCCCGTGCCGTCCGTATCCTTTACGGCGGAAGCATGAACGAAAAGAACGCTTCTGATCTGCTGGCAATGCGGGACATAGACGGAGGATTGATCGGAGGCGCGTCCCTCAAGCCGGAAAGTTTCGCTGCCATTATCGCCGCGACGGCTCTGGAATGACGCCGCGGCAGGGGGAAGACGATGAAGAAGATCCCAACCGTATTGCTCATCATGGATGGATTCGGCCTGGCTCCGGCCGGGCCCGGCAACGCGATCGCCGCGGCAGACACCCCGGAACTTGACGCACTGTTTGCGAACTGTCCGCATACGCAACTGGACGCTTCCGGCGAGGCGGTCGGCCTGCCTGCCGGACAGATCGGCAACAGCGAGGTCGGACACACGAACATCGGCGCCGGACGCGTGGTGTATCAGGATCTGCCGCGTATCTCCAACGCCGTGCGAGACGGCAGCTTCTTTGAAAACCCTGCGTATGTCGAGGCGATGGACGCCGCGAAAGCACATAATGGTTCGCTGCATCTGATAGGCCTCCTTTCTGACGGAGGCGTCCACAGCCATATCGAGCACCTGTTCGCGCTGCTGGAGATGGCGAAGCGTCGCGGATCGCGGCGGGTTTACATCCACGCATTTCTGGACGGGCGCGACGTAGGCCCGAAGACCGGCGCGGGCTATCTGCGCACTCTGCGCGAGAAGTGTTCCGGGCTTGGCTGCGGGAGCGTCGCTACCGTTATGGGACGTTTCTACGCCATGGATCGGGACAAGCGCTGGGAGCGTCTGCAGAGAGCTTATGACGCCATGGTGCGCGGCTTCGGAAAAGAGGCCGACGATCCTGTTGATGCAGTACTGGAAAGCTACGAAGCCGGCGTGACAGACGAATTCGTAGAGCCGGTCATCTGTGACAAAGAGGGAAGGATCCGCAGCGGCGACAGCGTGATCTGCTTCAACTTCCGGCCTGACAGAGCGCGGGAGATCACCTGGGCTCTGACGGGTGTCCTGCCGGGTGACGCCGCGATGGACACCGAAAACCTGGAGCTGAGATACGTCTGCACGGCGCAGTACGACGAGACGCTCACGCTGCCGATCGCGTTTCCGCCCGAAACGATCGATAACACGTTCGGAAACTATCTCAGCACCTTGGGCCTGCGCCAGCTGCGAATTGCGGAAACGGAAAAGTACGCGCATGTGACGTTTTTCTTCAATGGCGGCGTTGAGAAGCAGGATCCGGGCGAGGACCGCGTGCTCGTCCCGTCGCCGAAGGAGTTTCCCACATATGATCTGATCCCGCAGATGAGCGCGGAAAAGGTCACGGACGAAGCAGTTGCACGCCTGCTCAGCGGTGAATATGACGTTGTCGTCATGAATCTGGCCAACTGCGACATGGTAGGACACACCGGCGTATTTGACGCGGCGGTGAAGGCGGTGGAGACCGTGGACGCCTGCGTCGGACGTGTAGTACGCACGGTACGGAGCCTCGGCGGCGTCGTGCTGGTGACGGCGGATCACGGCAACGCGGACTGCATGATCGCAGCTGACGGAGGCCCGCACACTGCGCATACGACAAATCCTGTGCCGCTGATCGTTTGCGGCGCTGACGTGCAGCTGCGGCCGGGGCGGCTGGCGGACATCGTTCCGACCATGCTAGCTCTGATGGGGCTGCAGCAACCGAAAGAGATGACCGGCATTTCGCTGATCCGATAACAATGACAATAATTGGAGGTATTCGGGAATGAAGCAGTATTTTGAGATCGTAGACGTCATGGCGCGTGAGATCCTCGACAGCCGCGGCAACCCGACCGTTGAGGTCGAGGTTACGCTCGATGACGGCACCGTCGGCCGCGCTGCCGTACCCTCCGGCGCGTCTACAGGCGCCTTCGAGGCCTGCGAGCTTCGCGACGGCGACAAGAGCCGTTATCTGGGCAAGGGCACTCTGCAGGCGGTGGAGAACGTCAACACGGAGATCTGCGAGGCTCTGATCGGTCTGAACGTGCTCGATCAGCCGGAAATCGACCGGCTGCTCATCGAGCTCGACGGAACACCGAATAAATCCCGTCTGGGCGCCAACGCCATTCTCGGCGCGTCTCTGGCCTGCGCAAAGGCGGCCGCGGAGGCGACGGGCGTCGGCCTGTACAACTATATCGGCGGAGCGAACGCAAAGCAGCTTCCCGTGCCGATGATGAACGTTCTCAACGGAGGAGCGCACGCGTCCAACAGCGTGGACATCCAGGAATTCATGATCATGCCGGTCTCCGCGGAGAGCTTTCACGAGGCGCTCCGCATGTGCGCGGAGGTTTTCCACACGCTGAAAAAGGTCGTGCCTTCAGCCGGCGTCGGCGACGAGGGCGGTTACGCGCCTGATCTTGCTAGTGATGAGGACGCGCTCAAAGCGCTGGTTACGGCAATCGAGAAGGCCGGCTACAAGCCGGGCGTCGACTTCAAGATCGCCATGGACGCCGCGGTCAGCGAGTGGTATGACGAGAAGGACGGCTGCTATCATCTGCCGAAGCGCGGCACTGTCATGACAAAGCAGCAGATGGTCGATATGTGGGTGGAATTCTGCGAGAAGTATCCTGTCATCTCTCTGGAAGACGGCATGGCCGAGGAGGATTGGGAGGGATGGAAGATGCTCACCGATGCCCTCGGCAAGAAGATCCAGCTCGTAGGCGACGACCTGTTCGTGACGAACACGGAGCGTCTGAAGAAGGGAATCCAGCTGGGCGTTGCCAATTCCATCCTTATCAAGGTCAATCAGATCGGAACGCTGACCGAAACGCTCGACGCCATCCAGATGGCGCATCGTGCGGGCTATACCGCCGTCGTGTCCCATCGCTCCGGCGAGACGGAGGATACGACGATCGCCGACATCAGCGTCGCGGTCAACGCGGGACAGATCAAGACCGGCGCGCCGAGCCGCACCGATCGCGTTGCAAAGTACAACCAGCTTCTGCGCATCGAGGAGGAGCTCTTCGACGTGGCACAGTATCCGGGAATGGACGCCTTCTTCAGCATCCGTTGAAACAGGAATCCGAAAGAGAACAGCCTGCCCTGGCGAGTGACAGGAGGTAACCGTGGATTATCAGAGATTCGTCGATTTTGTGGACGCGGCTTGCGCTGTGCTCTGCGTTGTCAGAAATGATGACGGAGAGCTCGTCGACATTCGCGTCGTGTGCAGAAACGCCGCAATGGCCGAAAAGATGGGAAATCGGTTTTTCCCGGGCCAAAGATACAATGAAGACGGCATGCGCAATCTGCGCTTGGAGGAGTTTTGCCTCCTGGCCGCATTTCAGGGACAGAATATCCACGATTATACTTACTTGAATTCGCTTTCCAGCATGAGTGAGATCATACTGATTCCGCTGGAGCGGGAAAGCGAGACCGTGGGATACTGTCAGTGCATTTTCGAGCCCGTTGGAGCGGACGCCAGGCGTCTGGCGAAGGTTTCCCCGGAGGCCGGCGCCGCCGTTATCAACGCCTGCGTCACGCTGATGGGCGCGGAGGATTTCAAATCCAGTGTGGAGCGTGTTCTGCTCGATATGCGGGAAGCGACGGAAGCGTGGTGCTGCAGGATCGTTCTGACGGACGAAGACAGAAAGACCGTTCAGACGCTGTGCGAATCCGTTCGCCCTGAGTTTCTTGCCGAGGGGAAACGGTTTGAACTCATCGAGGATTACAATGAGACCGTCGGCATTCCCAGAACGGTGATCGTAACGAGGGAGCCGGAACTGCAGGTCCTGAAGAAACACAATCCGATATGGGCGGAACGAATGAAGCGCTTGGGGATCAGGAGCATCCTGATTTTGCCGCTTCAGCGAAACCAGAGCCAGATCGGTTTCCTTTACATCGTCAATTTCAACGTTGAGAGGATTCTGGAAATCAAAGAAACCGCGGAACTGATAGGCTATTTTCTGGGAACGCAGATCTCCAACCAGATTCTCGTCGACCGTCTGGAAGAATTGAGTTACACGGACGGACTTACGGGCTTGAACAACAGGCACTCCATGCTTCGCAGGGTCCATGCGCTCCAATCGGATCAGAGAATCAGCAGTTTCGGAATCATTAATCTGGATCTGAACGGACTGAAGCTCGTGAACGACACGGAAGGACATGTTGCGGGCGACAAACTGCTCATTAAGGCCGCCGAGGCGCTCTCAAAGGTGTTCTACAGCGATGATGTGTATCGCACGGGCGGCGACGAGTTTGTCGTAATTGCCTCCAATATCGACAGAGAGACATTTCAGAGAAAGCTCGACAGGCTGAATACTTCCATAGAGAAAGATCCGGAAATCAGTTTCGCAGTCGGTGCACTCTGGTCGGACGGCAGCATGGATGTCACCGAGGCGTTCCGTGCGGCAGATAAGCGCATGTACGAAGACAAGGAAGCCTATTACGCAAGACATCCGGAGCTTCGGCGGAGATGAACCGGACAATGACGCGGCCGGAGCGGAAGGCTCCGGCCGCGATTTCGCAGCTGGATTTCGCAATTTCGGTTTCTTGACAAGCTTAAAACGCGACTATATAATATATCGTCAAAGCAATCGCAGCGACTGGGATAAATCGATTAGGAGGACAACAGTATGGCCATCGAAAGCAGATATAAAATGAGTCAGGAGAGCCTGGACAAGCTCAAGGAAGAACTGCGCTATCTCACAACCGTCCGTGAGAAGGAAGTCGCCGAGCAGATCAAGGAGGCGCGCTCCTTTGGCGACCTTTCTGAAAACAGCGAATACGATGAGGCGAAGACGGAGCAGGGGAAGCTCTATTCCAAGATCGCGGAGATCAAGGATCTGATTGAGAATGCGGAGATCGTTGAGCAGACTGAGATGACGGAAGGCATGGTCGGCCTCGGCAGCCGTGTTACCGTGCTCGACCCCGATGAGGGCTCTGAGGAGGTCTATCAGATCGTCGGTTCACAGGACGCCAACCCCATGGAAGGACGCATCTCCGACGACAGTCCCTTCGGACGCGGCCTGCTGGGCCATCAGGAGGGTGAGACCGTTGCGGTCGAGGCTCCTGCCGGAATCCTTCATTTCCGCATCATCCGCGTGGAGAACAACTGACGGAGGACCATATGAGCGAAGAAACCAGAACCCCGACTCCGGAGACCGAGCTCTCCGAGATTCTGCAGATCCGCAGAGAGAAACTCGCGAACCTGCAGCAGGAAGGGCGCGATCCCTTCCAGCAGACCCGTTTCGAGAGAAGCGCGTGGTCTGTCGAGGTGCGTGAGAATTATGCCGAGCTTGAGGGCAAGACCGTCCGGGTCGCCGGACGCATCATGTCCAAGCGCGGCATGGGCAAGGCCATCTTCTGCCACATTCAGGACGCGAAGGGCCAGCTGCAGATCTACGTCCGGTCAGACTCCGTACCGGATCAGGAGTTTGCGGATTTCCGGAAATATGATATAGGTGACATCGTCGGCGTGAGCGGATACGTGTTCAAGACCAAGACAGAGGAGATCTCTGTCCACGCGGAGACCGTCGAACTGCTGAGCAAGTCGCTGCGTCCGCTGCCGGAGAAGTATCACGGCATGACGAACACAGAACTGAAGTACCGCCAGCGCTATGTCGATCTTATCATGAGCGAGGAGAGCCGCCGCAACTTCATCATCCGTTCTCAGTTCGTCAGTTACATCCGCCGGTTCCTCGACGCAAGGGGCTATATGGAGGTCGAAACGCCTGTTCTCAGCACGATCTCCGGCGGCGCAACTGCGCGACCCTTCATCACGCATCACAACACGCTGGACATCGACATGTATATGCGCATCGCCACGGAGCTGCACCTCAAGCGCCTGATCGTCGGCGGCTTGGAGCGCGTCTACGAAATCGGCCGCATATTCCGCAATGAGGGAATGGACACCAAGCATAATCCGGAGTTCACCTCCGTGGAACTGTACGAGGCCTATACCGACTTCAACGGAATGATGGATCTGTTTGAGGAACTGCTCTCCGGCGCCGCGAAAGAGATACTCGGGACCTACGACGTGGAGTGGCAGGGGGAGAAGATATCCCTCGCGCCGCCGTTTCGCCGTATGACGATGGCCGAGGCGGTGAAGGAACACATCGGCGTGGATTTCATGACAATCGAAAGCGACGCCGATGCAGTAGAGGCAGCAAAATCTGTCGGCGTGGATATGGGCGGCGTGGAGCCGACCTGGGGCCACGCCCTGTACGAGTGCTATGATCAGAAGGTGGAGGAGAAAATGATTCAGCCGACCTTCATCACAATGCACCCGGTTGACGTCTCACCGCTGGCCAAACGCAGTCCGTCCGACCCGCGCCTGACAGAGCGCTTCGAACTGTTCATCTGCCGTAGCGAGATGGGCAACGCCTTCTCAGAACTCAACGATCCGATCGATCAGAAGCAGCGCTTTCTCAAGCAGGCTGAGCTGCGCGCCAAGGGCGACGAAGAGGCCGGCATGATGGATAACGACTTTATCAACGCTCTCGAGTACGGTATGCCGCCCACGGGAGGCCTCGGTATCGGCATCGATCGATGCGTCATGCTACTCACAGGCGCAAGCTCCATCCGCGACGTGATCCTGTTCCCGACGATGAAGCCCCTGGACATGCCGAAGAAGGAAGAAAAGACGGAAGCCGCCCCTGTGGAAGCCGCCACCGAAGTCATCGCCGAGCCGGAAAAGATCGACTTCACCAATGTCGTGATCGAACCGCTCTTCGAGGAACAGGTCGACTTTGAGACCTTCTCCAAGAGCGATTTCAGAGCCGTTAAGGTGCTTGAATGTGAGGCTGTTCCGAAGTCCAAGAAGCTTCTGAAGTTCACTCTGGATGACGGTTCCGGGATTCATAGGACGATATTAAGCGGTATTCACGCCTATTATGAGCCTGAGCAGCTGATCGGCAAGACCTGCATCGCCATCACGAATCTGCCTCCGCGCAAGATGATGGGCATCGATTCCTGCGGCATGCTGATCTCCGCTGTTCATAAGGAAGGCGAGGAAGAAAAGCTCCATCTTCTGATGGTCGATCCTCACATCCCGGCAGGTGCTAAGCTGTATTAGGCAGACGGGGAGATAGCAGAGATAATCAAGGGCCGTATGCCAAATATCGCCTCGAAAATACCACGACCCGGAAAAAATCTGCGATTCTGCAAGTCTACCTATATAGTTCAAAAAGTGTTATCGCGTTTGAGCCTGCTGGATAGAATCGGCAGGCTCAATTTTTATCTGCTTGTATTCGATTAATCGGGTTTTTCGGAGCTATAAGAAAATGAGACTGCTATTTGAAATGGATAAAATGGATTATGGCGGATGTACGCATTCATTTTCGCGGGATTCTGCCAGAAGTATCATTATCAGAAATGGTAAGATCGCCATGATTCACAGCCTGAAGTATGACTACTACAAATTCCCGGGCGGAGGGATCGAACCCGGGGAACGCGCCGCCGATGCGCTGATCAGGGAGACAGCCGAGGAAGCCGGGCTGACCGTGATCCCGGATTCAATACGGGAATACGGGTACGTCCACCGGATCCAGAAGAGTACGGTGAAAGAGGACGAATTCTTTGTGCAGGATAGCTATTATTACCTGTGTGACGTGGAAGAGCGCGTCGGGCCTCAGAAACTGGATGACTACGAATCAGACGAACTTTTCACCCTGGAATATGTAGTACCTGAAAACGCCATCCTCAGAAACCGGGCCAAAGTCCACGGCCCGAAGGATCCTGTAATGCTTGAACGGGAGGCGCGTGTCCTTGAAATGCTCCTTTCAGAAGGACTCATTGAGAGACAAATACAAGTTCGCTGAGCAGAAAGAATAGGATTCTAAAAGGGCCTGATGTATCAGAGTCAGGCCTTTTCTTTCTGCCCTCATCGCATTCTTTATGGAAAATGGTGAGGGCTGTTTGCTTCTTGAGACGGAAATCAATTATTGAAAATGATACTGCTATTGTTATTGCCGCGACTGGCCGGACCATTATCTGGAAGAATATGAGCGCAGAAGCCATAATATCGACAGCAGTTACTTATATGATCCTGATTATGTAATGGCCGACAAGGTTCTGGGAATCTGTCCATATCTGCCGGTTTGCTTTGCGTTTTTCGTTTTGCAACAGACACTATACTGCTGTGCCCCAGCTTCGGCGGCAAGGATCGTTGGCAATTAACGCCTAACACATACGGAGCCTGTCCTTCCTGCGGAATGTTGACTTTTCAATGAGCTTGTGGCATCCTTTATTAAGGATTAATATAATCTCTTTTTTCTGAGGACAACGCCTCTGCCGACACCGAAAACAGTGACCGCACAGCGTTTGCCGCCAACAGACCCCAGCTGGTAAAAGCTGCTTACAGGCAGAATCTCCTCAGTATGCACGCAGGGTGGACCGACTTCGCCCGCATCACATCTGTCAGCATCAGCATTACCTCGGCTGCCCGGTCCGGTGCCATAGCCGGCTCTCATACAGCTTTCTGCAACGGCATCTGTGCGTCTGCTGCCGGTAGGAAAAAGGAGCGGAATTAGCAATGATGATTAGGGAAATACAGCCCGAAGACTACGCGGCAGTCGCAAGATTTTGGAGGGATTATCTGGACATAGCCGCGGCAACGGATGAAAGCGTGAGCAGGACTCTTGAGAAAATGAGCACGGACAGCCGTTATTATACCTTCGTCGCCGAAGAGGACGGCAGAGTCGTTGGCTTTATCACATACGTCGAGGTCCTGTCGATCGATGATCCTGACGGGTATATCAAAATCAACGGAATTGCTGTGCATCCCGAGTATCGCAACCGCGGCATAGGAACGCAGCTCATTGCCCGCGCCGAACAGACAGCACGCGAAAGAGGCTCGAACTCTATCGGCGTTGCATCCGTTTTCAAACGGACAGAGACCCACAGGCTTTATGAGAATCTCGGATTTCGGAAATCAGCATTCTGGTTTCACAAAAACTTCGATTGATGGGGGAATTCAGATCGTGGATGATTCAACACGCGAAAGCAAACCCGCTTTGGATCCGCATGCGCTGGAGTCCTACCTGCGTTTTTCCTATCCGGTGGGTACGACCAACCTGCGAGGTGACGTCATTTCCTACCCCGATATCCGATTTTCTTTCGATCCGGCACGGGAAAAAGCCGATTATCTCCGTACGCTGTCACAGATTCTGGACGACATTCTGAAGATGGAACGGCAATACTCCGACGCCGCTTTTTTGTCTTCCGGCGTGGATTCTTCCCTGATCGCTTTCGGCATCCACGCGAAAAAGACCTTTTCCGTGGCATACGAGGAACAGGAGTTTGATGAATCGCCTCTGGCGCTAGAAGCAGCTGCAAGGCTGGGCAGCGAACACCATGTCGTGAAGATCGGCCCCGAGGAATACTTTGACGCGGTGAGAGACGCCATGGCCTGCCGCGGCGCGCCGACGGGAGACGCTTCCTATATTGCACTGTTTATTGCGGCAAGGAAAGCAGCTGAGTGGACGGATACCGTCTGTTCCGGAGAAGGACCAGACGAGCTGTTTTGCGGCTACCCTTGCTACAGCCGGTTTTTCGACGATCCGAAGGAGGACTTCTGGCTGCCCATCAACACCATCATGGACGTGGGAGAGATCCCGCCGCTGCCCGGTTACGGCGGAGACGGTTTTCTGAAAATGAACGCATTCGATCTGACAAGGTGGATGCTAGGAAACATTCTTCCCAATGTTGATGCCGCGGCAAAGGGCGCGGGGATCAATATCCGTACGCCGTATATGAGACAGGACCTGTGGGATTTCGCTCTGTCGCTGCCGACGCAGTACAAGGCGGATCGAAACATGGGAAAACTGCTCTTCCGGGAGGCGGCACTGCCTGTCGTCGGGCGTAAAATCGCCTTTCGCGAGAAGAGAGGCTTTCCTGTACCGGTCCGAAAATGGATGCGGAAGGAACCGTTCAAAACGCAGATCCTGGACGCTCTGACCGGCAGTATCGCGCGCGATGCGCTCGCCGTCGCGGACGTCGAGGGGATCATCAAAGCATTTTATGCGGACGGTAATGACAGTGTATGGAAGCAGATATGGGAAATGTTTGCGCTGATTCGGTGGCTTGAGACCTTGAGTAAAGATTAATATGCGATCGATATCATTTCTTGACGGCCGTTATCCTGTCAAAACGATCATTACTGACAGACAAGACTGGCAGAGCCATGCCGGATGGCAGGTTGACGTTTTCAGAAAAAACATCATAGAGGACCATCTTCATATGCCGCTGAAGCGAGTCATATATGCGCGTGAAACGCATTCCGGCAGCGTTTTTTCTGTTTCGGACAATGATGGCTCCGGCACACTGGAAGCGGTTTCCGAAGAACTCCGCATAGGGCCGGCCGGCGGATTTGATGCGGTGGTTACTGCAGTCCCGGGACTCCTGTTGTGCGTCTGGACGGCGGACTGTATCCCGCTGTTTCTCTACGATACTGAAAAGCACGCAGCGGCTATTGCCCACTGCGGATGGAGAGGCATCTGCGGCGGAATCGCCGAGAACACGCTCAAAGTGATGTGGCAGCGTTTCGGTTCTTCTCCGGAGAATATCCTCGCCGCCTTCGGTCCCGGTATCTGCGCTGACTGCTACGAAGTCGGCAGCGACCTGATCGAGGCTTTTTCCTCCCGCTTTTCCCGGAAAGAGCTTGGAGAACTGTTCCGTCCAAAGGAGAACGGGAAATGTCTCCTGGATCTCAGAAAGGCGGTCGCTTTCATACTCCTCAGGGAGGGGCTCCGTCCCGACCGGATCCACGACACCGGGATCTGCTCCTATGAATCGGAGAACTTCGCGTCCTACAGAAGGAATGGCCCTTCGGAGGCAAGCAGGCAGACGCTCTCGGGTATCGTTCTGCTGTAAGGCTGAAAGATAAGGCTGGTGAATGACACCGTGCAGGGAGATCTGGAATTCGATATCTACCGAAGGTCTGCGCTGATCGCTGACAGGACCAGAAAAATGGCGCTCCCTTATATCTGCAGTACTCTGTGCGTCGCGGCAGTGACGGCTTTTGACTCCATAATCGCTGGAATCAGCATCGGCACTGACGCGCTGGCGGCGATCGCGGCCTCGGGCCCGCTGCTGGCAGTCGCTCAGATCCTTCACTGCTTTTTGGGCTACGGCATTGACAAGCTGATGATCCGGGCAATCGGAAAAGGCCATAGGAAAGAGGCAAATCGTATCTTCGGCTCGATCATCATCGCGGTCTTTGCCGTTTATATTGCCGTATATATCCCGCTCCTCCTCTTTGAGCGGCAGCTGCTGGAGATCTTTATCAATGATCCCGACCTGGTAGGCGCGGTGATCCGGTATTCAAGACCCATCCTGGCAGCGGCTCCGGTCTTTGAAGTGCTCCTTTGCATTGAGAGAGCGTTCCGCATCGACGGGAGAGCAAAGCTGCTGGCAATGCGCAGCATCAGCACAAACGTCGGGAACATCCTTTTCGATTTCCTGCTGGTCGGTGTGCTGAAGCTCGGCCTCGAAGGGCTGGCATGGGCTTCTGTCATCAGCACGCTTCTCGGGTATTCTACTACGCTGAGCCATTTCTTCAGCAAAAAGCGGACTGTGACTCCGGACTTTTCTGTTGTTTTCGCATTTCGGGAAATGATCTCCTATATCTGGGAAGACATCCGCATCGGCAGTTCAGCGACTCTGGATGAACTGCTGGAAGGCGCCACACTCACTGTGCAGACAGGGGCGATTACTGCTGTCGGCGGTGCGGACGGACTTGCCATCTGGGCAATCTATAAGACTCTCCGCGGGGTTGTCATGTCCCTGAACAACGGAATATCGGCAAGCGTCTCCATTCACGCAGGCCTGTCATTCGGGCAGAAGGATTATGACGGCGTCAGATTCTCGGCGAAGACAGGAACGAAGCTGGCATTGGGAATCGGTCTGATCGCGGACGTGCTCATTCTGTTATTTGCAGGTCCGATCGCGAGCGCGTTCCATATTGCCGGCGGACTTCGCCGGCTATGCGCGCAATGCCTGCGCATCGGATGTATTGCTTTCCCGTCTGTCATACTCTCGGCAATCATCAATTCCTATCTTCCGGGCGTAAACAGGATCGGGCTTACGAATCTGCTGGTAATCATCCAGAAGCTTCTGCTGATCGTCGCCGGAATCATCGGATATCATTTGGGGCTGCGCGGCTTTTTTGCGGGCTATGTGCTTGCAAGTTCGGCAGCCGCGCTGATCCTGCTGTCTCTTATGAAACGCGACGGGTTCTGGTTCGTACCGGAGCGCGACCCGGATATGATTTACGACTATTCGATCCTTCTAAAGCCGGACCGGATCGGCGCCTTGAAGTCTGATCTGAACGAAAAACTGCTCGCCTATGCCTATCCTGCGGGCTTTTGTTCAAAAGCTTCTCTGGTGACAGAGGACGGCATGAATTATATCCGCCTTCAGAATCCTGACAAGGTGATCCGCGCGGACATCCGCATCAAGCGATATGAAGACGGCTTGCAGATCACGGTCATCGACGACGGCGTGGCCTACAGCCCGCTGAGCAGTCTCGCCGATGCCGGTCTGGACAGACCGGGTTCTCTGGAGGCGATAATCATCCTTGGCCTTACCACCCATGTGAACTACGACAGAGCGCTGGATCTCAACCATCTGTCCCTGTATCTGAATCTGCCCGCTGACGCGGAGTCCATCGTCTGAGCAAGGGGAGGGAAAATATGCAGCAGACATATTTGACATGGCTGCAGACGGATCCGCGTTTCAACCGGGAGGAAGCCTGGAGCGAGGAACAGTTTCCCGCAGCGTCGTACAGGTTCTTTCGGGACGCAGGTTGCCTTGTGTGCTCACTTGCCGTGATGCTCCGGCATTGCGGCATCGAGACGGCGGAATGTGAAGGCTCGTTTGATCCGTGGATCCTCAACCGTAGGCTGATCGAATGCGGCGCGTTTTCTCCCGCGGCCGATCTGGAGCTCTCGCATATCAACAGGCTGTATCCGCTCGAATACCTTGGTTCCGTACCCTGCTCCGGAACCGCTTTGAATCGGTACGCGGAGAACGGGTTTCCATGCCTCATCACCGTACCTGGAGAAAAGGCAGACCGTCATTTTACTGCGATGCTTGCGCTGCTGCCGGATGACGCGGTCGTTTTCGATCCGGTCCGCGGTGAAAAGAGACTCAGTGAGTATGAACGGATCTGTGAGATCCGCGCGTTTCGACCTGCAAAGCTGGTACCTGCTTGCTGATCCGGCAGAGGTTCGGATCTGCTTTTTTCATTACACTTTTGTTGAGACGTGCAGATACGGTACGGACCTGCCTTCCCGACGGTGTCATGCTGTGCTGACGGAGACAGGAAGAGTAACATTCGAAAGAATAAGGAAACGCTGCTCATCCGGCGTTATCAAGTGAGGAGTTGAGCTCGATGGATACAAATCTGTTCGTTAAGTATCAGGACAAGCTGCTGGAAAACTGCGGGAAGGTCATACTCGGCAAAGAGGACGTCATCCGTCGGATCGGCGTCTGCCTGATCGCCTCCGGGCACGTTCTGCTGGAGGATCTGCCGGGAACGGGCAAGACAATGCTGCTGCGCGCGTTCGCCCGCTGCATTGACGGCGAGTTCCGACGCATACAGTTCACGCCGGACATTCTGCCGTCGGATCTCACGGGAATCCATTTCTACAACCAGAAGGATGGCGTCTTCGAATTCCGCCGCGGGCCGCTGTTCGCCAACGTGATACTCGCCGATGAGATCAACCGCGCCGTCCACCGCAGCCAGTCTGCGCTCCTGGAGGTCATGGAGGAGCGCCAGATCACGATTGACGGCGAGACCTATCCGCTCTCTGAGCCGTATATTGTCATGGCGACGCAGAATCCGATCGAGTCTTACGGAACTTTTCCTCTGCCGGAGGCGCAGCTGGACCGGTTCTTCATGAAGCTTTCTCTCGGTTATATGACGCCGGAACAGGAAAAGCAGGTGCTGCGTCGGCAGGACACGAAGGACATCATTGCAGGCCTGGAGCCGATCATTACAAAGGAGGAACTCGCACAGCTGCGCACCTCATATCGTGAGGTGGAGGTCAGTGAGCCGGTAGCCGACTATCTGATGGCGATCGTCACCGCAACGCGCGGCAGCGACCGGCTTGCCTGCGGCGCCAGCGCGCGCGGATCTCTGGCGCTCTATAAGACCGCACAGATCACGGCCGCCATGGAGGGGAGAGACTATGTCATCCCCGAGGACGTCAAAAACAACGCCGTGGAAGTACTCGCGCACAGACTGACGATGACCGCCGGCAGCCATCTGTCGCCGGAAAACTATATCCGACAGCTGCTCGACGAGATTCCCGTTCCGGTGGAGTAAAAAAATGCCGACATCCCTGATCGTTCTGATTCTGATCTCGATCCTGCTTGCAGTCGCCGCCGCGGAGATCCTGAGCCTGAAGCTCGATCCCAAGCGGGTGGACCTGCGCTGCTCGGTCGACATGGATCTCACCGAGCCGGACGAGGTCGCCACGCTGCAGTTCAGCCTTCGGAATCTTTCCCCTCTGCCGCTTCCTTTCGTCAGCTTCAGTTTCGCGTTTTCGGAAGCCGTGGAGGTTCGGGAAGAAGAGACATGGATGAGCGCGCAGGGGACAGACGGCATGTTCGGCCGCACGTACACGTATAGGGCGTCACTGCCGCCCCATAGCGTCCGCAGGGGAAAGATCCGCTTTTCTCTGAAAGAACGCGGCCTGCACGAACTTGGGAAGGTATATCTGGAGACGGGCGACTATCTCGGCTTCCAGAGCCATGTCCGCTCGTTTGATCTCAAAGACAGGGTCATCTGCACGGCCCGCTCGCTGGCAGCGGATCCCGGACTGAAGCCGCTTGGCGGATATCTCGGGGACATATCTGTCCGGCGTTTCATTATGGAGGATAACAGCCTGCTTCTTGGCTACCGGGAGTATTCCGGCGTGGAGCCAATGAAGGATATATCCTGGCTGCAGACGGCCAGAACGGGCGTCCTGACGGTCAAAAAACACGACTATACCGTGGATACGGACGTGGCGGTGCTGCTGGATATGGAACAGTGCCCGCCTCCCGTTGCCGAGCGCTGCCTGTCCCTGGTCCGGACCGTCTGCGATTTGCTGGAGGCGGGAAAGATCCCCTATGCCGTGCTGTCGAACGGCGACCTCTTCGAGACGGAGAAGGGAATGGGCAGGAAGCACTGCTTCGCCGTGCAGAGAAGGATCGGCCTGTCGCACTTCGTGCGCTACCGCAGCTTCGCTTCGCTGCCGGAGCAGTGGACAGGGCAGAATTGCGGCCGGCGGGGGTATATCGTCATCACGCCGAAAGCCACACCGGAGGTGAGCGCGGCGCTGGCGCGGCTTGAGCGCGTATCCGGCGTCCGCGCGCTGCTCCTCACGGGAGAGGAGGCGCTTTCGGATGCGTAGCGTAGCCGCATTCCGGCTCACCGCGCAGCTCTGCCTTGTCTGCGCGATACTGTGCCTGTTCACGCCCTTCATGGAGAAGTGGCAGGCTTTTGCGCTGTTTCTCGTTCTGACGCTGCTCGCCGGACTGGGTGCCGGCGGCTGCAGAAAAGCCCCGCACAGACTTCTGTGGGGGCTGCTGCCGCTGCTCACGCTTGTCCTGCCCGGTGTCGGGTGGACAGTAAGAGCGGTGCTGTTCCTGCTGTCGGTCTACGCGGCGATGTTCCTGACGCTTGGGCGCTTCTCGTTGGAGATCTGGCAATACCGCCGCGCCGTCGTGATCTGCTGCGTCCTTATGGTCTTACTGATCATTATTTCGGGACTTGGAACCGTCAGAAGCGTGCCGCCGAGATTCCTGTCTGCGGCGGGAGTCGCGCTTGCGCTGCTGGCTCTGCGAGCCATGCAGCTGAGTTCACCGTCTTCGGCTCGCTGGCAGGCGGGCAGCGCGGGGCTCTTTTTTCTGCCCATTGCGGGCGGTGTGCTGTTCGGAACGGCGCTGTGGCTTGCAATTCCCGGCATCCGGTTTCTCGCTGAAGTTCTCAGCGGCGCGCTGGCCGGCGCGATATGGCTGTGGAACGCGGTGTGGTCACGGGTGGTCAGACTGTTTCCCATCGGTGAGGACTTTTACGTATCGACACCCGTAGAGATCCCGCATCTGGAGCCGCCGGCCGATATTTCGCCGGAGTCCACAGTGCCGCCTTCCTTACCCGGCGAGCTTCCAAAGCTGCAGATTCCCTGGGGCGATATCCTCACGCTGCTGGCAATCGTAGCACTGATCGCGCTTATCGTCTGGATGCTTCGCAGGGGCGTTTCGGCTGCGAGGCGAAAAGGGCAGGAATACGATTGGGTCGAGGAGGAACAGCCTCCGGAATCCCGCGCCCGGCGCAGCCGCGTGAGAAAGAGCGCCGAACGGGGCAGCCGGAGCAAAGTCCGCAGTATTTACCGGGAGTATCTTGCCTATCTGCGCAGCCGGGATGTTCGCCCGAATGAGAGTGCGACGACTGCGGATATCTCCGCTGCCGCGGAGAACGTGCTTACGCAGCCGGATGCTCAGCTTCGGGAAATCTA
>JAFYCC010000034.1 GCA_017539885.1 Oscillospiraceae bacterium
CTACGCGGACGCTTCCAAAGCCGACCGCGTGCTGCACTGGCGCACGGAAAAAACCGTCGAGGACATGTGCCGCGACTCCTGGAACTGGGAGCAGAAGGGCGCGGCGAAGCGGTAATAAGGTAATAACAAAAAGAAAAGAGCACATGGGGACTGTCCCCATGTGCTCTTTTTGTGCGGAAAGCGTTTAGTTGTTCTTCAGCGCGTGGTACAGCTCCGCGTCGGTAGCCAGCATGTAGGGGCTGACGTAGAAGATCAGTCCGAAGCCCAGCGTGACGACGCCGAAGAGGATCCAGAGGATCCAGCTCAGGTCGAGCACGAAGGCTCTCCATTTGTTGCCGTTCATCATGTGACGGGAACGGTCGATGGCTTCCTTGCCGGACATCTCCGGCTCCTCCGCCAGGATGTAGGGAACCATGCGGTAAGAGTAACTCTTGATGATGCCGGGGATGACGAACAGCAGGGACCACAGCAGCGTATAGATGTCGGTGCGCAGCATCGTGCCGACGACGCGGCCGTAGCCGCTCCTGAAGCCGTAGCCGATCTCTCCGATCTGCGCCGGCGCAGAGCTGTTCTCCGCGAAGAAACGGTTGCAGCCGACCTTCAGCGGGTTGATGAGCAGGATCTGCAGAACGAAGCTGACGGCCAGGATCGCGCCGAAAATACCGGCGATCATGACGATCACGAAGCGCACGGCCTCCTGGCCGCCTTCTTCGCGGATCTCGTCGAGCAACGCGTCGAACTCGGCTTTAAGCGCTTCGATGTCCGCTGCTTTGCCGGTCATTTCGACCTTGATCGCGCCGTCCAGATATTCGTTGGAAACCGTCGTTTCTTCCGGGGCGATGACGGGCGCGTTGTCCGCGGCCGCTCTGCCGCCGGCACTTCCGATGGCTCCTCCGATGAGCGTCAGGATGAACGCCACCAGCACACAGCGCCAGAAATTCGCTTTAAACGCGGCCTTGCCGCGCATTTTCAATTCTTTTCTTGTCCACATATCGGAGTTGTCTCCCTTCGAAAAATCGGTTATTATTATACACTTCTTTGCCCGAAATGCCATCGTTTATAGTATAATTATTCTGTTAATCTATGTGCATTCCCTGCCGTAGGGGCGGCAGAGGGAAAGAAAAAGGATATAAATTGGACGAAAAAGACATCCGGGAGATCGCTCCCGCACCAACAGAACCCAAAGATCTGAGTTTTACCGCCGTATACGGCGACCAGTTCCGCAAAGTGCAGGAGGAGTCGCCGGAGCAGATCGTGAAAGGCAGCAGCATCTCCGAAGAGGATATGCAGGCTTTGCTGCGCTCGAAAGAGCAGGTGCTGATCGGCCGTACGGCGAAGCGCAAGCTCGAAGAAGAGCAAAAGCGCAGCAGGGCGCCGAAAACGGAAAGACAGCCCAGGGCGGAGCGCAAACCGAAAGCGGAACGCGCGCCTAAGCCTGAAAAACCGGCAAAAGAGCCCAAAGAGCCGCGCGCAGCCGGAAAACTGACCGCCGGCAAAGCCATCGGACGCGGCCTGCTCGTGCTGCTCACGACTGTGCTGGCCATCGTGCTGGCTCTCGTGGTCATCGTGGCATCCATCATCCACGGGCCGTCCGAATCCGCCCGGGACACCTTCGTCACGACCGTGCTGGAGTCCGGCAACCTGAAATTCCTGGCCACCATGTTCCTGTCGGAGGACGAGATCAACGAGATCGTCAGCCGCACGTCCATGGCGGACATGGAGACAAATATAGACGAGGGCATGATCGCGACGGATACGCAGGTGGAGGGCAACTTCGACGAAAACGGCATCGAGATCGTGCAGGTGAACGGCCGGAGCTTCTTCGGCACGCTTATGATCGTCGCGGATCCGTCGAAGGTCTTCGTCGGCACGACTTACCCCTGGGGCGAATACGGCAAGGAACTGGGCCAGCTCTGCGATATGCACGGAGCGGTCGGCGGGGTCAACGGCGGGCTGTACGCCGCGGATATGAACAAGGGCGGCAGGCCTTACGGCGTCTGCGTCTCCAACGGCGAGATCCAGCTGAACGATCCCAGCGGATGGACCGGCCTGTACCTGATCGGCCTGGACAGCAAGAACATCCTGCGCATCGAACCCATCTCCGGATGGACCCGGGCGCAGTTCGAGACCTTTGTCTCGGAACAGGGCATCCGCGACGCGGTTGCCTTCCAGGACGAAGCGACCGACGCCAACAACCACTTCGTACCGCTGATCATCAACGGAGAACCCCGCCAGCTCAACGGCGCGGGCTCCGGCGCCAACCCCCGTACCGTCATCGGTCAGAGGGCGGACGGCGCGATCCTGCTGCTGGTCACCGACGGACGCGGCGC
>JAFYCC010000035.1 GCA_017539885.1 Oscillospiraceae bacterium
CCTGCGCGCCTGCGGCGTGTCGGACGAACTTGCCGCGAAGCTGAAGGCCCGCCTGCTGGGAAAGGACTGAGCCGAAACTGAATAGAGGATAAGGGGGAGAAAACCATGCAGAATCATTACAGAAAACTGCCGCTGATCGGTCTTCATAACGCCCGCGAACTGGGCGGCTGGCATACGCCAGACGGCGTTACGCAGTACGGCGTGTTTCTTCGCACGGACATGCACGAAGAGGTTACGCCGGAGGACATCGCATTCCTGAAGGACTACGGCGTGACGATGGACGTGGATCTGCGCGGCGCATCGGAACTGCGGCATCATCCGGATCCTCTGCGGGAGGAGCCCTGGTGTGAGTACGTGCATCTGCCCACGGTCGAGGAGACCGAGGAGAAGAATGTCGATCCGAGCAAGTTCCGGCCGGATCCGAATTTCTCCATGTCCGCTGTGTACGTGCGCATGGCGGAGGACCGCAAGGACTGGGTGCGCAAGGTGTTCGAGGCCTTCGGACGCTGCGAGGGCGTCGCGATGTATCACTGCACGCTGGGCAAGGACCGCACGGGCATCGTAACAGCACTGCTGCTCGGCAACTGCGGCGTCTCCGATGAGGACATCATCGCCGACTACAGCGTCACACAGGTCTATCTGAGCCGGATCATCGAGATCTACCGCGCGAAGTGGCCGCCGGAGGATAAGGACAGGGTCAAGCCCATGTTCGGTACCCCGCCGGAGACCATGGAGACGCTGCTGGGACATCTGAACGAGAAATACGGCGGCATCCCGGAATACCTGCGCGCGTGCGGCGTTCCGGACGAACTGGCGGCGCGGCTGAAAGCCCGTCTGCTGGGGAAATAAAGAAACGCTTGAAAGACGGCATGTTCTGTTATATAATATTAAATTGCTGTTGAAAGCGATCGGCCTTCGGGCCGCGAATATGAAACGAAAAGGATGAAAGCCTATGAGTGCCTCTCAGGAGAAAAGAAAGCGGAACAGCGAGCGCAGCGCCGAACTGGAAAAAGCTGCTGCCGAAAAGGCCGCGGAGGCAAAAAAGAAGAGCCTGAAGAAAGTCCGAAACATCATCATAGCGGTCGTCGTCGTACTGGTGATCGCCGCGATTTTTGTCATCAACTCCAACCTGTTCTACAACGGCATGACCGCCGTGGAGGTGAACGGGACAAAGTACACGGCCGCCGAGGTCAATTACCTTTACCGCACGATCTATTCCAATTATCTCAACCAGCTCAACTCGGTCGGCCAGCAGTACGGCATGGACGCGTCGAGCTACGCGGAGATGATGGGTCTCGACACGACCAAGGCCCTCGACAAGCAGGTCTATCCCTATGGCGAGAACGGGCAGACCTGGGCAGAGTATTTCCGGGATCAGACGCTGGAGAATCTGCGTACGCTGACGATGCACAAGGACATGGCAGACGCGGAAGGCATCACGCTTTCGCAGGAGGATCTCGACGAGATCGATTCCGATCTGTCCGTCTATGAGTATTACGCCTCGATGAGCGGCTACAGCGATCTCAAGCAGTATCTTGCCGCACAGTTCGGCAAGGGCGTGACGCTGGATACGGTCCGCAAGATGGCGCAGCTCAGCCAGCTCTCCGTCAACTACGCGCAGAAGAAGCTGGAGAGCTTCACCTATCCGGATGAGGAACTTGACGCGTGGTACTCTGAGCACAGCGACGAGTACGACATGATCACCTTCCGCCAGACCTTCTTCAACGGAAGCGGCACGACCATTTCCTCCGATCCCACGGAGGAGGACAATGCGCATGCGATGGAGCACGCCAAGAGCGACGCCGAGACGCTGATGGGCATGGCCACGGACGAGGAGAGCTTTGAGCGCCTCGCTGCCGGCCAGGAGGGACGCGAGCCCAATCCGGAGCCGAGCGGCCGTACCCATGGGATGGGATCGAACCTCAGCACCTATTATAAGGAATGGCTGCTCGACGAGGCACGTCAGCCGGGCGACATGGAAGTGCTCGAGGGCTACAACGGCTACTATGTTGTGTACTTCATCGGCCGTGACGACAACAGCTACGCCATGCGTCAGGTCCGTCAGATCCTCGTCAAGGCTGCCGCGGACGACAGCGGCAATTACCCTGATGAGGCAAAGGAAGTCGCTCTGGAAACGGCTACGGAATACCTGAGCGAGTGGAAGAACGGCGAGGCCACCGAGGAGAGTTTCGCGGAGCTGGCACGGCAGCACAGCGAGGACACCGGTTCGGCTGAGAACGGCGGCCTGTATGACCGCGTCGTGCGCAACACCTACGTGCAGGAATTTGAGGACTTCGCGTTTGACGAGAGCCGCAAGAGCGGCGACACGGGCATCGTGTACGGCGAGAGCAGCAGCTATGCCGGCTATCACGTGATGTACTATGTCGGCGAAGGCCAGCGCTACGACCGGTTCATCGCCGAGAGCGAGCTTCGCAACGAGGCGATGGAGGACTGGGAGACTGTGAACGTGGGCAATTACCACGCGACCACCGGCTTCAGTTTCCGTTTCGTCAAGTAACCGAAAACAGATCTGTCACAGGCCGCCGTCCGGCGGCCTGTGGCTTCACAATGGAGAAAGGAACCCGCAAATGTCAGATTTTAAGGAAGATTTTGAAAAGATCATAAACACGGAGGATTCGACCTCTTCTTTCGACCCGGCGGACGTCAGGGGGAATCTGGCCATGTCGATCCTTGCCTATCTGTCCGTGCTTGTGCTCATCCCGCTGTTTCTGGCGAAGAACTCCAGGTTTGCCCGGTATCACTGCAATCAGGGTCTGATCCTCATGATCGTCGAGGTCGTCTGCTGGATCGTGCTCGGCATCTTGGGCGGACTGCCGCTCATCGGATGGATCTTCCGTCTGGTCAACGGCGTGCTCGGCGTCCTGTTCCTGATTCTGAGCATTATCGGCATCGTCAATGTCGTCAACGGCAGAGCCAAGGCGCTGCCCGTGATCGGCAGCTTCCGCATCCTCAATTGATCTCGGACATTGAAAAGAGCCGCGTGCCATACAGGCGCGCGGCTCTTTTCAATGTGCGGCGGTCATTCTTTCTCTTTTGTCTCTCCGGCCAGGCGGGCGGCGACGGCAAGCAGAAGCAGCGACGGGCACAGCAGCGTGAGCCTGTCGCCGAGACTGCCGGGATCGGCCAGAGACAGGATGCTCAGAAACGGAGCGAGCTGGCAGAAGAAGAGCAGCTGAGGACGCCTGGGCTTGTCATAGGCAAGGCCTGCGAAATAGAACCAGCCGAGAATGCCCGCAGCGACCGCCAGCAGCGGCATGCAGAAACTCCACACGACAGGGTTGGAGTCGTTGGCTTTGTAGATCGCGATCAGGCGCAGGCAGCCGCAGATGACCGGTACCGTGCAGCAGAGGCAGCGCGCCGCGACGCCTGCCGTCGCGCTCAGGGAGAGCGCCGCCATGCAGAGACCGGAGAACAGCGCGAGCAGGGAGAGGTAGACGTAGAAAACGCTGACGCCTCCGCGAAGCGAGGCGATCAGCTGAAGAAGCCCGCCGACGGCGGTGAGGATCCCCATTCCGGCGCAGAAGAAACGGTAGACGGTGCTGCCGCCCGCAAAAAAGTCGAGTCCGGGCGTCTCGGGCAGCCGGGCGCGCAGGCGCAGCGTCTGCAGCAGCTGGACGGCGGCAACGGCGATGACCAGAGCGATCAGAATGCGGCTTGCTGCCGCGCCGGAGCGCATGAGTCCCGTTTCCGCATCAAAGGCGGAGCTCAGCTGCAGCCAGCGCACGAAAAAGCCGAACGCACCGCCCACGGCGGCCGTTCCGATGAGAAGAACACTGTCTTTACGCATAGTGTATAGCCCGTCCCAACAGTTTAGAATACGGGGTTATTCTATACTGCTTTCGCCTATGCGTCAAGACGAAAGGGATCATCCGCCTGTCGCAGCCGTGCCGGCTGCGACGCGTGCGCTTTTTTATCGCTTTTCTCTTGCGCATGTGAGAATACTTTTTTATAATGATGGGAGAATCGCCCGGCTGTGTCAGATTGAAGGGGAACGATATGCCAACGAGACAGATCGACAAAGAGTATATCCGCGCCTTTTTCGGGATCGATAACAGTCCTGACGGTGAAGAGGAACTTGCGCAGATCAGCAGCAGGCTGGAGCGGCTCGTATACCGTAACGGACAGGATATCTGCACCATCGACGGCGAGCCGGACGGAATGTACTTCCTCGAATCCGGGACTGCCGTCGTGCTCGACCGCGAGGGAGAGCAGATCAACGTCCTGCGCGAGGGGCAGTATTTCGGCGAATATGCCGTGCTCTCGCAGCAGCGGCGTCTGTCTACCGTGCGCTCCCATGGACAGACGGTCGTCCTGCGGCTGAGCAACGACGATATGATGGAAGTCCTTCGTCGGCATCCGAACGTTTACGGAGAACTGATGAAGCGCGTCTACGGACAGGTGTCACAAAAGCACACGCAGCTTCTCACACTTTCCCGTATGCAGCGCGGCATACTGCGTTCGCCGAACAATGCCACACCCATGACGGCGCTGCATATGGTGATCCATTACGGCGTGCTGGCGATCATATTTGCGATGTCGCTGCTGCTGATTCCCGAGGGGGCCGTGCTGCCGGTGTTCCTGGTGCCGCTGGCGGTGATGGTCGTTAACGCGATCGTCACGAAGCGCACGGTGGAGTCGCTCATCATTGCGGGAATGCTGGCTGCGGCAATGGCCTTCCGGAGCGGCGTTTTCCCGGGCTATACCGATGCGCTCATCGATACGCTCGCAGAACCCGGCAACGCTTTTACCGTGATCGTCATGGCGCTCATGGGCGGAGCCGTGGAACTGATCGAGGCGTCCGGCGCGGTGACGGCCTTTAAAAAGATCTGCGACCGGAAACTGAAAACGAGGCGGGGCACGCGGCTGGCCATGCTGGGCATCCTCGCGGTGACCGCGATCGACGACTGCCTGAATATGCTCTGCGCCTCGACCAGCCTGCGTTCCGTAGCGGACGAGCAGAGAATCCCGCGCGAGGAGACCGGCCTTTTCCTGAGCTTTTTGCCGACTACGCTCTGTTCCTTCATTCCGCTTTCACTCTGGGGCATATTCGTCGTTGGCGCAATCAATCCGGGACTCGGCGGCGACGCGATCGGACTGTTCTGCCGCTCCATTCCTTTCAATTTCTTTTCGATCGTGACGGTGCTGGTGCTGCTGCTGTATATCTTCGACCGTATCCCGCGCAGCAAAAAGCTGCGGGACGCGGAAAAGCGCGTTTCCGAGGGAGGACAGCTCTGGCCGGAGGGTTCGGAGCGTTATCTTCTCCGAGAGGATCCTGCCTTCTGGGGCAAGCTTGTCAACCTGATACTGCCGGTCATCGTGCTTGCCGTTGCATCGATGCTCTTACGCAGTCTGCACACCGGGAGTTTTGTTCTCGACAGCGCCTGCGGACTCGTGGCAACGCTCGTGTTCATGTTTTTTCTCTACTGCGTACAGGGACTGATGAGCCCGGAACAGTTTGTGGAGCATCTGATCTCCGGCGTCCAGAGCATGGTGCTGCCCATCCTGCTGTACCTTCTGGCGATGTGCCTTTCCACACTGCTCTCACAGGAGGGCGCGGAGAGCTTCTTCAGCGGCGCACAGCAGCTGCTGAGCGGCGTTTCCGGGCTGCTCCCGGCTACACTGTTCCTTGTCGCGACTCTGCTTTCGATGGCGCTCGGATCCTCCTGGGCGATGTTCGTGATCGGATTTCCGGTCGCGATCCGTCTGGCCGGGGCAATGGATGTCAGTCTGCCACTCTGCGTGGGCGCGGTATGCGCGGCGGGCCTCGCAGGAGAGAAGCTCTGCCTCTTCTCAAGCGACAGCCTCTCTGTGGGCAGTTCCGTCGGCTGCGACCCTGAAGTGGTGCAGGCCGTGCGCATTCCCTACGCCCTGCTGTTTGCTCTGATCTCGCTGGTGCTCTATCTGCTTGCGGGGCTGTTCTGCACTTGACAGAAGACCGCTCCTGTGCGATAATACTCAGGAATTCAATATTCGTTTCCGAGCCGGTCGGCCTAAAGGCTTTGCCCACGGACGATCGGACGACGGCGCCGATTCCGGCGTCTCAGAGTGGGAGGGGAAACGCTCCTGCTTTCCGTGTTTGAGAAGGAGACGGCCAGGTGTTTTCCACAAGGAGAATACCGCTTTCCGCATCTATATTATTAATGCGTGAACGGGACGGCCTGTCTTCGGACGGGCCGTTCTTTTTTCACGCGGGAAAGAGGATCGATCGATGAAGCTTATCAAAACGACCGAGGCCGTCGGCCACGTTCTGTGTCACGACATGACGCAGATCATCCGGGGCGTGACAAAGGACGCCCGCTTCCGCAAGGGCCACATCGTCCGTGAAGAGGACATACCCGTTCTGCTTTCCATGGGCAAGGAGTCGCTCTATGTCTGGGAGAAGACTCCCGGAATGCTGCACGAGGACGAAGCCGCAGAGCGGCTGCGCGCCCTGTGCCAAGGGGAAAACATGCACGCCACACAGCCCAAGGAGGGCAAGATCGAGCTGATCGCGGACTGCGACGGCGTGCTGAAGGTGGATGTGGAACGCCTGGAAAAAGTAAACAGTGTGGATGAGCTGATGATCGCGACCCGCCACACGAACACGCCCGTGCGCGCAGGGGATAAACTCGCGGGCACGCGAGTCATCCCGCTGGTCATCGACGAGAAGAAGCTTGCCGATGCAGAAACGCTCTGCGGAGACGAGCCGCTGCTGCGGGTGCTGCCCTATAAGCTGAAGACGGCGGGACTCGTCACCACAGGCAGCGAAGTCTCCAAGGGACTCATTAAGGACACTTTCACGCCCGTCATCATTGAAAAGCTCAAGGACTACGGGATCGAAGTCACTGAGCACTGCACGCCCGGCGACGACCGTGCCGCGATCACCGCCGCCGTCAATGAATTCCATGCCAAAGGCGTGGACATGGTGCTCTGCACGGGCGGCATGAGCGTCGACCCGGACGACCGCACGCCCGGCGCGATCAGGGACACGGGGGCGGATATCGTCTCCTACGGCGCGCCTGTACTGCCCGGCGCGATGTTCCTGCTCGGATATTTTGAGGACGGTACGCCTGTCATGGGGCTGCCCGGCTGCGTGATGTATGCGAAGGCGACCATCTTCGACCTGATGCTGCCGCGCATCGCCGCCGGTGAACGCGTGACGGCGCGCGAGATCAAAAAGCTTGGCCACGGCGGCCTGTGCCTGCAGTGCCCCGAGTGCCATTATCCGGCCTGCAGCTTCGGAAAGGGGAGCTGAGCGTGGAGGAGTATGTAAGCGTTGAACGCGCGATCGAACTGATCACCTCGCACGTTCAGCCTTTGCCCGCCGAGCGCGTCCCGGCGACTGCCGCTCAGGGCCGCGTGCTGGTTCAGGACGTGCTCGCGCCGATCGATCAGCCGCCCTGGCCGCGTTCGCCTCTGGACGGCTACGCGTTCCGCGCCTGCGACAGCGTCGGCGCCTCACGGGAAAACCCTGTCACGCTGCGCGTCGTGGATACGGTGTATGCCGGCGGATGGAGCGAAGTGAAGGTCGGCCCCGGCGAGACCGTTCGGCTCATGACCGGCGCGCCGATCCCTGCCGGCTGTGACTGCGTGCTCCGGCAGGAGGATACGGATCTCGGCGAGGAGCGCGTGCGGATTTATAAGGCGTTGAAGCCTTATGACAATTACTGCTTCGCCGGCGAGGATTTCCGCC
>JAFYCC010000036.1 GCA_017539885.1 Oscillospiraceae bacterium
CGCTTTGCCCTTGTATCAAGGGTTTTCCCGGGAAGAAACGTAAAAAAGTACACAGGCTATTGTATCATAGCCTGTGTACCAATGTGGCGGAGCGGGTGGGATTCGAACCCACGGACGGTTGCCCGTCACCTGATTTCGAGTCAGGCCCGTTATGACCACTTCGATACCGCTCCCTATTACGCCGCGCCAGACGCCTGTCCGACATCAAGCCTAATTAAAATACAACACGCTGTACGGTTTGTCAAGGCAGCAGCCCGGGGTTACGTATCTCGCCGTGCTGTGGTTTTCCGTCTCTCACGGACGGCAGAAAAACTCAATCTCCGCATCTCTGGCGCGAACTATCCTGTTTTTCTCCGCCTTCGCATCATTTCTGGAAAAACTCGTATAGCCGATTTCCCACAGGCTGAACACGCTGATCTGGCTGAGAATGACCACAAGATAGGTATTAGAGTTTGCCAGTCCGGAAAGGAAGCTGCTCAGCCAGAAGGCCGCCGCACTCACCAGAAGAAGGCAAATAGAGCGTACGATGCGACGTTTTATGAATCGGGTGACCTTCACATATTCATCCTCATAATGAGATCGGTAGGCCTCCGCGAAAACATCCTGTACCTGTTCAGAGACATCGTCAGACATGATCGTCAGCTTCATTGTGGCTCCGCTGTACTTTTCTACGAACCGATTCACGGCGTCGTAGACCGCCGCGTTGACCTCCGAGTGCGGCAAAAGAACATGGCTGTCCAGAAGTTCGTCTTTTTTCAGCCGGAGCACCAACTCATTCTCGTCCATATTGGCGGTCTTTATGATTTCTCGCTCATCGGAGCGGTTCCTTCTTCGATACGCGTGCACTTCTCCACTTCCCTTAACGATTGTTCATTTACTGTATCATATTGGAAACATGTTTGCAATCATTTGTATTCGAGGATAAACCGCTCGCCGATTCTGCTTTCTTCGAGCTGTCTACTGATAGTGCTCTGCGTCACGAAGCGTCACAAAAAAGGGTCCGATGTCCGCGCGCGGCAGAAATCGGGCCCTTTCTCTTTGCACTCGACCGTGTGGTTACTCCAGATTCTTCTTCAGAGCAGCAAGCTCTTCAGCCAGCTTTCGGGGCAACTTGTCGCCAAAGCGGGCATAGAAAGCCTCAATGCCTTCAACTTCCTGTCGCCAGAGCGGCTTATCCACGGTAAGCAGCGTCTCAAGCGTGGTCCGGTCGACGCCGGAATCCTCCAGATCGATGTCCTCCGGTCGCGGGAGATAGCCGATTGGGCTGTCGACCGCCTCTGCCTCGTCGAAGCAGCGGCCGAGTATCCACTCGAGCACACGCAGATTGTCGCCGAAACCCGGCCAGAGGAAATGTCCCTCGTCGTCCAGCCGGAACCAGTTGACGTTGAAGATCTTCGGCAGCTTTTCAACTTTCTTTTCCATGTCAAGCCAGTGCTGCCAGTAATCGCCCATATTGTAGCCGCAGAAAGGAAGCATTGCCATCGGATCGCGACGCACAACGCCAACTGCGCCAGTCGCGGCCGCGGTGGTCTCGCTGGCCATTACGGAACCCACGAACACGCCGTGCGCCCAGTCGCGGCTCTGGTAGACCAGAGGCGCGGTCTTGGCGCGGCGTCCGCCAAACACGATGGCAGACAGCGGCACGCCCTTCGGGTTGTCGAACTCGGGGCTGATGCAGGGGCAGTTCTTTGCCGGAGCGGTGAAGCGGGAGTTCGGATGCGCGCCCTTGCTGCCATCTGAAGGATCCCAGGGCTCACCTTTCCAGTTGAGCGCGCCCTCGGGCGGATTCTTATCCATGCCCTCCCACCATACGGTGCCGTCCTTTTTCAGCACGACATTGGTAAAGATCGTGTTCTTTTTCGTGGCGGCAAGTGCGTTGGGGTTGGATTTCTCGCTTGTGCCGGGGGCGACGCCGAAAAAGCCGTTTTCCGGATTGCACGCCCAGAGCCTTCCGTCCGGGCCTGGACGGATCCACGCGATATCATCGCCGACGCACCAGACCTTCCAGCCTTTCTTGCGATAGTGCTCCGGCGGGATGAGCATGGCCAGATTCGTCTTGCCGCAGGCGCTCGGGAAGGCTGCAGCAAGATAGCGCACCTCGCCCTGCGGATTTTCCACGCCGAGAATGAGCATATGCTCGGCCATCCAGCCCTCATCACGGCCGAGGCAGGAGGCGATGCGCAGGGCAAAGCACTTCTTGCCGAGAAGCACGTTTCCGCCGTAACCGGAGTTGACGGACATAATCGTATTTTCCTGCGGAAAATGGACGATGTATCGTTTTTCGGGATCGAGCTCCGCTTTGGAATGCAGGCCCTTGATGAAATCAGGGCTGTCGCCCAGGGCGGAGAAGACCTCCTTGCCCATGCGCGTCATGATCGCCATGGAGACGACGACATAGATGGAGTCAGTCAGTTCGACGCCGTATTTCGCGAAGGGGGAGCCGATCACGCTCATAGAATACGGGATGACATACATCGTGCGGCCTGCCATACAGCCGGCGTAGATGTCATGGAGCTTCGACTTCATCTCATCGGGTGCCATCCAGTTGTTCGTCGGGCCGGCGTCCTCCTGCTTCTCACAGCAAATGAAGGTACGGTCTTCAACGCGCGCGACGTCGTTAGGGTCGGAGCGGTGCAGCACGCAGCCGGGCAGCTTTTCCTCGTTGAGCTTGATGAGTTCGCCCGTCCGCATGCCCTCGGCCCGCAGCTTGTCGAGCTGATGCTCACTGCCGTCGATCCATTCGATGCGATCCGGCTGGCACAGAGCCGCCATGTCCGCGACCCACTCCAGCACGTGAATATTCGTAGTAAGCGCCATAGCTTTACCTCCTTTGATTACTGCTTTTATTGTATCGGCACGGCGCGGAAAACGCAATCGGAATATTGTACGAATCCCAGACGGGAAAACTGGATAAGATTGCGCACATAGAGAACGGCTGCGCTATGGCGTACCAAAGCGCAGCCGGTACCCTATTCTTTTTTCAGCAGCGGCGCGAGCGCAGCCGTCAGGCACGCGAACTCCTCCATGCCCAGCGTCTCGCCGCGTACGCGCACGTCCAGCCCTGCATTCCGCACGGCGTTCTCCGCGTCTTCGCGTTTAAGGCCGAAGCCTGCGCACAGCGCGTTGCACAGCGTCTTGCGGCGCATCGCGAAGGCCGCGCGAACGCAGCGCAAATAAAGCTTTCCGTACTCGCCTGCCGCGGGTTCTTCCCTCGGCTTGAGCGAGAGCACGCAGCTCATGACCTTCGGCCGCGGCGTGAAGCATTCCGGCGGAACGTCGAACAGGATCTCCGGCTCCGCCATCCATCGCACGATCGCGCTTGCGGCATTATAGGTGCTGTCGCCCGGCTGCGCGCAGAACCGCTCGGCCGCTTCCCGCTGGACCATGACGGTTACCTGTGAGAAGCAATCCGCCTCAAGCAGTGCGGTGACCGCGTCGCTTGTGACGTTATAAGGCAGATTCGCGCAGGCTGCTGCATGCGTCAGCTCTCCACGCTTTTCGCGAACGAGCGCGGAGATGTCGAGCCGCAGAGCGTCCGCGAAAAGGACTTCGACGTTCTCCGTTCCGGCGAGCGTTTCCGAGAGAACGGCGCGCAGTGTTTCATCCTTTTCAACGGCGAGCACCCTTCCCGCGCGGCCGGCAAGCTGCTCTGTAAGGCATCCGACGCCGGGCCCGATCTCGAACGCGAGCGTATCCTTATCCAGTCCTGCGCTCTCCGCGATACGCTCCGGTACCCACGCCGCCGTCAGAAAATTCTGTCCCAGAGCGCGGGAGAAGGAAAAACCGTGGCGGAAGAGGAGCTGGCGCAGTGTCTCCGCGTCCGTCAGAAGCACAGCTCTTCCTCCGCTCCGCTCTGTGCCGTCCACTGCGGCTCGTTTTCCTTCAGCAGGAGCGCTGCGCCGAGCGCCGTGGCGCAGGCGGGATCGTCCGCGATGAAGAAACGCTGCGGATACATCCTGTTGAACATGCCGAAGCAGTCGATCGCGAAGGGCTGCAGTGCGAGGCCGCCGAGCAGGACGATATCCTGAAGATCGCGTCCGCCGCAGGCGAGGATAGCCATGGTGCCGACGCTCTGCAGAACGAGATTGAAGAGTCCCGCAGCCCAATCCGCGTCCGTGGCGTCCGGGTCGAACTTGGCAAGATTGGAAGCAGTCAGTTCCTGCTGCAGGGTCTCAGAACCTCCGAACAGGTCGCCAATGCGCAGATCCACCTTTGCAAGATCGCCTTCTGCTGCGAGCTCGGCGAGCTTCGCAGGGTCGTCGATCCCCAGCAGTCTGCGGCCGAGGCCGATGAGCGTGCCGCCGCCGACGCCCGTGCCGCCCAGATGCGTATACGTATCCCCGTCCGCCAGCACGAAGGTGCTGCCCGAACCGAGATTGACGATCATGGCTCTGTCCAGTCCCCCCAGATATCGGCCTCCGCGGCCGATCGCGTCGATCTCGCTGACGCCGAAGATCGGAAGCCCCATCTCCTCAGGGTGGCAGTTGTTGCCGTTGAGTCCGGTGACCGCCGCGGCGGTAAGCTCAAGGTCTCGTGCGCCGGAGTTCCAGAGCGCCCGGTTGAGCGTCTCCATGCTGCTGCCCCTGTTGCGCTCATAATGCGTGAGGACGATCTTTTCGCCATCCAGCACCGCGAGCTTGACGGCGCTTGTGCCGGCATCGATGCCCAGTAACATGCCATTCACTCCCTTTTCAGACGTTTTTCATATGCCATGCGGCGCGGGTCGTGGCCGTCTTCGACCTCGACGAGCACATTGCCGCGGTAGCGGAAACCGCAGCGCCGCAGCAGCGCCTGCATTGCCTTGTTGCGTTTATGGGTGTCCGCCCGGAGCCATCTGCGGCCCAGAGACAGGGCGAGTTTTTCCGCCTCGGAGATCATCAGCTCGGCCAGTCCCGTTCCCCGGTACGCGTCCGCGACAGCCGCCGTATGCGCCGTAGCGTACGGTTCTTCCGAGCCCCATTTCCCGTCAGTGATGGCGGCATAGCCCGGTTCAGGCTCGACAGTGAGCCGGAACATCGCGCCGATCTCCTCCCCGTGTGTGAGAACATAGAATTCCCCGCGCGCGATCAGTTCGAGCAAGGTATCCGCATCGGGATAGCTCCCCTGCCACTGGTCGATGCCGCGCCCGCGCAGAAGCGCCTTCGCATCCCGCATAATCCCGAGCAGCGCGGGAAGATCTGCTTCCAGCGCTCTCCGGCAGACGACGGGCTTGGTCAGCGGCGCATGCCGGCCCTCCTTCTCCAGTTCCTCCAGCAGAACACGATCTGTCCTGTCTGCAGGCGAGAAGGCGCTGAAGAGATCCGGCCGCCGGTCGCGCGTGCGGCGCAGCTGTTCCTTCCGCCGCCAGCGTTCCACCTCGGCGTGGTTGCCGCCGAGCAGCACTTTCGGAACGCTGCGGCCCTCCCAGATCTCCGGCCTTGTATACTGCGGATACTCCAGCAGCCCGTCCCAGTGGCTCTCGCCGGTGTAGCAGGCCTCGTCCGACAGCACGCCGGGAACGAGCCGGCAAACGGCGTCGCAGACCGCCATGGCCGCGATCTCCCCGCCTGTCAGGACGAAATCGCCGAGCGAGATCTCCTCGTCCACGCACTGCTCGATGAAGCGCTCGTCCACGCCCTCATAATGGCCGCACACGAGCACGAGCCGGTCGTAATCCGCCTGCAGCCGCCTCGCGTCCGCCTGCGTGAAGGGTTTCCCCTGCGGAGAGAGATAGATCACGCGTCTTCTGCTCTCCGGTGCGTCTGCTGTGACGGCCTCCAGGCAGCTTTTCAGCGGCTGCGCCATCATCACGCAGCCCCAGCCCCCGCCGTAGGGGTAGTCGTCTACCTGCATCTGTTTGTTTTCCGTATAGTCACGGATCTGGATGCAGCGGATATCGAGAATCCCTTTCTTCTCCGCACGGCCTAGGATGCTCTCGTGGAGCATGGCCTCCACCGCAGCTGGAAAAAGGGTCAGAATGTCGATCCTCATGGTCTCACAATCCTTCGATCAGGTGCACGGTCACGATACCGTTATCGGCGTCCGTGTTCAGGATGAATTCCGGAACGGCCGGAATCAGGATCTCCCTCGCGCCGCGCACCACGTAGACGGCGTTTCCCGGCAGATCAAGCACATCCGCGAGTTCGCCCAGTTCCTCCCCCTGCTCGGTCACGACTTTCGCGCCGATGATATCCTGCAGGAAGAAACTGCCGCGCGGCAGTCGCGCGTCGGCGCGGCGTATGAACAGGACGCGGTTTTTCAGCGCCATGGCGGCGTTAACGTCCTCCACTCCATCCAGAGCAAGGATCGCCATGCCCTTGTGCACGCGCGCCGAACGCACCCGCACGGGCTTTTCGTCCAGATACAGTGTTTTGAAGTCCAGCAGGAACTCCGGACTGTCCGCCCACGGCTGCACTTTGATCTCGCCGCGCACTCCGTGCGTATTCACGATCTTTCCGATCTCCAGAAATTCTTTCTTCAAGTTGTCCTCCCGATAGCAAAGACGCCACCTCGAACGGTGGCATCTTTGCCGGAGCGCTCCACGCTCCCTGTGTGGATCAGTCGAGCACCTCGACTGAGACTTTTTTGCCCTGGCGCTGAGCTACGGCTTTCATCAGAACGCGGATCTCCTTGACGATCCGGCCCTGACGGCCGATGATCTTGCCCATGTCGCCGTCGGCAACGCGAACCTCGAATACGGTCTCTCCGTCCTCGGTCCGTTCCGTCACCGAAACCTCGTCCGGATGATCCACGAGGCTCCGTGCGATGTAGGTGAGGAGTTCTTTCATTTTGCGTCTCCTTAGAGGACTTCGGCCTTTTTCAGCAGGGTCTTGACGGTATCGGTCGGCTGTGCGCCGTTTGCGATCCAGTACTTGGCACGCTCTGCGTTCACCTTGATGGCGGACGGCTCGGCGAGCGGCTCATAGGTGCCCAGCTCCTCGATGAAGCGGCCGTCACGGGGATAACGGGAATCCGCCACGACGATGCGGTAGTACGGAGCCTTCTTGGCGCCCATTCTGCGAAGTCTGATCTTGACCATTCTATTTTCACCTCCATAGAATTTCTCTCATTTTATCTGCAGCCGCCGGCTCGCGCCGGAGGATCAGAATCCGAAGGGGAACTTGTTCTTTCCGAACATCTTGCGCTTGCCCATGCCGGTCATCTGCTTGGTCATTTGCTGCATCATCTCGAACTGCTTGAGCAGACGGTTGATGTCCACGACGCTCGTACCGCTGCCGGCGGCAATGCGCTTTTTGCGGCTGGAGTTGAGCACGGAGGGGTTCTCCCGCTCGAAGGGCGTCATGGAAAGGATGATCGCTTCCGTGCGCGCCATAGCCTTCTCGTCGATGCTCGCGCCGGCAAGCGCCTTGGCGTCCACGCCCGGGAGCATGCCCGCGATGTCCTGGAGCGATCCCATTCCCTTGAGCTGCACAAGCTGATCGTAATAGTCCGCGAGCGTGAATTTGTTCTTTTTCAGACGTTCGGCAAGCCCCGCGGCCTTCTTCTCGTCAAAGCTCTGCTCCGCCTTTTCGATGAGCGTGAGCACGTCGCCCATGCCGAGGATACGCCCGGCCATGCGGTCGGGATGGAAAGCCTCGATCTGGTCGAGTTTCTCGCCGATACCCGCGTACTTGACGGGCTTGCCCGTGACAGCCTTGACCGACAGCGCGGCTCCGCCTCTCGCATCGCCGTCGAGCTTGGTGAGCATGACGCCGGTAATGTCGAGCGCGTCGTTGAAGGCGCTTGCAGCGTTCACCGCGTCCTGACCGGTCATCGCGTCTACGACCAGCATGATCTCCGCCGGCTCGACGGCCGCTTTGATGGCCTTAAGCTCATCCATCAGTGCCTCGTCAACGTGGAGACGGCCGGCCGTATCGAGAAAGACGAGATCGTTGCCGTGGCGCTTTGCGTGTTCGACAGCGGCTTTTGCGATGTCGACAGGGTTTGCCTGTCCCATCTGGAACACCGGGATATCCAGCTTCGCGCCGACAGTCTCGAGCTGATCGATGGCAGCGGGACGGTAGACGTCGCACGCCGCAAGCAGCGGACGCTTGCCCTGCTTTTTCATAAGTGCTGCGAGCTTTGCGCCGTTTGTAGTTTTTCCGGCGCCCTGAAGTCCGACCAGCATGCATACGCTAGGCGACTTCGAACCGATGTTCAGTTTCTGGTTCTCGCTGCCCATCAGGGCGGTGAGTTCCTCGTTGACGATCTTGATGACCATCTGTGCCGGCGTCAGGCTCTCCAGAACGTCCGTACCCACAGCGCGTTCGGAGACTTTCTTAACGAAATCCTTGACGACCTTATAGCTCACGTCCGCTTCGAGCAGCGCCAGCCGCACCTCGCGCATGGCCTCCTTGATATCGGCCTCGCTCAGGCGTCCTTTCCCGCGCAGCTTCTTGAAGGCGGCGGACAGTTTTTCGGACAAAGACTCAAAAGCCATTCTCTATCCTTTCAGTTCGCGCAGTTCCTCGGAAAGCGTCAGCGCCAGTTCCCGCGCGCGCCCCTGTGTCAGAGGCAGCAGTTCCCCGATGTGCGTTTCCATCTCTCCCACGGTCCTCTGCAGTTCGCCGAAGCGGCGCACGAGTCCCGTCTTTTCCTCCGCGCGGCGCAGCGTTGCTTCCGCACGGCGGATGATATCCCAGACGCCCTGCCGGGATATGCCCTCCTGCTCGGCGATCTCCGCCAGAGACAGATCGGCGTTGTAGTGCAGATCGAAATACTCGCGCTGTTTCTCCGTCAGAAGCTCCCCGAAGAAGTCGAAAAGCATCGTGCGTTCGACCGTGCTCTCGTACATTCCCGGCTTCCTCCTGACAATGATTTTTCCTTAACAGCCCGCTCATTATACAAAATCGCAGTTCGTCTGTCAAGTACTTTTCTTTTGCAGTGAAGGAGACCCCAGAAAACAGCCAGGGCGCGCACCTGGATCCTGCGCGCCCTGGCTGTTCATGCGTTATTTCTGCCGTGGTGTTCCGGATTATTCTGCGGCAGCTTTCTGCGCGATTTCGGGCTCTTCGCCGGAATAGTTTACGTCCTTCTTCACGAAGAAAGCCAGAACGCCGCCGAGGAGCGCCATCAGCGCGGCGAAAGCGAACGCGATGTTGAAGCTCGTCTTCTCCGCGATCAGCGCGATGACGCCGGAGGCGAAAGCGCCGAAAATGTTGCAGATGGTGACCGCCCAGCGGAAGACCGGCTTGAAGTATCTGCGGCCCCAGACCGCGCTGACCCAGCTGACGAGGAAGTTGCTGCCGCCGCCGACCACGATGCCCATGCAGGCGAAGGCAAGGAAGATCGTGACGATGTTGCTGAACTGCGCCAGCACGCCCATCACGAGCAGGATGCAGTCGGTTATGATGACCGCCTTGCGGGTGCCGAGCTTGACGTCCATGACGCCGCACAGGTAACTGCCCGCGCAGCATACGACCATCACGCCGAGCATGACGGGAACCACCATATCCGGGGGAAAGCCGAGACTTGTGAGCGCCGCGCCGACCTGCGTCATGAAGCCGACCGTGAACAGCATCAGGCCCAGGGAAATGGAGATCAGCCAGAACTCCTTTGTGGTGAAGCACTTCTTGGTCGTCCACTCACCCTCTCCGACAGCCTCGAGGTCCTCGACGTTCTCGCGAACCGAGTCCTTGTCGTTATCGGGATACTTCCCGAGCTGCTCCGGGTAGTCGCGCAGGAAGATGATCAGCAGCAGCAGCGCGACGATGCCGAGGATCAGCGGCGGAACGAACGCGGCCATGACCTGACCGGAGCCGTTGAAGATGCCGCTCATGATGCCGACTCCAATGCCGGAGGCCATCGGGAAGCCGAAGGTCGCCCAGCCCATGACG
>JAFYCC010000005.1 GCA_017539885.1 Oscillospiraceae bacterium
ACTTGCAATGATAATCTAGAAATACGGAATAACAGAACCGTGGGGCACACGGGGATAGCTCGTTGATACTTAGCCGGGTGCGGCTATTGAGCGAGAAGCCCCCGCCTCAACACGTATGTGTAGGCGGCGGGAGTATGTCACCTGGATAGCTTCTACGCTCCGTAGAAACTTTTGAAATCGCGTATTCAAGGATCGAGGCGGCTGCTTTCGCATTTGGGGTTTCCCGCTCATTTCTCTAAACCGTGCGTATTATAGGGCTATCGTGTCGTTTATGGGGGTAACGTGCAATTTGCCTGGTTATCGTGCTCATTATGGGGTTATCGTGTGAAAGATGAGCACCGACAAAAAGTATGATTTTCAGTACTTTTCTGTGGATTTTTGCATATGACGAACACAATGGCTGCCAGACTTACCGTTTCCGAGTCGGCTGATACTCTCCGGCCAGAAGTATATCTCTGAATCTGACAAGAAACCGTGCCGTCAGTCCCCAGATTCCGTACTGCTCATATGCCCAGTAAAATGTAGTATTGCTTCTTCGCTGATAGTTCCTTAGATACTGCCTCAAAATGACGGGCAGTTTCTCGCTCTCGGGGTCGCTCAGGTCATATACAGCCGGTTCATGGGACAAAAGCCAGGCAAAAGGCATTGTAAAGACCTCGCTCACTTCTTCCTGCCGAAGGAGCAGGCGTTCCGGTTCAAACGGCTCAATCTCCGCCAATACCGGATAGACAAACATTCTCTCCAAATGCCATTCCGGTTCCATCCTCTGCAGAACGTTTACAGAAGAAGGTCGGATCCCGAGCTCTTCATAAGTCTCACGCAACGCCGTATCAATACAGTTTTCTCCCGCCTCGATATGGCCACCGGGAAAGCAGATCTCCCCCGGCTGCCAGACATTCATAGAACGGACCTCCATAAGGAGCGCCGGCTCATCTTTGTACTGGACGATCGGGATCAGGATGGCTGCTGAAGGCGCGTGGATTACTTTCTCTTCTTCTGGAACCGAGGCCTTGATTATATCTTGCATAATGAGATTCCTTATTACCGACACTCAGCATTTTTTCTGAGTTATTATTGCAGCATAAACGCTCGATCCAATTATCGAGTTGTACACTTGAAAACTACTCAACATTGTATCACACCGTGTCTCAGTTTTGAAGAGCTGAGACTATTTAATTATCACGATGGAGGCGATTCCTCATGAGCATTTTTGGCGCTCGTTTCCGATGCGGAGACAAGCCGTTGCTTGGCAAGCAAAAGGGAGGTTTTTGTTGTTATAACGGCTGGTGTATGGTATACTCAACTCGATAGATTCGCATGCGTGGAGCGCTGGCGGCTATATTGCCGCTTGACATCCACGTGGCTGAACACACCTCCGGATAAACAGCCCCTGAACTCTAAAGAGGAGAAATCGCATTCCTCCCCGCCCGCAGAGGCGGGAGAATCCTGCGCAAATGACGATGAAGCATATCAGTCAGGACAACCTGGACAAAATCATAGGACTGAGGCATCTCCTTCACAGATGCCCGGAGCTGTCGCTGCGGGAATCCGGAACTATGAGGATTTTGAAGGATTTCCTTCGGGAGAACACGGCTTTCGGAATCCATGAGAGAGACGGCTGGTTTTATGCGGCAAAGAAGTCGGCTGCTGATCCGGCGCAGAAACCGCCCGTCGCGTTCCGGGCTGAACTGGACGCGCTTCCGATGGAGGAGAGCATTTCCCTCGCTTACGGTTCTGCCCGCGCCGGCGTTTCCCATAAATGTGGTCATGACGGGCATATGGCAGCACTTTGCGGGCTCGCGCTGGAACTGGACCTGATCAAGCTGGATCGGACAGTTTATCTAGTGTTCCAGCCTGCGGAGGAGATTGGTCAGGGAGCAATGCGCTGTGCGAATCTGATTCGGGAAAAGGGGATCACGGAGATATATGCGTTTCACAATCTCAGCGGTTTTCCGGAAAGCAGCGTAGTATACCGGAAAGAAATGACACAGCCCGCATCGGAAGGCCTGCTGATCCGCATGCATGGGAAGCAGTCTCATGCCGGCTATCCGGAGGAAGGCCGCAACCCGTCTGCGGCGATTGCGGAACTGGCGCTGTATGCGCAGCATCTGCCGGAAGAACCGCATGACGGCATGGCTTTGTGCACGATCGTGGGGATGCAGAGCGGTCAGGGCGATTTCGGCATCTCGTCAGGAGACGGATCCTTAAGCGTGACACTTCGGGCAGAGCGGGAAAAGTACATGAAGGAAATGGAGCAAAAACTCCTTCAGAAAGCGGAAGTGCTGGCCGCACGGGATTCCCTCCGGACTGAGCATGAAATACACGACTATTTCCCGGAGACCAGAAATCACGATGAAGCATTGGACCGCGTGATTCGGAAAGCTGCCGGACTGCGGCTGCCCATCATTGAAATGAAGGATCTGTGGAGAGCGTCGGAGGACTTCGGACATTATCTGAAACTGTGTTCCGGGGCGCTGTTCTACATCGGCAACGGGAACGGGTACCCTGCGCTGCATACGGACAAATATGATTTCAACGACAGAATTCTGGAAGCAGCGGTCAATGTTTTCCTCGCACTTGCAGAGGCAGAATGAGCCGGCGGGGACGGTTCGCCTTCCTGAGATTCAAAAAAGAAGACAGACGTAACCAAAGCTGTATTCTTTCGTTTGAGAGCGTTCCGGCAGAAATCAACAGAGGTCCGGCGGACGGAGCAGGCGGCGGATCAGACGCCGTCAGCCGGCTGAGACAGGAGGGCGGTTTGCGTGTCGAGATTCATTGTTTTCGACGTGGAGACGCCGAACCGATTCAACAACCGCATGAGTTCGATCGGCGTTACGGCGGTGGAGGATGGCAGGGTCGCGGATCGCTTCTTCACTCTCGTGAATCCGGAGACGTATTTCGACTATTTCAACACGCGGCTGACCGGGATCAGCGAGGAGACCGTCGCAGATGCACCGACCTTTCCAGAGGCGTGGGATAAACTCGAGCCGCTCCTGACGAGCGGGATCCCGGTGGCGCACAACGCCGTGTTCGATCTTTCGGTTTTGAAGAAGTGCCTGAACGGGTACGGAATCTTCTGGAAAGACAGTGTCCGCTATCTCTGCACCGTGCAGATGGGAAGACGCCTGCTGCCGGAAATGAGCCACAGTCTCGATGCTATGTGTGTGTATTACGGTATCGCGCTTGATCACCATCGGGCGGACAGCGACAGCGAGGCATGCGCGCAGATCCTGCTGCACTATCTCGACTCCGGAGCTGACGTGAGCCGGTTCATCCGGACGTACCGTCTTACCGAGCAGAACACTTGAGAGATGGTCCAACGAGCAAAGGAATACATTCTCCTGATACTGCAAAGCCGGCGGATCTTACCGATCCGCCGGCTTTGCAGTATACTTCCGGTATTTCAGACGCGTCTCCGGAAGGCAGAAGATTCAGCGGGCTAGGGCCTTGCCCATGTCGTAGGCTTTTCTGCACTCTTCCGGGAAGACCGTATCATGTCGCGCTTTCTTCGCTTCGGGGTCGAACATCGACCACGGCCAGTCCGTCTTGCCGTAATCCTTAAGCTGGAGCGTGTTGCCGCTGACAAGCACCTCGGTCGGACCGACAAAACGGCTGAGCGTCTGCTGATAGCCGTGAAGCAGATCCGTATATGCGGTATCGACAGCGTTGCTCGTCATAATGAGAAGTACGGGCACGGTGCGCTCATTGCAGCAGGGAGTCTCCAGATTGTAGGTCAGGTTCTGAAAAACGAGCCGCTCGTAGAGCGCGCGGAAGCCTGCCGTCAGATTTCCGAGATAGTTCGGCGAGCCGATGATCAGGCCGTCCGAGCTGCGGATCGCATCCAGAACGGGGGTCAGTCCGTCGCGGCAGATGCAGTGTCCCTTGAATTTCTCCTTTTTGCAGCCGAAGCAGGAGATGCAGCCGGTGTACTTTTCCAGCCGGTACAGATCGAAGCGTTCGATCTCTGCGCCAGAAGCCTGTGCGCCTTTGGAGGCTTCAGAGATCAGTGTCTCCGTGTTCCAGCCTGTTCTCGGCCCGGCGTTTACCGCGATGATTCTTTTACTCATGTTCCGTTTCCTCCGCTACGCTCTGTTGAACTTTTCTTTCGGCTGCTTGCAACGCGGACATTTCCAGTCCTCGGGGAGAGACTCGAAAGCGGTACCGTCATGCTCGGCGGGATCGTAGACATAGCCGCAGACGGAGCATACATACTTGCCGGATGCCGCCTGCGATGAAAAGTCATATTCCCCGAATACGGTTTCGACAGGATGCTCAAGATCCATTACACGCCGGGCTTCCAGGTTTTCATAGCCCTGCGGCGTGTGAGTGCCGCAGTACACGGTCGGATGATTCCGCACGAACGAACGCACGCGGTCGAGCGTCTCGCGGGCGGCGGCTCGGTCTTCGTAGACGACTGAGAGCTTGCCTGCGTAAAGAGCCTCGTCCACGTAGGTGATATCGCCGTGCAGCATATAGTACAGGCCGTCACTCTCGACAATGACGAGGCTGTTGCCGTTCGTATGACCTTTCGCACGGATGAAATAGATGCCGTCGCAGATTTTCTGACTCTCCGGGAACTCATAGTATGCGCCGTCTGTGAACGTTACGGGTACGATGTTGTCCAGTCCATGCAGTTCTTCTGCGGCGGCTTCTTCCTCGCCGACGTAGATCTTCGCATTGGGGAAAGAACGCAGCTCGCCGGAGTGGTCGCCGTGCTTGTGGGTCAGCAGAATCCTTGTCACCTGCTCGCGCTCATAACCCATCGCGGCGAGCGCTTCGAGATAACTGCAAATGTCTCTGCCCGTGTACAGCGGGCTGTTCTCATCGGGCTGCTCCTCCGGCGTCCCGGCAGGCAATCCGGTGTCTACGAGGATCACCTCGTCTCCGGTATCGATCAGGTAGTTCTGGAGGCTGCCCCGATAACGGATACTGGGATCATAATTATCCGGCCCATCTTCACCGCCAAAGACGAAAGGCTGGGTATAGAATCCGTCTCGTCTGAATTTTACAGCTTTAATTATCATAATATCCTCCATTCTCCGTAGTGTTGGATGTCAACATATAAAGTATACGGGAAAACCAGCGCTTTCGCAATGGCTTTTCTCGATGTTTCCGTCGGGGAAACGATACGGACCTGTTCTTGCTGCCCTGCACAGTGTCGGCTGCCGGTCTGCAGCACTACTTGATTAACGGGCAGCGGTATGGTAGATTGCCGGTAGGAATTGATATACGGAGAGGAGGATCTGGCGTGCAGATTCGGGAGTACGGTCAGCCGCAGAGGGAAACCGTCGTATTGCTGCACGGCGGCGGACTGTCCTGGTGGAATTACAGGGAGACAGCAGAGCATCTGGAGAACGAGTTCCATGTCGTTCTGCCTGTTCTGGACGGACATGCCGGCAGCGACTGCTCGTTCACGACCATAGAGGACAACGCCGAGGAGGTCATAGCCTGGATCAATGGACATTGCGGCGGATCCGTGCTGATGATCGGGGGACTTTCGCTGGGCGCGCAGATTCTTCTGGAGATCCTCTCGGAGGAGCGGGATATCTGCGCGTATGCGTTGGCGGAAAGCGCGGCGGTGATCCCCTCAAGGCTGACGAACGCCCTGATCGCGCCGGCCATCGGCGGCAGTTTCGGCATGATTCGGAACAGATCTTTCGCCAGAGCGCAGTTTCAGTCTCTGCACATCAAGCCGGAGCTGTTTGAGGAATACTACCGCGACACGTGCAGGATCAAAAAGAACGACATGATCGCCTTCCTGAAAGCAAACACATCCTATGCGCTGAAAGATTCGATCCGCTGCACTTCAGCGGATGTCCATGTGTTTTACGGCGGCAGGGAACGGCGCGAGATCAGGCGTTCCGCCGAGGTCATCGCCGGGACGATTCCTGCCTGCAAACTGCACTGCGTGCCCGGTTTCCGGCACGGAGATCTATCCATCAACCATGCGGAACTGTATGCCGAAACGATCCGTCAGATTGCCGGCGGCGCCTGACAGGACGCCGCAGCAGACAAGGGACGCACGGAAATCGGCAATCCCTGGTGAAACAGCCTGCTGGCTACTGGAAATAAAAGGCGCGCCGTGGTAAGATGATTCTATCGGACGCGCAACATGCGTACGGTCTGTATCCCGCAAACGACGAGAGAGGAAGAATATGACGTATTCGATCATCGGCATACTTGCGGCGGTACTTCTGCTGATCGTCAACCGAGACGTCCTGTGGCCGAACAGGAAACTGACGGCGACGCAGCGGAACTACCGGCTGTTCCTTTACGGCGTGATGGCCTACTATGTGACCGATCTGCTGTGGGGTATTCTGGAGGCGAAGGGCTGGATTCCGGCACTCTACGCCGATACAGTAGTGTACTTCGCCGCGATGGCTGCGGCTGTCATGCTGTGGACGCAGTACGTCATCTCCTATCTGAAGGGCGGCAGCGTCGTGGAGAAGATCCTGCATCTCACCGGCCGGATCTTCTTCATTCTTGAGATCGTCGCGATCCTCGTCAACTTTTTCTACCCGATCCTGTTCCGGTTCGATGACGGCGGCAGCTATCACGCGGGGCCTGCCCGCTACGCGACGCTGATGGTCCAGATACTGATGTTCCTGCTTACCGCGGTGTACACGCTGCGGATAACCGTTCGATCCGAGGGCAGCGTCAAACTGCGGCACCTGACGGTCGGTCTGTTCGGCGTCGCCATGATCGCGCTGATCACGCTACAGGTTTTCTATCCGCTGATGCCGTTCTATGCGATGGGATACATGCTCGGCACGAGCGTGCTGCACAGCTTCGTGCTGGAGGATGAGAAGGAGGAGTACCGCAGAGAACTAGAGCGTTCGTTCGAGCGGGAGCACAAACAGAAGGAAGAGCTCGCCGAGAGCAGGGAGGCGCTGCGTGACGCGCTGGTAGCAGCGGAGCACGCCAATCAGGCGAAAACGGCCTTTCTGTCCAATATGAGCCATGAAATCCGAACGCCCATGAACGCGATCATCGGGCTGAACAACATCGCCATGAACGATCCGACGGCCAGTGACAGGATCAAGGAGTATCTGGGAAAGATGGGCGCGTCCGCGCAGCATCTGCTGGGGATCATCAACGACATCCTGGACATGAGCCGCATCGAGTCTGGACGTATGACGATAAAGAAGGAGGAGTTTTCCTTCTCCAAGGCGCTGGAGCAGGTCAACACCATCATCGGCGGACAGTGCCGGGACAAGGGCCTGCACTACGACTGCCAGCTCAAGGGCAAAATAGACGATTATTACGTCGGCGACGCCATGAAGCTCAAGCAGGTAATGATCAATATCCTCGGCAACGCAGTGAAATTCACTCCCGAAGGGGGTTCCGTGAGTTTCCTCATAGAGGAAGGAACGAGGTATGACCGGAAGGCGACGCTGAAAATGCGCGTCAGCGACACCGGCATCGGAATGAGCAGAGAGTATCTGCCCCATGTTTTCGACGCATTCAGCCAGGAGGATTCCACATCCACAAGCCGCTACGGTAGCACCGGACTGGGCATGCCGATCACCAAAAGCATCGTGGAACTGATGAACGGTCAGATCGAGGTGGAGAGCGAGAAGGGCGTAGGCACCACCTTTACCGTGACAGTGACGCTTGGCGAATCGGACAGGAAAAGCATCGAGACCGCGGACGTTGGACCAGCTCCGCACGAGATGAGCGTGCTTGTGATCGATGACGACCCGATCGCACTCGAACACGCGGAAATCGTTCTCGGACAGGTCGGCGTGCGCTGCGAGACCGCGGAGTCCGGCTGGGAGGGCGTGGACAAGGTCAGGATCCGCCATGGCAGAAGAGAGGACTTCAATCTGATCCTGATCGACTGGCGCATGCCGGAAATGGACGGCGTCGAGACGACCCGTCAGATACGTGCTGTCGTCGGCAGCGAGACGCCGATCATCATCCTCACGGCTTTCAACTGGGATGACATAGCCGACGAAGCCAGAGCGGCGGGCGTGGATACTTTCGCCTCAAAGCCGCTGTTCGCAGGCAGCGTGCTCGAGGTGTTTCGCGAGGCGTTCCGGCGCAAGAACGAAAGCCTTTCGCAGTCCGCTGCAGAGCTCAAAGGCCGCCGCGTCCTGCTGGCGGAGGACGTGTCCGTCAATGCGGAGATCATGATGATGGTTCTGGAAATGCAGGAAATAGAGGCGGATCTCGCGGAGAACGGACGTATCGCCGTAGAGATGTTCTCAAGTCGCGAGCCGTGGTATTACGACGCGATCCTGATGGACATGCGGATGCCGGAAATGGACGGACTTGAGGCAACCAGGGCGATCCGGGCAATGGACAGGCCGGACGCGGCTTCAGTCCCCATCATCGCCCTGACGGCCAACGCTTTCGACGAGGACGTCCAGCGCAGCATGCAGGCCGGGCTCAACGCGCATCTGTCAAAACCGGTTGAGCCGGACGTCCTGTTCGAGACGCTAAGGAGTCTCATCAAATGATCGGATCAACGCCGAGACCGGCGCGAAAGGAAGTGAGAATCTACGGCAAAGTCTGAAAAAGACCGGCTGGAAGAGGGGCACGGCCTGAGTGCGGAGAAAAACGCGCTGTTTAAGACGATGCGCCCGGTAAAGGCGCTGGCGATCATGGCGCTGCCCACGATCGCCAGTCAGATGATCCTGCTGCTGTACAATCTCGCGGATACCTGGTTCATCGGCCGCACAAACGATCCCTATATGATGGGCGCGTCATCGCTGGCACTGACGGTCTATTTGTTCGAGGCGGCAATCTCAAACGTGTTCGGCGTGGGCGGCGGGAGCCTGATGATGCGGCTGATCGGAGAGAAGAAGCCGGAGGAAGCGCGGCGCGTTGCCGCCTACAGCGTCGCGGCGGCTGCGCTTTGCGCGCTGGCGTTTTCGCTGCTGTCGCTACTGTTTCTGGAGCCTCTGCTGCGGCTGCTCGGCGCGAGCGATAACACGCTGCGCTACGGAAAGCAGTACGTTCTGACGACTACCGTCATAGGCGGCGTGCCGACGGTACTGTCCATGTGTATGCCGCAGATGATCCGCAATGCGGGCTATTCCAGAGAGGCTGGCATCGGCGTCGCGATCGGCAGCCTGCTCAACGTGCTGCTCGATCCGCTTTTCATGTTCGTTCTGCTTCCGAAGGGCAGCGAAGTGCTTGGCGCGGGTATCGCGACCATGCTCTCCAATTTTATCTCGCTGGGCTATTTCCTCGCAATCTATCACCGGCTGCGTGACAAGACGGTACTGACGATCCCGCGGGGCCTGTGCAGACTCGACGGCGCGGCGCGAAAGGCCCTGTACTCCGTCGGGATCCCGGCAGCGGTCAGCGTCTTCCTTTTTGACATCGTCACAATCGTCATCAACCGGCTGACCGCAGGCTACGGAGACATAGCGCTTGCCGCTATGGGCATCATTCTTAAACTCGAGCGCATCCCGATCTATGTCGGACTCGGCGTCTGCCTGGGCATGGTGCCGCTTGTGGCGTACAATTACGGTTCCGGAGACCATGTCCGAATGCGGCAGTTCAGCAGACTCTCCAGAAACGCGATCCTGATTTTCGCCTGCGTGTGCACGGTATTCTTCAGGCTTTTCGCGCGGCCGATCGTAGCGGCGTTTATTGCAGAGGAGGCAACGATCGAGCAGGGCGTCGCGTTCCTGTGCGGCCGCTGTTTCTCGCTGCCGTTCATGATGGTCGGCTACCACATCGTCAACTATATGAACGCCGTGGGAAAGGGAAAGATCTCATTTCTGCTCGCGATGCTGCGCCACATCGCGCTGATCGTGCCTGTCGCGCTCGTCATGAACGCGTTCTGGGGTCTGACCGGCCTCATCTGGGCGCAGCTTGTCGCGGATGTGCTCAATGCAGTGATCGCCTTGCTGATCTACCGGCATGTGGATGCCGGGCTCGACGGGAAATAAGCGACCGAAAAAGAGAAACGCTGCCGGAAATCCGGCAGCGTTTGCTTTCCGCTACAGCCATTTTTTTCGTTTGAAGAACAGAAGGCATGCCACAACGATCAGAACACTTACGGCGATCACGGCGGGGTAGCCGTAGGGCGAGCGCAGTTCGGGCATATAGATGAAATTCATCCCGTACCAGCCGGCGATGAGCGTCAGCGGCAGGAAAATGGACGTTACGACGGTCAGCACGGTCATGATGCGGTTTTGCTTGAGATCGATCTGTGACTGATACAGATCGCTGAGCTGCATCGTGTAGTCGCGCAGAGAGGTGACCACATCGTACAGACGCGCCATACGGTTGGAGAACATATGGAAGTAGCGCAGGTTTTCTTCCTTGAAGAAATCGTTCTCGTTTTCCTCCAGCTCCTGCCCGAGGTCGATGAGCTGCTCATAGTGAACGCGCAGTTCACGCAGATCGCCGCGGACTTCATTGATGTGCTTGAGATATTCGCCTTCCTCGCCGCTTAGAATGTTCTTTTCAATGAGATCGAGTTCACTCTCATACAGTTCCATCAGGTGCAGATCGTCGTGGACGATCTGTTCGAGAAAATCGTAGAGAAAGCGCTCCAGACAGGGGAAACGCCAGAGCTTGCTGCGCCGTATCCCGTCGAGGATGCGCTGCACGGCGCCTGTGTCATCGATGAACACGACGCCGCGCTCATCCAGCGCGAAAGCGAATCTGTGATCATCGGCGGACAGCGCACCGCGGTCTGGTATGGAAAAGGAGCCGGTCAGCGAGTCGTAGTTGACCTCAACCTTCGTGCTGTGGATCGCGGACGGGTCGAGATCGAGATCGATGCCCATATCGAAACGCTCCCGGTCGCGCGCCCATTCTTCTGTCGTCAGTACGGCGACGTACTGAGTCTCTCCGGCGCGCACTGCTTCCGCCGCGCACTCCTCCAATGTGTTCCTGATCAGATAAAACATAGTAAGCCTCTCAAAACAAGCGATTGGATCCGTTACCAAATGTGCCGTAAAGCCTCTGCCTTTAGACATGGGGATATAAGGCACACCTTATTCCCCCGTCATTTAACAGGGCAAGTTCTTGCAATAGATTCGAAAATGTAGTATAATGTGCTTATGGAATATAAGAGCAATAGAAATGTGGTGTACTCCTGCAAATATCATGTGGTCTGGTGTCCATAATACCGCCGAAAGGTCTTGGTCAACGGCGTCGATGAACGCTTAAAGGAACTCATAGAGGAAGTATGCTGTGAGAACCGTATCGACGTCATAGAGATGGAAATCATGCCGGATCACGTGCATTTGCTCATGGAGGTAGACC
>JAFYCC010000037.1 GCA_017539885.1 Oscillospiraceae bacterium
CGCGCCATGCCAGCATTTTACGTCGCTGGCGCATACGCCGGAGCCTTCGCTGCGCAGGAGAATGTCGTCCGGCCGCAGCGTCGGGATCGGAATATCCGTTTCGTAGCGGTAGTCGCCTTTTCCGTAGATCATCAGACCGCGCATCGTTTTCTTGTCCATGTGGCGCCTCCTTTGTATATCCTGTGCGGTTTTTGTTTTTCGTCCCGGATGCAGGACTCAATGCTCGCCGGAATGATGGAGCCGGCCGGGAGGCTGATCTCCTCCGGCGTCTCCCGCAGACCGTCGTCCAGCCGGCTGTGGACCAGCCCGACGCAGCCGGCGAACTCGTTTACGGGCTTTTCCTGCGGCAGCTGCAGCAGCACGCCGCGAAGCTTTTTCTTTGTGTTCCGCACGCTGCGGCTGTCGTTTCCGGCCCGGTTAATGGCCTGCCTCGCTTTTATGGACACTTTCCTTTTTTTGGTGAAAATGCAACGGAAAGCGCTGTGTTGACGCTTGACGGCGTCCGCGCTGCCGCCTTATAATCCAACTGTAGTTTATTCAAAGACAACTGTCAAGGCCGAGAATGGAGTCCCGCATGGACAGCACAGCCAAACTGACAACTGAAAAGCCGAACCTGATGCAGCGGGTGGCGCGTACGATCGTGGATTCGCGCTACCTGATTTTTCTGCTGTTCGCGATCATGGCGATCTACTGTGTGCTGTCGATCGGACGCGTGCATACCAACGGCAATATCGCCGCCTTTCTGCCGAAGGACATGGAGACGCGGCGCGGCCTGTCCGTGATGGAGAGCGAGTTTACCGGGTTTGCCACGGCGGATATCATGATCTCCAACATCACTTACGAGACTGCGGAACGGCTGGCGGAAGAGATCGGCGGACTGCCGAGAGTCGCAAGCCTCGGCTTCGACGACAGTCCGGCGCATTACACCTCCAGCTCCGCGCTGCTGACCGTTCTGTTTGCCGGAAACAACGAGGACGAAGACGTGATCGCGTCCATGGAACGCATCCAGGAACTGATCGAGCCCTACGACCGTTACGTCTGGACGGAAGTCGGCCGCGACTATAACGAGGTCATTGCCGGAGAGATGGGCGGCATCCTCATCATCGCGGCGATCGTCATCGCGGCGGTGCTGCTTCTGACCTCGCGCAGCTATTTCGAAGTCGTCATCTTCGCCATCGTGTTCGTGTTCGCAGCGCTGCTGAACATGGGCACGAATTTCTGGCTCGGAGAGATCAGTTCCATCACCAACTCCATCGCGATCATCATGCAGCTGGCGCTGGCGATCGACTACGCGATCATCTTCGCCCACCGATATCAGGACGAGACGCACCGCCAGCCGACGCTGCGCGAGGCGCTCATCGAGGCGCTGGCAAAATCCATCTCGGAGATCGCCTCCTCGAGCCTGACGACCATCGCGGGACTCGCGGCGCTGACGCTCATGCGCTTCCGCCTCGGCTATGACCTCGGCATCGTGCTGGCGAAGGGCATCATCTGCAGCATGCTCACGGTGTTCCTTCTGATGCCCGGCCTGATCCTGCTGTTCCCGCGCGCGCTGCAGAAGACGGAGCACAGGAACCTCATCCCGAATCTGGAGGGCTGGGGACGCTTTCTCATGCGCGGCAAGTTCGCGCTCGTCATCGTGTTCGCCCTGATCCTGCCGGTCGCGATCTGGTGCTCCGGCCACACGGAGTACGCTTTCGCCGACAAGAGCATCAGCGAGATCGTGTACAACGAGCGCCGTGCCGCGCAGCAGAAGATCCGCAGCACCTTCTCGCCGCTGACCACGACGGTCGTGATGCTGCGCGGCCGCGACTACGCCGCGGAAAAAGCCATCCTGCAGGAACTGGAGACCTTTCCGGAGATCAAGACGGCGACGGGACTCGCGGGCGTGGAACTGGCGAACGGGCACGTGCTCACCGACAGCGTCGCGCCGCGCGCCTTCGCGGAACTGCTGGACATCGACGTGGAGCGCGCGAGACTGCTCTATCAGGCCTACGGCGTGGAGCACGGGGAGTATCAGGCGCTCTTCGGCGCCTCTTCGGACTATCAGGTGCCGCTCGTGGACATGTTCCTCTATCTTTTCGAAAAGGTCGATCAGGGCGTCGTCACGCTCACGCCGGAGCAGACGGAGCATCTCGTTTCGCTGCGCGGCCAGCTCGAGCAGGCCGTCGGCCAGCTGCGCGGCGAGAACTGGGATCGCCTCGTGCTCGGCGCCGCTGTCGCGGACGAGGGCGAGGAGAGCGTCGCGTTCGTCGAGAACATCCGCAGCGTGGCTCTGCAGTATTACGGCAGGGACGATGTGATGATCCTCGGCGACATCACGGTCGCGCGCGATCTGCGCGAGTCCTACAGCAGCGACTCGGTGCTCATCAACGTGCTCACCATCGGCTTCGTGTTCGCGATCCTGCTGTTCACCTTCCGCAGCCCCGTGGCGGCGGCAGTGCTCGTCTTCGCCATCCAGGGCTGCATATGGATCAATTTCTCCTTCCCGTATCTGACGGATACGCACTGCTCTTTCGTCACGAACATGATCGTCTCGGCCATCCAGATGGGCGCGACGATCGACTACGCCATCGTGCTCATGAGCCGCTATCTCGCGCAGCGGCAGCTCTGTGATACGCGCGAGGCGATGGCAAAGGCCGTGAGCGAGGCCTTTCCGACGGTATTCACCTCCGGCTCCATCATGACGATGGCCGGTTTCCTGATCGGCTACCGCGTCAGCGACGTGTACGTCGGCCACATCGGACTGGCCGTCGGACGCGGCGCGCTCATCTCCGTCGTGCTCGTGCTGACGGTGCTGCCGCAGCTGATCGTTCTCTTTGACAAGGCCATCGCGAAGACGACCTTCGTCATCCCGACCGGCAGGGGAGGTGTGCGCGAGTCAACCACCCACCGCTTAACCTGACGGTATGAAGCGGGGGCTTGCTCCCGGAAACGAGAGAAGCCCGGTTGACTACCCTGAGTGCTTCGGGCACTACGTTATCTGAGTCATCACACCCGTGGACGTCCGCCCTAATCTGCGGCTCTGTGGCACAGGATCAAACAGTTCTGAGGGGTAGGAACAGCGTCCTGTGCGTAAAAAGCTCTC